>NZ_JFYT01000030.1:0-116160 GCF_000632165.1 Delftia sp. RIT313 | reverse complement strand
GGGGACGACACCTTCGGGGCGGGGCGGCGCGGCCGGCGTAGGCCCTTCCTCGGTGTCCCTGGGCTGGGCTCTGCCGGTTTCGAGAAGCTGCGGTATTGATGCTGGATTTCTGAAAGGACTCGTCAATGTTTTCCTGGATGGCCTGGACGCTGCCGGTGGCGGTGTTCTTCAGTTGCATCGTGCTGATGCTGGTGGGCATGACGCTGTGGGAACTGCGCAGCCCGACCGTGATGCGCAAGGGCTGGCTGCCGATGGCGACGACGCGCGGGGACCGGCTATTCATCGGGCTGCTGCTGGCGGCCTATGTCAATCTGGCCTGGGTGGGCCTGGGCGAGAGGATGGTGCAGTGGTTCTCGCTGGAGGCCGAGCCTTCGGTGTGGATCAGCCTGGTGCTGTCCATGCTCGTGCTGGCCGTCGTGATGCGCAAAGGCTGATCACTTCATTCCATTTATCGACAGCCGGGCCCGAAGCTCCCCCGGGGCCCGCTGGTGCATGTGCATGTCGGGGAGACAGCAAGAATCTAGGAGACGGCAGATGAAACAACGACTTCATACCATCGCCCTCGCGGCGGCCCTGCTGGCGGCGGGGCAGGCGTCCTGGGCCGGAGAGGCGGAAGCCAAGAAGTGGATCGACGCGGAGTTCCAGCCCAGCACGCTGTCCAAGGACCAGCAGATGGCCGAGATGAAGTGGTTCATCGAGGCGGCCAAGAAGCTGCAGGCCAAGGGCGTCAAAGAGATCGCCGTGGTCTCCGAGACCATCACCACGCACGAGTACGAGAGCAAGACGCTGGCCAAGGCCTTCACCGAGATCACGGGCATCACCGTCAAGCACGACCTGATCCAGGAAGGCGACGTGGTCGAGAAGCTGCAGACCTCGATGCAGTCGGGCAAGTCCATCTATGACGGCTGGATCTCCGACTCCGACCTGATCGGCACGCACTACCGCTACGGCCGCATCATGAGCCTGACCGACTACATGGCCGGCGCCGGCAAGGACTTCACCAATCCGGGCCTGGACATCAAGGACTTCATCGGCACCAGCTTCACCACCGCGCCCGACGGCAAGCTCTACCAGCTGCCAGACCAGCAGTTCGCCAACCTCTACTGGTTCCGCGCCGACCTCTTCGAGCGCAAGGACCTCAAGGACAAGTTCAAGGCCAAGTACGGCTACGAGCTGGGCGTGCCGCTGAACTGGAGCGCCTACGAGGACATCGCCGAGTTCTTCACCAACGACGTCAAGCAGATCGACGGCAAGCCCATCTACGGCCACATGGACTACGGCAAGAAGGACCCGTCGCTGGGTTGGCGTTTCACCGATGCCTGGCTGTCCATGGCCGGCGCGGCCGACAAGGGCATTCCCAACGGCATGCCCGTCGATGAATGGGGCATCCGCGTGGCCGACGACAAGTGCACGCCCGTGGGCGCCTCGGTCTCGCGCGGGGGCGCCACCAACTCGCCGGCCGCCGTGTTCGCGCTCACCAAGTACGTGGACTGGATGAAGAAATACGCGCCCAAGGAAGCCATGGGCATGACCTTCGGCGAGTCCGGCCCCGTGCCGGCCCAGGGCCATATCGCGCAGCAGATCTTCTGGTACACCGCCTTCACGGCCGACATGACCAAGCCCGGCCTGCCCGTGGTCAATGCCGACGGCACGCCCAAATGGCGCATGGCGCCCGGCCCCAACGGCCCGTACTGGAAGGACGGCATGCAAAACGGCTACCAGGACGTGGGCAGCTGGACCTTCTTCAAGGACCATGACGCCAACCGAACGGCCGCCGCCTGGCTCTACGCGCAGTTCGTCACCGCCAAGACCACCAGCCTCAAGAAGACCATCGTCGGCCTGACGCCCATCCGCGAAAGCGACATCCGCTCCAAGGCCATGACGGACATGGCGCCCAAGCTCGGCGGCCTGGTCGAGTTCTACCGCAGCCCCGCCCGCGTGGCCTGGACGCCCACCGGCAACAACGTGCCCGACTACCCCAAGCTGGCCCAGCTGTGGTGGAAGAACGTGGCCCAGGCCGTCACCGGCGAGAAGACGCCCCAGGGCGCCATGGACAACCTGGCCGAGGAAATGGACCAGGTCATGTCCCGCCTGCAGCGTGCCGGCATGGCGCACTGCGCTCCCAAGCTCAACCCCAAGGGTGACCCGGCCAAGTGGCTCAGCGACAAGCAGGCGCCGTGGAAGAAGCTGGCCAATGAAAAGCCCAAGGGCGAGACGATTGCGTATGACACGCTGCTCAATGCCTGGAAAAACGGCAAGGTGCGTTAGCACCCCCTGAGGCGCTTGCGCGCCTTCCCCCTCTCTACTTGCTTCGCAAGGGAGGGGGACGACGCCCTCGCCGCGGGGCGGCCCTTGCTCGGCGTCCCTGAGTTGGGTCGCGCCGGTTTTGGACGGCATGCGCTGTGCTGGTCTCCCGGCCTATCGCCAAATTCGTTGACTGCAAAAAACACGAAACGAAAGATAGCGAAGAAAAAAATACAAAAACGAGCGAAAATAGCGGAAAACCCGATTCCGTCCCCTTCGCATTGGGCGCAGGCGTGGCGTCCCGGGTGCTGACATGGCGGCTACATGGCGCCCTGTTAACTTGCCCCACATTCCTTCGTCGAAGATCCATGTCCCTCGCTGCTTCCCCTCTGCCCACCGGCCGCGCCGCCCTGCTGGAACGCCTGGCCCAGCCTGAAACCTACGATCTGGCCATCATCGGCGGCGGTGCCACCGGCCTGGGCGTGGCCCTGGACGCGGCGGCGCGCGGGTTCAAGGTCGTGCTGGTGGAGTCGCATGACTTTGCCAAGGGCACGTCCTCGCGTGCCACCAAGCTGGTCCATGGTGGCGTGCGTTACCTGGCCCAGGGCAACATTGCCCTGGTGCGGGAAGCGCTGCATGAGCGCACCACGCTGCTGCACAACGCGCCCCACCTGGCGCAGCCGCTGGCCTTTGTCATGCCGTCCTACAAGCTGCTGGACACGCCGTTCTACGGCATCGGCCTCAAGATGTATGACGCGCTGGCCGGCAAGGCAGGCCTGGGCGCCACCGAATTCCTCTCGCGCTCCAGCACGGTCAAGTGTTTGCCCACCGTGCGCCAGCAAGGCCTCAAGGGCGGCGTCAAATACTGGGACGGCCAGTTCGACGATGCCCGCCTGGCGCTGGCGCTGGCACGCACGGCCGCCGCCAAGGGCGCGCTGCTGGTCAACTACTGTCCCGCGCTTGAACTGCTGCACGAAGGCGGCAAGGTCGCCGGCCTGGTCTGCGAAGACACGGAATCGGGCCGGCGCTTCACGCTGCGCGCCAAATGCGTGGTCAACGCCACCGGCCCCTGGGTGGACCTGTTCCGCCAGCAGGATGCCGAGGCCCAGGGCCGACCCGTCAAGCCCATGGTCGCGCCCAGCCAGGGCGTGCACGTGGTGGTGGACCGCGACTTCCTGCCTAGCGATCACGCCCTGCTCGTGCCCAAGACGGCCGATGGCCGCGTGCTCTTTGCCGTGCCCTGGCTGGGCAAGGTCATCCTGGGCACCACCGACACGCCGCGCAACGACCTGGCGCGCGAGCCCCTGCCGTTCCCCGAGGAGCTGGACTTCATCCTCACCGAGGCCGGACGCTACCTCACGCGCCAGCCCACGCTGGCCGACGTGCGCAGCATGTGGGTCGGCCTGCGCCCGCTGGTCAAGCCCCAGGACGACGACGGCGAGAACACCAAGAAGATCAGCCGCGAGCACACGGTCATGTCCAGCCGCACCGGCCTGGTCACCGTCACGGGCGGCAAATGGACCACCTACCGCGCCATGGCCGAAGACGTGCTCTCCGAGTGCTTTGCCATCGGCCGCCTGCCGCACCGGCCCGGCGGCGTCACGGCCCGCCTGCCGCTGGCCGGTGCCCCGGCCGAATCCGCCGTGCACCACCGCATGAACCAAGTCCAGGGCCTGCATTCCTATGGCACGGAAGCCTCGGCGGTGGAGGCGTTGCCGGGCAACGACGAATGGCTGGCAGACGGCCTGAACGAAGCCATGGTGCGTTTTGCCGCGCGCTTCGAATACGCGCGCACCGTGGAAGACGTGCTGGCGCGCCGCAGCCGCCTGCTGTTCCTTGATGCGCGCAAGGCCGCCGAGGTGGCCCCGCGCGTGGCAGCCATCCTTCAGGAGGAGCTGGGGCAGGACGCCGGCCTGGCGGACTTCATGCCGCTGGCGGCCCAGTACCTGCCGGCCTGATTGCGGCTGAAGTCCCTCTCAAGCAAAACGCCCTGCACTGCAGGGCGTTTTGCTTTTGGAGGCAGATGCAAGCCAAGGAAAGATTGTCAAAATTGATGGATATCTATCTTTGATTGTTTTTATGAATCAGAATGCTGCCCATAGCATCTCGTAGCGGTGCCAGCGAACAGCAGCCAGCACAAGGCTGACGAGGGAGGGGGAATGATGAAGAAAGCGCTTGAAAGTCCGTTTTCCGCAGGGCCAGGGCCGTGCCCGAGTCCAACGCGGTGGCCCCAAGCCGCTGCGATGTCTGCGCCGCCGTAGCACGCGCGGCCAGCCCGCAGCAGACGATTGCGTTGAGTCTGCCACCCTTTGCCGAGCCCGCCAGGCTCGGCTTTTTTATGGGCGCTTCCGATGGTGTGCGGCCATCGGCAGGCCCAGTTTGCTACTGGGTTGATAGCGCTCTTGTGGGGGTTGCGCAACGCTGCCGGCCAAGGGTGGAAAAGGCAGCTAAGGGTTTGACGCGCAAAGGAATTTCTGGGACAATCCCATGCTTCACGTGAAAATCGTGAAGTTATCTGCCCAGTGGAAGCGCCGAGAAATGGTTTTCGGCGTGGACGACGGGCCCAAGACTGACTGGCTGCTCGCGGCCCTTGAGAAGACTCTGGGGCTGTCGAGTGTTTGCTGGAGCAAGTTGGGAATATTGAAATGATCCAAACAGAATCTCGGTTAGAGGTTGCCGACAACACCGGCGCGAAGTCTGTTCAGTGCATCAAAGTGCTGGGCGGTTCTCATCGTCGCTATGCGAGTGTTGGTGACATCATCAAGGTGACCATCAAGGAAGCTGCACCGCGTGGACGCGTCAAAAAAGGCGAGGTCTACAGCGCGGTCGTGGTGCGTACGGCGAAGGGTATTCGCCGTGCTGATGGCTCGCTCGTCAAGTTCGACGGCAACGCCGCCGTTCTGCTGAACGCCAAGCTGGAGCCTATCGGCACCCGCATCTTTGGCCCCGTGACTCGTGAACTGCGCAACGAAAAGTTCATGAAGATCGTGTCCCTGGCACCTGAAGTTCTCTAAAGGAAGCACCATGAACAAGATTCGCAAGGGCGACCAAATCATCGTGCTGACCGGCCGTGACAAGGGCAAGCAAGGCGTGGTCTCGGCTCGCAAGGACGACTCCCACCTGTTGATCGATGGCATCAACATGGTGAAGAAGCACGTCAAGCCGAACCCCATGAAGGGCACCACCGGCGGTATCGTGGAAAAGGCCATGCCTATCCACCAATCCAACGTGGCCATCTTCAATGCAGCGACCGGCAAGGCTGATCGCGTGGGCATCAAGGTGCAGGCCGACGGCACACGCGTTCGCGTGTTCAAGTCCAGCGGCGCCGAAATCAAGGCGGCCTAAGGGGTAACACATGGCACGACTGCAAAAACTGTATCGCGAAAAGATCGCGGCTGAACTCAAGGAAAAGTTCGGCTACACCTCCTCCATGGAAGTGCCCCGTCTGACCAAGATCACCCTGAACATGGGTGTGAGCGAAGCCGTGGCCGACAAGAAGGTGATGGACAACGCCGTGGCTGACCTGACCAAGATTGCTGGTCAGAAGCCCGTGGTGACCAAGGCCAAGAAGGCTATCGCCGGCTTCAAGATCCGTGAAGGCCAGGCCATTGGCTGCATGGTGACCCTGCGTGGCGTTCAGATGTATGAATTCCTGGACCGTTTCGTCACCGTGGCTCTGCCCCGCGTGCGTGACTTCCGTGGTATCTCCGGCCGTTCTTTCGACGGTCGCGGCAACTACAACGTCGGCGTCAAGGAACAGATCATCTTCCCCGAAATCGAGTACGACAAGGTGGACGCTCTGCGTGGTCTGAACATCAGCATCACGACGACAGCTCGGACCGACGATGAGTGCAAGGCACTGCTCGCCGCTTTCCGTTTCCCCTTCAAGAACTGAGGTGGCGCATGGCTAAAGTTGCATTGATCCAGCGCGAACTCAAGCGCGAAAAGCTGGCAGCCAAGTACGCTGCCAAATACGCAGAACTGAAGGCAATCGCCGCTGACGCAAAGCGCAGCGACGAAGAGCGCGACGCCGCTCGCCTGGGCCTGCAGAAGCTGCCCCGTAACGCGAACCCCACTCGCCAGCGCAACCGCTGCGAGATCACGGGTCGTCCCCGTGGCACCTTCCGTCAATTCGGTCTGGGCCGCGCCAAGATCCGTGAACTGGCCTTCGCTGGCGACATCCCCGGTGTCACCAAGGCCAGCTGGTAAGCAAGCAGGAGAGATTAAACATGAGCATGAGTGATCCCATCGCTGACTTGCTGACCCGCATCCGCAATGCACAAATGGTCTCCAAGACCACCGTGACGGCTCCTTCCTCCAAGGTCAAGGTTGCAATCGCCCAGGTGCTGAAGGATGAAGGCTACATCGACGGCTTCCAAGTGAAGACCGACGCTGGCAAGTCCGAACTCGAAATTACCCTGAAGTACTACGCCGGCCGTCCGGTGATCGAGCGCATCGAGCGCGTGAGCCGTCCCGGCCTGCGCGTGTACAAGGGCCGTGACGCAATCCCCCAGGTCATGAACGGTATGGGCGTTGCCATCGTCACCACTCCCAAGGGCGTGATGACGGATCGCAAGGCACGCGCCACTGGCGTGGGCGGCGAAGTGCTGTGCTACGTGGCCTAACGGACATTAAGGAGAAATACTGAAATGTCTCGCGTAGCAAAGACTCCCGTGGCCATCCCCGCAGGCGTGGATGTGTCCATCAAAGACGACCAGATCAATGTGAAGGGCACCGGCGGCACGCTGTCGCAAGCCCAGAACGTTCTGGTGAAGATCTCCAACAACGAAGGCAAGCTGTCTTTCGAGCCCGTCAATGACTCGCGCGAAGCCAACGCCATGAGCGGCACCATGCGTCAGCTGGTGAACAACATGGTGGTGGGCGTGAGCAAGGGCTTCGAGAAGAAGCTGTCGCTGGTTGGCGTGGGTTTCAAGGCTTCGGCCTCGGGCTCCAAGCTGAACCTGGCGATCGGCTTTTCGCACCCGGTGAACTTCGAAATGCCGGCCGGCATCACTGTCACCACCCCCACACCGACCGAAATCTTGGTCAAGGGTGCTGACCGCCAGGCCGTTGGCCAAATGGCTGCTGAGATCCGTGCCGTTCGTCCTCCCGAGCCCTACAAGGGCAAGGGCATCCGTTACTCGGATGAGAAGGTCGTGATCAAAGAGACCAAGAAGAAGTAAGGAGCTGCATTATGTTGACCAAGAAAGAGCAGCGTCTCCGTCGTGCCCGCCAGACCCGCATCCGCATTGCACAGCAAGGCGTGGCACGTCTGAGCGTGAACCGTACGAACCTCCACATCTACGCAAGCGTGGTGTCGGAAGACGGCACCAAGGTGCTGGCTTCGGCCTCCACCGCCGAAGCCGAAGTGCGCACCCAACTGGGCGCCATCGGCAAGGGTGGCAACGTGGCTGCCGCTACGCTGATTGGCAAGCGCATTGCCGAGAAGGCGAAGGCTGCCGGCGTGGAGAAAGTGGCTTTCGATCGCGCTGGTTTCGCATACCACGGCCGCGTGAAGGCTTTGGCAGAAGCCGCTCGTGAAGCCGGCCTGCAGTTCTAAGCGGAGCGGATAGAAATGGCAAAGTTTTCTCCCAAGGTGCAAGACGAAGGTCGTGACGACGGTCTGCGCGAAAAAATGATCGCGGTGAACCGCGTCACCAAGGTTGTGAAGGGCGGTCGTATCCTCGGCTTCGCTGCACTGACCGTGGTTGGCGATGGTGATGGCCGCGTTGGCATGGGCAAGGGCAAGTCGAAGGAAGTGCCTGCAGCCGTGCAAAAGGCGATGGAAGAATCCCGTCGCAACATGATCAAGGTGTCTTTGAAGCACGGCACGATCCATCACACCGTGATGGGTCAGCATGGCGCAGCATCCGTGATGCTGAACCCCGCTCCCAAGGGTACCGGCATCATCGCCGGCGGCCCGATGCGCGCCGTTTTCGAAGTGCTGGGCATCACCGACATCGTGGCCAAGAGCCATGGTTCGTCGAATCCCTACAACATGGTCCGCGCGACTTTTGACGCTCTGAAGCACTCCACGACCCCTTCGGAAGTGGCAGCCAAGCGCGGCAAGTCGGTTGAAGACATCTTCACCGCCTGATCGGAGTCAATCACATGACAACGCAACAAACCGTGAAGGTGCAACTGGTGCGCAGCCCCATTGGCACCAAGGAATCGCACCGCGCCACCGTCCGTGGCCTGGGCCTGCGCAAGCTGAACAGCATCAGCGAACTGCAGGACACGCCTGCCGTGCGCGGCATGATCAACAAGATCAGCTACCTGGTCAAAGTTCTCTGAAAGGATTGATGATGGAACTCAATAGCATCAAGCCTGCAGAGGGCTCCAAGCACGCCAAGCGCCGTGTCGGTCGCGGCATCGGCTCCGGCCTGGGCAAGACTGCCGGCCGTGGTCACAAGGGTCAGAAGTCGCGTTCGGGTGGCTACCACAAGGTGGGCTTCGAAGGCGGTCAAATGCCTCTGCAGCGCCGTCTGCCCAAGCGTGGCTTCAAGTCGCATCTGCTGAAGTTCAATGCAGAAGTGACCCTGTCCGCTCTGGAACAGCTGGGCCTGGCCGAAGTCGATCTGGCAGCTCTGAAGCAAGCCGGTCTGGTTGGTGAAATCGCAAAGGTGGTCAAGATCATCAAGAGCGGTGAAATCAGCAAGGCTGTCAAGCTCAACGGCATCGGCGCTACCGCCGGCGCCAAGGCTGCCATCGAAGCTGCCGGTGGCAGCATCGCCTGATTAATGATCTGAAAGAAGACATCCGTGGCTACTAGCGCAGCTCAAATTGCAAAAACCGGAAAATTCGGCGATCTTCGCCGCCGTCTGGTTTTTCTGTTGCTCGCGCTGGTCGTTTACCGGATCGGGGCTCATATCCCCGTGCCGGGCATCGATCCAGCGCAGCTGCAGCAGCTGTTCAATGGCCAGCAGGGCGGCATTCTCAATCTGTTCAACATGTTCTCGGGTGGGGCGCTCTCGCGCTTCACGGTGTTCGCACTGGGGATCATGCCGTACATCTCGGCATCGATCATCATGCAGCTCATGACCTACGTGGTCCCTACATTCGAGCAGCTGAAAAAGGAAGGTGAATCGGGTCGTCGCAAGATCACCCAGTACACCCGCTACGGCACATTGGGCCTGGCGATTTTTCAGTCCCTGGGAATTGCCGTGGCTCTGGAAAGCTCCGCAGGTCTGGTTCTGAGCCCTGGCTTCGGCTTCCGCCTCACGGCGGTGGTCAGCCTGACGGCCGGCACCATGTTCCTGATGTGGCTCGGTGAACAGATCACGGAACGTGGTCTGGGCAACGGCATCTCGATCCTCATCTTTGGAGGTATCGCCGCAGGTCTGCCGAGCTCCATCGGTGGTCTGCTGGAGCTGGTGCGCACCGGTGCCATGAGCATCCTGGCCGCGATCTTCATCGTTCTCGTGGTGGCAGCCGTGACGTACTTCGTCGTGTTTGTCGAGCGGGGACAACGCAAGATCCTGGTGAACTATGCGCGTCGTCAGGTGGGTAACAAGGTGTATGGTGGCCAGTCTTCGCACTTGCCGCTGAAGCTGAACATGGCGGGGGTCATCCCTCCCATCTTCGCTTCCTCGATCATCTTGCTGCCGGCGACCGTTGTGAACTGGTTCAGTGCAGGGGAATCCATGCGCTGGCTGAAGGACATTGCTAGCACGCTGACCCCCGGTCAGCCGATCTATGTGATGCTCTACGCCACTGCCATCATCTTCTTCTGCTTCTTCTACACGGCCCTGGTGTTCAACAGCCGGGAAACCGCCGACAACCTGAAGAAGAGTGGTGCCTTCATCCCCGGGATCCGTCCCGGTGACCAGACGGCCCGCTACATTGACAAGATCCTGGTTCGCCTGACCCTGGCTGGCGCGGTGTACATCACATTCGTGTGCTTGTTGCCCGAGTTCCTGATCCTGAAGTACAACGTTCCGTTCTACTTCGGTGGCACATCACTGCTGATTATTGTGGTGGTGACCATGGACTTCATGGCCCAGGTGCAGAACTACATGATGTCGCAACAGTACGAATCGCTCCTCAAAAAGGCGAACTTCAAAGCGACACTTGGCAATTGAACTAAGTGATGGGCCTGGCCGGCGGTGCCGGCGGGTCCAGTAAGAGTTAGTAGACGCCCACTCGATCTATCCATCGCGGGCATGTTTCCCGGTCGATAGGCCGTAACGGATGTAGAGTTTTAGGAGAATGAAATGAGAGTTTCGGCTTCGGTCAAAAAAATCTGCCGTAACTGCAAGATCATCCGCCGCAAAGGTGTGGTGCGAGTGATCTGCACGGACCAGCGCCACAAGCAGCGCCAGGGTTGATAGGAAAGTTTGAGGACGAATAATGGCACGTATCGCTGGCATTAACATCCCGCCGCATCAGCACGCTGAAATCGGCCTGACCGCTATCTATGGGATCGGTCGCACCACTGCACGCAAGATCTGCGAAGCCGCTGGCATCGCATATTCCAAGAAAATCAAGGAACTGACTGACGGTGATCTGGAAAAGATCCGTGATCAGCTGACTTCCCTGACTCTGGAAGGTGATCTGCGTCGCGAAACAACGATGAACATCAAGCGTTTGATGGACATCGGTTGCTATCGCGGTTTCCGTCATCGTCGTGGCCTGCCCATGCGTGGTCAACGTACCCGCACGAATGCACGTACCCGCAAGGGTCCGCGCAAGGGTGCCGCGGCTTTGAAGAAATAAAGAGATTGAAAGATCACTATGGCTAAGTCTCCCGCAAACAACGCTGCACAGCGCGTTCGCAAGAAAGTCCGTAAGAACATTTCGGACGGCATTGCCCACGTGCACGCTTCGTTCAACAACACGATCATCACCATCACCGACCGCCAAGGCAACGCTCTGTCGTGGGCCTCGTCGGGTGGCCAGGGCTTCAAGGGTTCGCGCAAGTCGACTCCCTTCGCTGCCCAGGTGGCTTCGGAAGTGGCTGGTCGTGCTGCCATCGAACAGGGCATCAAGAACCTGGACGTCGAAATCAAGGGTCCCGGTCCTGGCCGTGAATCCTCGGTTCGCGCCCTGGGCGCCCTGGGCATCCGCATCACTTCCATCGCGGACGTGACGCCGGTTCCCCACAACGGCTGCCGCCCTCAAAAGCGCCGTCGTATCTAAGCTTTTTCACCAAGCCCACCGCCGCCCAGATGTGTAACATCGCGGGCGGCTCCCGTGCTTGTGCACGGCAGATGACACAAAGGAAATCAAGTGGCACGCTATATCGGCCCCAAGGCCAAACTCTCCCGCCGTGAAGGCACTGACCTGTTCCTGAAGAGCGCACGTCGCTCGATCGCCGACAAGTCCAAGTTCGACACCAAGCCCGGCCAGCACGGCCGCACTTCCGGTCAGCGTACTTCCGACTTCGGCCTGCAGCTGCGTGAAAAGCAGAAGGTCAAGCGCATGTACGGCGTGCTGGAAAAGCAATTCCGCCGCTACTTCGAAGCCGCCGACAAGAAGAAGGGCAACACCGGTGCCAATCTGCTGTCGCTGCTGGAGTCGCGTCTGGACAACGTGGTGTACCGCATGGGCTTCGGCTCGACCCGCTCGGAAGCGCGTCAGCTGGTGTCGCACAAGGCCATCACGGTCAACGGCCAATCCGTCAACATCCCTTCCTACATGGTGAAGGTGGGTGACGTGGTCGCCGTGCGTGAAAAGTCCAAGAAGCAGGCCCGCATCGTCGAAGCCCTGCAACTGGCTGGTCAAGTCGGTTTCCCCGCATGGGTGGAAGTGTCTGCCGACAAGGCTGAAGGCACGTTCAAGAAGTCGCCTGACCGCGACGAGTTCGGTGCAGACATCAACGAATCCCTGATCGTTGAGTTGTACTCGCGTTAATTCCGCGCAGCGACATTTCTGTAAAACCGTCCCCCAGCCGCGAGGCATCGCGCTGGGGTGCTTCACCAGCCTTACCGGTGTAACGAGCCGGGGGTATTGAGAGGAAGTCTGCATGCAAACCAATTTGCTGAAGCCCAAGACGATCAATGTCGAGCAGCTTGGCCACAATCGCGCCAAAGTTGTTCTGGAGCCGTTTGAGCGTGGCTACGGCCATACGCTGGGCAACGCCCTGCGCCGTGTCCTGCTCTCGTCCATGGTGGGTTACGCAGCGACGGAAGTGACGATTGCTGGTGTGTTGCACGAGTACTCGTCCATCGACGGTGTCCAGGAAGATGTGGTCAACATCCTGCTGAACCTCAAGGGTGTGGTGTTCAAGCTGCACAACCGCGATGAGGTCACGCTCTCGCTGCGCAAGGATGGCGAAGGCGTCGTGACGGCGCGCGACATCCAGACGCCCCACGACGTGGAAATCATCAACCCTGATCATGTCATCGCCAACCTGTCGCAAGGCGGCAAGCTGGACATGCAGATCAAGGTGGAGAAGGGCCGCGGCTATGTGCCCGGCAACGTGCGCCGCTATGGCGACGAGTCCACGAAGTCGATCGGCCGCATTGTGCTGGACGCTTCGTTCTCGCCCGTCAAGCGCGTGAGCTACGCCGTCGAATCGGCCCGCGTTGAACAACGCACCGACCTCGACAAGCTGGTGGTGGAGATCGAAACCAATGGTGCGATCACTGCCGAGGACGCCGTGCGCGCATCCGCCAAGATCCTGGTGGAACAGCTCGCCGTGTTCGCTCAGCTGGACGGCGGCGATATCGCCAGCGTCTTCGATGCTCCGGCCGGTGGCCGTGGTGCCGCAACCGCCTTTGATCCCATCTTGCTGCGTCCCGTGGACGAGCTGGAACTCACCGTGCGTTCGGCCAACTGCCTCAAGGCAGAGAACATCTACTACATCGGCGACCTGATCCAGCGTACCGAAAACGAGCTGCTCAAGACCCCCAACCTGGGTCGCAAGTCGCTCAACGAGATCAAGGAAGTCCTGGCTTCCCGCGGTCTGACGCTGGGCATGAAGCTCGAGAACTGGCCGCCTGCTGGCCTGGAAAAGCGCTAAGCACTATAATTGCAGGCTCTCCTTTTTGGAGAGCCTCAGTGCCTCGGGCAGTACCTGATACGGCTGCACGAATTAATCAACAACTTGCGCAAATTCGGTTGAGGCAAGCTGCAGATCCGGTAACGGGTCCAGGCTTGCATCCTTGTTTGCGCAAGCCCTAATTACATATTTTAGGAATAAAGCACCATGCGTCACGGTCACGGCCTCCGCAAACTCAATCGCACCTCTTCGCACCGCCTGGCGATGCTGAAGAACATGATGAATTCGCTCATCGAGCACGAAGCCATCAAGACCACCGTTCCCAAGGCCAAGGAACTGCGCCGCGTGATCGAGCCCATGATCACCCTGGCCAAGGTCGATACCGTTGCCAACCGCCGCCTGGCATTCGACCGCCTGCGCGACCGCGACAGCGTGACCAAGCTCTTCAACGAGCTGGGCCCCCGCTTCGCCAAGCGTCCTGGTGGCTACACCCGTATCCTGAAGATGGGCTTCCGCGTGGGCGACAACGCCCCCATGGCCTTCGTGGAACTGGTCGAGCGCGCTGAAGAAGGCGCCGCCGAAGCCAAGGCAGCTGAATAATCTGCTATAATTTTGGAATACCGCGCGATGGAGCAGTCTGGTAGCTCGTTGGGCTCATAACCCAAAGGTCGGAGGTTCAAATCCTTCTCGCGCAACCAAATTGAAAAGGGCTACGACACTGTCGTAGCCCTTTTTTCATGCCCTCGCGCCAGGGCAAAGGCCAGGCGGACAGCCCGGCATCAGCCGCCCAGCTGGTTGCCGATGCGCTGGCCCAGCCGCAGGCGCACGCGGTGGGCGATTTCCTGGGCGACCTCGGGGCTGAGCACTTCGCTGATGTGCAGCAGCTCGGTGTAGTGCATGTACAGAAGGCCGCGCAGGGTCTTGAATGCGGCCTCGTGCTCGGCGCCGCAGACGCTGGCGTCATTGGCCAGCACGCGCTCCACCACACCGGCCTGCAGCAGCGGGATCTTGCAGATGACGGCGTGGCGGGCGATCTCCAGGTCGATTTCCTGGAGCCGGCATTCCCATTCCTCGGGCAAGAATCGGTTGGCTGGCATGTCGGCTTTTCTCCTTTTTTCACTGCATGGGTACACCGGGGCGAAAGGCACCCGGTCTGGGGATGCTGTCATGTGAGCGGGGCTCGGTGGCCTGGGTCGCCAGGTTTACTGGCCCGGCCTTGATGCCTGTCAAACTTCGGTGGCGCAGGCGCCCGCTGGAAGCCGGGCTCATGCTGCACTGCATCATGATGTCAGTCATGCGGCGCGGCCGCCAGTGCCCGTGCAGGCTGGTGGGCTTTTGCTCCCGGCAGGCCATGCTCTCTCGGCGCCGCTCCGGCAACGCAAAGGATCCACATGCTCGAGAAGATCGCCTCGCTGTTCCGCTATTTCAAGGCGGCCGTGCCGTTCCGGCTGGTGCCGGCACTGATTGCCACCGCCGTGCTGTTCGGCCTGCTGCTGATGCCCGTGCCCGAGGGGCTGACGCCCAAGGGCTGGCAGCTGGTCGCCATTTTCCTGACCACCATCGTGGCCATCATCCTCAAGGTCATGCCCATTGGCGTGATGGCCTTGATGGCCATCGTCATCGTCTCGCTGTCCCAGGTCACCTCCGGCTCGTCCAAGGGTGCCATCACCGATGCGCTGAGCAGCTTTTCCAGCCCGCTGATCTGGCTGATCGTGGTAGCCATCCTGATCTCGCGCGGCCTCAAGAAGACGGGGCTGGGCAGCCGCATCGGCCTGATGTTCATCGCCCTGCTGGGCAAGCGCACCATCGGCATCGGCTACGGCCTGGCGATCTGCGAGCTGGTGCTGGCTCCGTTCACCCCCAGCAACACGGCGCGCGGCGGCGGCATCGTTCACCCGATCATGAAGTCCATCGCCAATGCCTTCGAGTCGGACCCGGCCAAGGGCACGCAAGGCAAGGTGGGCACCTACCTGGCCCTGGTCAACTACCACGCCAATCCCATCACCTCGGCCATGTTCCTGACCGCCACCGCGCCCAACCCGCTGGTGGTGGATTTCGTGGCCAAGGCCACGGGCCAGGCCCTGCACCTGAGCTGGACCACCTGGGCGCTGTACATGCTGCTGCCGGGCCTGCTGTGCCTGCTGCTGATGCCGCTGGTGATCTACCTGCTGTCGCCGCCCGAGCTCAAGGCCACGCCCAATGCCGTGGAGTACGCCCGCAGCGAGATGGCGCGCATGGGGCCGCTGTCGGGCAAGGAGCGCGTGATGCTGGGCACCTTCGGCCTGATGCTGCTGCTGTGGGCCAACGTACCGCAGATGCTGTTCGGCCCGGCCTTCGTGCTGGACCCCACGGTGGTCGCCTTCCTGGGCCTGTTCGTGCTGATCATCACGGGCACCATCGACTGGGATGACGTGCTGTCCGAGAAAAGCGCCTGGGATACCCTGGTATGGTTCGGCGCCCTGGTCATGCTGGCCGAGCAGCTCAACAAGCTCGGCGTGGTGTCCTGGTTTGCCGTGGGCATGAAGAACGCCATCGTCGCCAGCGGCCTGGACTGGCTGCCGGTGGCGGCCATCCTGGTGGGCGTGTTCGTGTTCTCGCACTACCTGTTCGCCAGCACCACGGCCCACATCAGCGCGATGATGCTGGCCTTCCTGACCGTGGGTGCGCAGCTGATTCCGGCCGACTATGTCGTGCCCTTCATGCTGATGATGACGGCCGGCTCGGCCATCATGATGACGCTGACCCACTACGCCACCGGCACTTCGCCCATCATCTTCGGCAGCGGCTATGTCACGCTGGGCAACTGGTGGCGCGTGGGGGCGGCCATGTGCGTGATCGAGCTGCTGATCTTTGCCGTGGTCGGCAGTGTCTGGTGGAAGCTGCTGGGGCTGTGGTGAGGGCGGGCGCCCTCAAGCCGTGGTCCGTGGCTCGCCCAGCGACAGCATGAGCCGGTTGGCCCAGTTGAAGAAGGCCGTGCCGTGCAGCACATCGGAGATGGCGGCATTGTCCAGGCCTGCGGTGCGCAGCGCATCGATGTGGGCGGGCTCCAGCGCAGGCGGCGTCTGGGTCAGCGCCACGGCCGCCGTGACGATGGCATTCCAGCGCGGCCCCAGGTCCGTGCCCGGGCCTTCGTCGAGCAGGCGCTGCACGTCGCCGCCCCGGCGCGAGAAGTGCGTGGCGAAGCGCGCATGGACCGAGGCGCAGTAGATGCAGCCATTGGCGCGCGAGGTGGCCGCAGCGGCCAGCTCGCGCTCGGCGCGCGGCAGGCCGGCGTCGGGGTTGTAGAAGATGTCCTTGTCGGTGCGCGTGCGTGCGCCCAGCGTGTCGGGGTCGCGCGCCAGCAGGCGGAAGTAGGGCGACTGCGCGCGTGAGGCATCGACCAGGCCTGCATGGTGGCGTTCGGTCAGCTCGCTTTCTTCCAGCGGCTCAATCCATGGCAGCCAGTCGAGTTGTTCCTGGGTGAAGACCTGGGGAGCGGCGGAGTTCGTTGAGGTCATGGCTGGGCTTGCAGGGTGGTGGGTTGATGGGCTGCCTGGGGCGCGGGGCGTGCAGCCAGCACGCGCAGCCCCGCCACCACGCGGATCTGGAAGGACAGGAAGGACGCCAGCTGGGACAGGATGACGATGTCCGTCTCGCTCCAGCCCGCCTGCTGCAGCGCCTGCAGTGCCCCGGCGCTGGCGTCGCGCGGGTGGTAGGCCAGGAGGTGGGCATGGGCCAGCGCCGCGGCCAGGCGCGGGCCCAGCAGTGCGGCGTGGGCCGGGTCCACGGCATAGGCGGGGCCGGGCTGGTCCTCGCGGCTCAGCGGGCCTGCCGGGTAGCTGCCGTAGGGGCCGTGCGGGCCGCCGCCGGCCTGCAGGCTCTGGGCGCGGCCACGCACCACTTCGGACGCCACCACGGCGGCCAGTTCCGCATCCTCGGCGGCCAGCGCGCGTGTATAGAAGACGGCGCTGCGCGGCTCGCCATGCAGCCCGGCCGTGAAGGCGGCCAGGGCCAGCCGCTCGCGCAGCGAGACCGTGCCGGGCACGGGCTCGGCGGGCGTGAACAGGGCGGCAAAGCTTTGCTGGGCCTGCGTGCGTGCCTCGGTGCGGTGGCGGCGCACGCGGTCCAGGGCGCTGCCGGGGGTGATGTCGGCGAGGTGGTCGATCACGTCGCCGGGAAAGCGGGGCGTTGCGGTGGTGTTCATGGTCATGCGGCTTGCAGCAGTCCGGCCCGGACTGCGGGGAGGGAAGAGGGCGCTGGGGTGGACGTGGATGTGGACTCATCGGCACGGCGCCAGCCCAGGGCCGGTGCCACATGGGCGGCCGTCAGTTCGATGGAGCGCAGGATGGCGTCGTGCGGCGGGTCGATGGAATGCACCTGGAAGACGATGTCGCTCACGCGCGCCAGCGCCGTGTCGGCGCGCAGCGAGGCGATGACCTCGTCGGGCGTGCCCACATGCACGTCGTAGGCGGCGATGAGATCGGCCAGCGGCGCCTGCGGATCGACGCGGGCCGCCCATTGCGAGGGCTGGGCGGCATGGCGCAGGGCCACGCGGCGCAGGCCGGCCTCGGCCCAGCGCAGCGCCTCGTCTCGGCGGTCGGCCACGAACAGCGTGCGCGAGCCCAGGATGCGCGGCGCCCGCCCTGCGGGCAGGCGGGCGAGGTAGGCGTCGATGATGGGGTTCTGGATCTCGGACAGCGTGGCCTGCGGCGCGCCTTCGGGCCGTGGCTGGGTGCGCGACAGCATCAGGCCGTCGCCATTGGCCCCGGCCCGCGCGCCGCCCTCGGCCGAGAACGTGGCCTGCCAGACGCGCTCCAGCAGCTGCG
This sequence comes from Delftia sp. RIT313, assembly GCF_000632165.1. NCBI lineage: Bacteria > Pseudomonadati > Pseudomonadota > Betaproteobacteria > Burkholderiales > Comamonadaceae > Delftia > Delftia sp. RIT313. The sequence continues at coordinate 98,169 of NZ_JFYT01000030.1, read as the reverse complement.
GCGCGGCCGGGTACAGGCGCACGCCACCGGCCAGCGCGCGCCCGGCCCAGGCGTCCTGCAGCACGCCGAAGTTGCGTGCGAAGACGGCGCCGCGCTCGGCGCCCTGCACGCCAAAGGCCTCGAAGGATTCGGCCGTGCCGCCCGTGCCCAGGCCCACCTCCAGGCGGCCGCCGGTCAGCAGGTCCAGCACGGCCGCGTCCTCGGCCACGCGCAGCGCGTTTTCCAGCGGCAGCGTGATCACGCCCGTGCCGATGCGGATGCGCCGCGTGCGCGCCGCCACATGGGCCAGAAAGACGAAGGGCGAGGGCAGGCCGCCCTCGCTTTCATGGAAATGGTGCTGGGCTACCCAGGCCGAGTCGAAGCCGTGGGCCTCGGCATGGGCGATCTGCTCGGCCACCAGGCGGTAGCGCTCGCCGGCCGGCGCATCGTCGAGCAGGCGGCTGAAGAAGCCCAGGCGCGGGCCGTTGCGGGAGCCGTGGCCACGGTTGGTATCAGGCGGGGTGAGGGACAAAATCAATGCTCCTTTTGCCGGGAATGGCGTCCATGAGTTCGCGCGTGTAGTCGCTGGTGGGGCGCTGGAACACTTCCTCCACGCTGCCCGCGTCCACCACCCGGCCCGCGCGCAGCACCGACACCGTGTCGGCGATCTGGCGCACCACGGCAAGGTCGTGCGAGATGAAGAGATAGGTCAGCCCCAGGTGCTGCTGCAGCTGGGCGAGCAGGGCGAGGATCTGCGCCTGCACCGTCACGTCCAGGGCCGATACGGCCTCGTCCAGCACCAGCACCTGCGGCTGCAGCACCAGGGCGCGCGCAATCGCCACGCGCTGGCGCTGGCCGCCCGACAGCGCATGCGGGCGCCGCTGCAGCACGGCGGCCGGCAGGCCCACGCGCTCCAGCATGTCGTGCACGCGCCGGCGGCGCTCATCGGCCGGCAGCGGGTCGAAGTTCAGCAGGGGCTCCTCGATGATGTCGAACACGCTCTGGCGCGGGTCCAGCGAGCTGAACGGGTTCTGGTAGACCAGCTGCACGCGGCGGCGCAGCTGGCGCAGGGCCTCGCCGCGCAGGCCCGTGACCTCGGTGCCTTCGATGCGGATGCGGCCCGCCGTGGGCCGGCCCAGGCCCACGATGGCGCGGATGGTGGTGGTCTTGCCCGAGCCCGACTCGCCCACGATGGCATGCGTGCTGCCCCGGCGCACGCGCAGCGACACGCCGTCCACGGCGCGGAAGATGCCGCGCCCGTGGGCCGAGGCATGGCCGGGCGCCGCGAACTCGTGCACCAGGTCCTCGACCTCGATGGCCCAGTCATCGGCCGTGGCGGGCCTGGGCGTGCGGCGCGGCGCGGGCGCCAGCGAAGGCGCATCGGCCAGCAGCCGCCGCGTATAGGCGCTTTGCGGATTGCGCAGCAGCTCCAGCGTGGGGCCCTGCTCCTGGATGCGGCCACCCTGCATGACGACCAGGCGGTGCGAGCGGTCGGCCGCCACGCCCAGGTCATGCGTGACCAGCAGCACGGCCGTGCCGGTCTCGCGGCGCAGCGCGTCGATCAGGTCCAGGATGCGCCGCTGCACGGTCACGTCCAGCGCGCTGGTGGGCTCGTCGGCAATGATGAGGGCGGGCCGCAGCGCGATGGCGATGGCGATCAGCACGCGCTGGCGCATGCCGCCCGACAGTTCGTGCGGATACTGGCGTGCGCGCAGCGCGGGCTGGGACAGGCCCACGCGCGCCAGCAGCTCCAGCACGCGCGCCTCCACGGCCGTGCGGTCGCGCAGGCCGTGGATGCGCAGGATCTCGCCCACCTGGTCGCCTACCGTGCGCACGGGGTTCAGCGACATGGTGGGGTCCTGCGGCACCAGGCTGACCACGCGGCCGCGGATGGCGTTCCAGCGTGCGGCGGGCCAGCCAGAGACCTCGGTGCCCTGCAGGCGGATGCTGCCGTGCTCGCGGTGGCCGTTGTCGGCCAAAAGGCCGATCACGGCCTGGGCCGTGGTGGTCTTGCCCGAACCCGATTCGCCGACCAGGGCCACCACCTCGCCCGGCGCCACGGAAAACGACACGCCGTGCACCACGCGCTGCGCCTGGCCTGCGGCATCGCGGTAGGCCACGGCCAGGTCCTGCACTTCGAGCACGGGGGCGGTCGTTGCCACCGCTGGTGCGGCGTGGATGCGTTCCTCGATGGCGGCGCTCATGCAGGCCTCCGTGCGAAGGCCGTGGCGATGCGGTTGGCCGCCAGCACCACGGCCACCACGATCAGGCCCGGCGCCGTGGTCAGCCACCAGGCGGTGGCGATGTAGTTGCGGCCCTCGGCGATCAGCAGCCCCCATTCGGGCGTGGGCGGCGGCGCGCCGTAGCCCAGAAAACCCAGGGTGGAAATCGCAAGGATCGCCGAGCCGAACTGCAGCGCCGCCATGGCGATGACCGAGGTCAGCGAATTGGGCAGCACATGGCGCCACAGCACGGCGGCAAAGCGCCCGCCGCTGCCAAAGGCGGCCTCCACATAGTCGGAGCGGCGCACGCGCACCACCTCCGAGCGAACCAGGCGCGCGAAGCTGGCCACCGAGACCACGCCCACGGCAATGGCCGCGTTGATGGTGCCAAAGCCCAGCACGATGATGATGGTCAGCGACAGCAGCAGCGAAGGCACGGCCAGCAGCACATCGACCAGGCGCATCAGCGCATCTTCCGTGCGCCCGCCCGTGGCCCCGGCCAGCAGGCCGATCAGCGTGCCCACGGCCAGGCCCACGCCCACGGCCACGAAGGCGCCCGACAGCGAATGCACGGCGCCATGCACCACGCGCGCCCACAGGTCGCGCCCCAGCGCGTCCGTGCCCAGCCAGTGCGCGGCGCTGGGCGCCAGCAACTGCTGGCCGGCCTGGCCCGCGATCGGGTTCTGGTGGGCGAACCAGCCGGGCGCCAGCGCCCACAGCGCGGCCACGGCAATCACCAGCCAGGCCAGGGCCAGCGTGGGCGGCAGGCGTTTCAGGGATTGCAGGCGGGCCGGCAAGGCGAAGCTGCGGCGCGGGGCGGCTGGCGCAGGGGCCAGGGACGACGCTGGCAGCGCCGTGGGAATGGCAGTCGGAGTGGCGGGCGCGGCCTGGGCATCCAGGGCCGGGGAAAGAGCGCTTGAGACGGCAGTGTTCATGGCCGGTTCTCCACGGAATGGCGCAGGCGCGGATCAAGCAGCGGGTACAGCAGATCCACGGCGAGGTTGATGAGTACGAAGGCGGCGGCCGAGACGACCACCACGGCCTGGAGCACGGCCGTGTCCTGGTTGCCCACGGCCTGCTGGGTCAGCGTGCCCAGGCCGTTGAGGCCGAACACGGCCTCCGTCACCACGGCGCCGGCCAGCAGCTCGCCGAACAGCACGCCGGCAATGGTCAGCGTGGGCAGCAGGGCATTGCGTGCCACATGGCGCAGCAGCACCCAGCGGCGCGAGGCGCCCTTGGCCCGCGCCACGGCCACGAAGGGCTGGGCCAGCACGGCGTCGATATTGCGCAGCAGCACCTGGGCCAGCGGCGCCGAGATCGGCACGGCCAGGGTCAGCGTGGGCAGCACCAGTCCTTCCCAGGGGCCGGGATTGATCACGGCGATCCAGCCCAGGCGGAACGACACCACCTGGATCAGCATGATCCCCAGCCAGAACACGGGCACCGAGACAAAGACCGAAGGCAGCGAATACAGCGCGTTGCGCAGCCAGGACAGGGGCGCCAGGCTGGCAGCCGCCGCCAGCGCCACGGCCAGCAGCGCGGCTGCGGCAAAGCCCAGGGCAGCGAGCTTGAGCGTGGGTGGCAGGCTGGTGGCCAGGCCCTGGCTCACCGGCACGCCGGCCTGCAGCGAATAGCCGAAGTGGCCCGTGAGGAACTGGCCCAGCGTGTGCAGGTACTGCTGCCACACGGGCTGGTCCGAGCCGTAGGCGGCGCGGATGTCGGCAATCTCCTGCGGGCCCAGGCCCAGCTCGGGGTTCAGGAACTTGATCAGCACGGCGTCGCCCGGCAGCAGCTGCAGCAGGATGAACGAGACCGTGAAGGCCGCCCACAGCACCAGGGCGGCCTGGGCGATGCGGCTGAGCAGATAGCGGCGCGGCATGGGAGTGGTTCCTCAGGGAGCGTTCCGGTCAGCGCCTGGCCAGCCAGGTGCTGTAGAAGCTGGGCCGGCCCACGGCCTCGAAGCCCACGTCACGCACCCAGCCTGCGCCCGCAAAGGCCTGGGGTTCCTCGAAGATGGGGATCACATAGGCCTGGTCGATCAGGTAGTTCTGCACCTCGCCGGCCAGCGCCAGGCGCCTGGCGGCATCGGTCTCGGCCGCGATGGCGTCGAACAGGCCGTTGAGCCTGGTGTCCTCGAAGGACTTGACCTTCTGGCTCACGCCGCCCTTTTGCAGCAACACGTTGCGGTTGGTCGGGTAGTAGTTGCTCTTGATCACGTCGGGATCGGCGCGGCCCACCATGCCGGGCAGCACGCCGGTCTTGTCGGGGTCCAGCGTGTCCACGGCGCGGCTGCCCGCGTCGCCCGACAGCACGTTGAGCTTGACGCCGATGCGCGCCCACTGCTGGGCCACGAGCTGCAGCGTCTCCTTGTTCTGCGGCTGGGGCAGGGACTCGTAGGTGGAGAGCACGAAATCGCGGCCGTCCTTCTGGCGCAGGCCGTTGGCGCCCAGCGTCCAGCCGGCCTCGTCCAGCAGCTGTTTCGCCTTGGCCTCGTCATAGGCCAGCTTGGCCGACAGGTCCACGAAGCCGGCCGCCGTGGAGGCAATCACCGAGCGCGCCTGCGGATAGCGCGGCGAGAACAGCGTCTCCACGATCTCCTTGGCATTGGTGCCATGCAGCAGCGCCTGGCGCACCTTGAGATCGGCCACCAGGGCGTTGTCCGGGCGGATGGCCACGCTGTTGTTCACGCCGCGCGTGGGCGGGGCGTAGATGCTGAACTTCTGGTCCTCGACGCGCTTTTCGTCATAGGCCTGGATCTGGCGGATCAGCCCGGCCTGCCCGGCCAGCAGCGCGCCGATGCGCACGCTGTCCTCGGGCGTGACGATGAACTTCACCTCGTCCAGCCGCGCGCGGCCCTGGTGGGCCAGCTTGGCGGGACCCCAGGCATAGTCCTTGCGCACCTTGAGCACCAGCTCCTTGCCCAGCGTCTCGCTGGCCACCACGAAGGGGCCGGAGCCGATGATGCGCGTGGCGTCGCCCAGCTCCTCGAAGGGGCGGTCCAGCGTGGCCGGCGAGACCAGGCCCGAGCCGATCACCGAAGTGCCCTGCAGAAAGCCCGGCGAAGGCTTTCTGAAGAAGAACTTCACCGTCAGCGGGTCGACCACCTCGCTGCGCTCGTAGTTGTTGATCACCTCGGACACGGGCTGCTTGAGCGCCTTGTTGCCCAGGCCATAGGTGTCGAAGTTGCGCGCCACGGCCGCCGCGTCCAGCGCCGTGCCGTCGGAGAAGGTGACGCCGGGGCGCAGCTTGAAGCGGTACTCGGTGGCATCGGCATTCACGGTCCAGGATTCGGCGATCCAGGGCTGGATCTCCAGCGTCTTCGGGTCCTGGTAGGTCAGCTTGTCGGTGATCTGGTTGAGCACGCCGCCGTTGGGATAGAAGCCCCCGGCCGGCGGATAGAGGTTGGTATGGGCCTGCTGCTCCAGGTAGACCAGGGTGCCGCCTTCCACGGGGCCGGCAGCCGCGCCCGCCTGGGCCGTATCGGCCTGCCTGGAGCACGCCGCCAGCAGCAGGCTGCTGCCCGCCAATACCGCTATCGCGGCCTTCCATGCCACCTGACCCGCCTTCGATTGGGAAAACACGTTCGTACCTCGCCGCCGCTGGGGCGCTGAAAAACAAGACTGCCGGCCACAGGACCGGCTCCATGTTTTTCATGCTATCGATGCCAAATATTTGCGCTCATATATCGAGTTGCATCGTTATTTGGAAAACGACTAAGGGATGGGGCCCCCGCATATCTGCCCAGTGCATAAGCGCAGACGGATTCGTTTGTTTGCCGCGCATGCGGCGGTCCCAACAATGGGCTGGTACTTCCTTCACCGAAAGCCCATCCATGAGCCATCTCAACGAATACCTCGCCGAAAAGCGCGCCGCCGTGCTCGCCCGCAGCGCCGCCGTCGCGGCCGGCACGGCCCAGCCCGCCCACCTCAAGGCCCATGTGCGCGCCGAGGGCCGCAGCGGCGTGCGCCGCCTGCGCATCCGCGAGCACCAGGTCATCAGCGACAGCCCGCCCGACTTCGCGGGCTACAACCTCGGCCCCAGCTCGCCCGAGCTGCAGCTGGGCGTGCTGGGCACCTGCGTGACCCACATCTTTCTGATCCAGGCGGCCGAGCGCCAGGTGCCCGTGGAGAGCCTGGAGGTCGAGGTCACGGGCATCATCGATCCGCGCGGCGGCAAGCCCGGCCACGAGGCCACGCCCATCTGGCCGCATGAGATCGGCTACACCGTGCACATCGACTCGCCCGCCAGCCGCGCCGAGATCGATGCGTTGTTCGAGGCCGTGGAGCGCACCTGCCCCATCCTCAACCTGCTGCGCAATCCGCAGAACATCCGCGCCGAAGTGCGCCACACCGACTCCAGCGCCGCCGCGCGCCTGGCAGCCTGAACACCGTGCGGAAAGCACCCCTGCCATGACCCTGCCACTCGACCACATCGTCATCGCGGTCCAGGACCTGGAACGCACCATTGCCGACTACACCGCGCTGGGCTTCAACGTGCTGCGCGGCGGCGAGCACCCGGGCCGCTCCACGCACAACGCCCTGGTGGTGTTTGCGGACGGAGCCTATTTCGAACTCATCGCCTGGCGCGCACCCGCGCCCGAGGAGCGCTGGTGGCAGCAGCTGCAGCGCCATGGCGAGGGCATTGTCGATTTCGCGCTGCTGCCCACCGAGACCGGCGCCGTGGTCGCCGCCGCCCAGGCGCGCGGCCTGGACTACGAGGCGCCCTACGAAGGCGGCCGCCTGCGCCCCGACGGCGCGCAGCTGCGCTGGCGCAATGCACGCGCCCGCAGCCAGGACCTGCCCTTTCTCTGCGGCGACCTCACGCCGCGCGCCCTGCGCGTGCCTGAGGGCGATGCACGCGTGCACCCCAACGGCGCCACCGGCGTGGCCCGGCTGTACGTGGCCGTGCATGACCTGCGCGCCAGCCTGGCGCGCTGGCGCGCGCTGCTGGGCGAGGGCGCCGACATTGGCGAGGCCCGGCTGTCGGACGACGGCAGCGCCTACCGCGCATCGCTGAGGCTGGGCGCCACTGCGCTGGGCGCCACCGCGCTGGTGCTGGCTGCGCCCGCCCAGGGCGTTGCCACGGGCGCCCTGGGCCACCGTCTGGCCACGCGCGGTGAAGGCCCTTATGCCATCGAGCTGCAGGTACGCCAGCCCGCGTCTGCGCTGGCGCTGGACGAGGCCGCCACGCATGGCGCGCGCATCGTGCTGGCCCAGGTTTCCCCGGCCAGGGAAACCGCCGCCGCCTAGGCGAAATGCGTGGGCGCTAGAATGGCGCCCCGCTGACACCCATGCCCACCCCGGTGGGCGTTTTCGTTGCAGCCGCGGCCTCCCTTGAGGGGCGCCGCGGCGCGGCGCTGCTTGCCATGACGACTGCTTCCACTCCTGCCACGCTGGGCATAGATTTCGGTACCTCCAACTCCGCCATGGCCTGGCGCGCCCCCGGCCAGACCGCACGCCTGCTGCCGCTGGAGGGCGATGCCTGCGGCATGCCCACGGCGCTGTTCTTCCATACGGACGAGCACAGCACCCATTTCGGGCGCGATGCCATGGCCCAGTACCTGGACGGCGAGCCGGGCCGGCTGATGCGCTCCCTCAAAAGCCTGCTGGGCAGTGCGCTGCTGCAGGAAAAGACAGCGGTGCACGACCAGTTCGTGAGCTACCAGGACATCATCGGCCTGTTCCTGCGCCGCGTGGCCGACCGGGCGCGTGCCTCGCTGGACGGCCGCCTGCCCGAGCGCGTGGTGCTGGGCCGGCCCGTGCATTTCGTGGACGACCATCCCGAGCGCGACCGCCAGGCCCAGCAGGCCCTGGCCGATGCCGCGCGCGCCGCAGGCCTGGGCGAAGTGGATTTCCAGATGGAGCCCATTGCCGCCGCGCTGGACTACGAGCAGCGCCTCACGCAGGAATCCGTGGTGCTGGTGGTGGACATCGGCGGCGGTACCTCCGACTTCACCGTCGTGCGCCTGGGCCCCGAGCAGGCTGGCCGCAGCGACCGCCGCGACGACATCCTGGCCACCAGCGGCGTGCACATCGGCGGCACGGACTTCGACCACCGGCTCAACCTGGCCCAGCTCATGCCGCTGCTGGGCTACCGGCACATCGGCCCCAGCGGCCGCGAAGTGCCCAGCCGCGTGTTCTTCGACCTCTCGACCTGGCACCTGATCCAGTGGCTGTACTCGCCCAAGGCCCTGGCCGAGGCGCGCAACCTGCGCACTGACTACAGTGACCAGCGCCTGCACAAGCGCCTGATGGAAGTGCTGGAACTGCGCGAAGGCCACCGCCTGGCCGCCGTGGTGGAGCAGGCCAAGATCGAGGCCTCCACGCGCCATGCCGAAGCGGCCATCGAGCTGGGCTGGCTGGAATCGGGCCTGTCCGCCGCCATCTCGCCCGAGGTGCTGCACGAGCAGCTGCAAGGCCCGCTGCAACAGGTCGTGGCCTGCGCCCAGGACTGCCTGCGCCTGGCCGGCGTGGCGCCCCAGGCGCTGGACGCCATCTACCTCACGGGCGGCTCATCGGCCCTGCGCACGCTGCGCGATGCGCTGCGCGAGGCCTTCCCGGGCGTGCCGCAGGTCGAAGGCGACCTGTTCGGTGGCGTGGCCACAGGTCTGGCGTATGCCTGATCAATCCGCGTCGCCGTCCTCCTCGGCGGCCTGCTTGATCGCCAGCGCGGCGTCATAGAGGCGGTTGCGCGGTGCGCCCGTGATCTCGGCGGCCAGGCGCACGGCGGTCTTGGTGGGCAGCTCGGCCAGCAGCAGGCGCAGCACGCGCAGCGCTTCGCCGTCGGCCTCATCGCCACCCAGGGCCACCGGGTGCAGCACCACGGCGAATTCGCCCTTGCTGCGCTGGGGCACGGCCTGCAGCCAGGCCGGCAGCGCGCTGGCGGGCATGGTGGCAATGTCCTCGAACTGCTTGGTGATCTCGCGTGCCAGCGTCACCGGGCGCTCGCCCAGCGTGGCCAGTGCGGCGGCCAGGTCGGCAATGCGGTGGGGCGCCTCCAGCAGCACGGTGCAGCGCGGCTGTAGGGCCAGTTGCTGCACGGCAGCCAGGCGCTCGGCCGACTTGGTGGGCAGAAAGCCTGCGAAGACGAAACCTCCCTCGCCCTGCGAAGGCGTGACCGCACCGGCCACGCTGATGGCGGCCGTGATGCTGCTGGCGCCGGGCAGCGGAATGCAGCGCAGGCCCGCGGCCTGCACGGCGGCGCACAGGCGTGCGCCAGGGTCGCTGACGCCGGGCGTGCCCGCATCGCTGACATAGGCGATGCGCTGGCCCTGCTGCAGCCGCGCCACGATCTGCTGGGCCGCCTCGGCCTCGTTGTGCTGGTGCACGGCCAGCAGCTGGCTGCCGGGCCGGTCCAGTCCATAGGAGCGCAGCAGGCCCTGCGTGTGGCGCGTGTCCTCGCAGGCCACGCAGTCCACCAGCTGCAGCACATGCAGGGCGCGCAGGCTGATGTCGGCCAGGTTGCCGATGGGAGTGGCCACCACGTAGAGGGCGCCCTGCGGATAATGCTGGGATGCCGCAGCATCCTTGGCTGCGCCCAGCGCGGTGGCGAAAGAGGTAGTCAATGGGTTTCCTTGCGAAAAAGCCGGCAGGCGCGGGGCCGTCTGCCCTCACGACCCGGCATCGGGGCCAGCAGGCCGAGGATGCGGCGCTGGCCCATCTGCAGGCGGCCGGCCTGCGTCTGGTCGAGCGCAATTATCGGACGCCGGGCCGCGGCGGCGGCGAGATCGACCTCATCGTGCAGGCGCGCGACGGCACCGTGGTCTTCGTCGAGGTGCGCAGCCGCGGCACGCGCGCCTTCGGCGGTGCCGGCGCCAGCATCGGTGCCACCAAGCAGCGGCGCATCGTATTTGCGGCGCGCCACTACCTGATGCGCTGGTCCGCGCCGCCGCCATGCCGCTTCGACGTGGTGCTGGTCGAGCCCGGCGCCGGGCCCTCCGTGCAGTGGCTGCAGGCCGCCTTTGACGCCGAAGGCGCCTGATCCGTTACCGCTGCAGCACAAATAACGCCTGGCTACGAAAGACTTCAAGGGCGGCAGTTATCATCGGGCCTCCATGCTTGAGCAACGTATCCAACAGCATTTCATCGACAGCGCCGACCTGAAATACCAGGCCGCCCAGGCGCTGAGCCAGCCCATTGCGGCGGCAGTGCAGGCCATGCTGGCCTGCGTGACCAGTGGCGGCAAGGTTCTGGCCTGCGGCGCGGGCGCCTCTGCCAGCGATGCCCAACTCTTCGCCGCCCTGTGCGTGGCCGGCTTCGAACGCGACCGGCCCGAGCTGGCTGCCGTGGCCCTGGTCTCCGACGGCGGCCTGCTGGGCACCGTGGGCGCCACGGGCTCGGGCGGCAACGCCACCCAGTACCTTGCGCGCCAGATACGCGCCCTGGGCCAGCCCGGCGACCTGCTGCTGGTGCTGTCCGCCACGGGCAACGACGTGGCCGTGCTGGAGGCCCTGGATGCCGCCCATGAGCGCGACATGATGGCCGTGGTGCTGACCGGCCGCACGGGCGGCTCCCTGGCCGGCCGCGTGCGCGAGACCGATGTTCTGATCTGCGTGCCGCACGACCGTGCGGCGCGCGTGCGCGAAACCCATACGCTGGTGCTGCACTGCCTGTGCGACGGCGTGGATGCCCAGTTACTTGGTGAACAGGAGATGCCTCTATGAAGTTCCGTTGGTCCCGCGCCGCCTGCGGTTTGCTCGCCGTCGCGTCCCTGGGCGCCGCCCTGTCGGGCTGCGTCGCCCTGGTGGGCGGCAGCGCCGTGATGGCCGGCATGTCGGTGGCGGACCGCCGCACCACCGGCACCCAGGTGGAAGACCAGGGCATCGAGCTGCGCGCCAACAACCGCATCGCCGAAGTGCTGGGCGACAAGGCCCATGTCAACGTCACCAGCTACAACCGCCAGGTGCTGCTGACCGGCGAGGCCGGCAATGAGGCCGACCGCCAGACCATCGAGAAGCTCGTGCGCGAGCAGCCCACGGTGCGCAATGTCTTCAACGAAGTGGTGGTGGCTCCCTTCACCTCCACGCTGAGCCAGCGCTCCAAGGACACGCTGATCACCACCCAGGTCAAGGCCAGCCTGCTGGACGCCAAGGACATCCAGGCCTCGGCCTTCAAGGTCGTGACCGAGAACAAGGTCGTCTTCCTGATGGGCATCGTCACCCCGCGCGAAGCCAAGCGCGGCGCCGAGATTGCACGCGGCATCAACGACGTGACCAAGGTCGTGCGCGTGGTGGAAGTCATCTCCGAGGACGAACTGGCCCGCATGCAGCCCCAGTCCGCCCCCGTGGTCACCGACGACTCCGGCAAGGCCGCCGCAGCCAGCGCTCCCACCAGCCTCTCGGAAAGCAGCCTGTCCACCCCCGCAGGCGCCACCGCCACCCCGGTGAAGTGATCACCGCCGCCTGAAAGCAAAAGCCGGAACATGTTCCGGCTTTTTGTTTTGGACATAGGAAGATCTCGTTCCTCAGGGCATAGCACTTGAATCTGGCAGGGCCTAAAGCCAGGGACACCAAGCAAGGGCCGCCCCGCAGCGATGGTGTCGTCCCCCTCCCTTGCGAAGCAAGTAGAGAGGGGGAAGCGGCGTAAGCCGCTCAGGGGGTGAGCCTCTTGATGAGGCTGGAGGTATCCCAGCGCCTGCCGCCCATCTGCTGCACATCGGCATAGAACTGGTCCACCAGGGCCGTGACGGGCAGGCGCGCGCCGTTGCGCTGGGCTTCGGCCAGCACCAGGCCCAGGTCCTTGCGCATCCAGTCCACGGCAAAGCCGAAGTCGAACTTGCCTTCGGCCATGGTGCGGCCACGGTTGTCCATCTGCCAGCTCTGGGCGGCGCCCTTGCCGATGACATCGAGCACGCTGGGAATGTCCAGTCCCGCACGCTGGCCGAAGGCGATGGCCTCGGACAGGCCCTGGACCAGGCCGGCGATGCAGATCTGGTTGACCATCTTGGTGAGCTGGCCGGCGCCGCTGTCGCCCATCAGCGTGCAGGCGCGCGAGAAGGCCATGGCCACGGGCTGCATGGTGGCGAAGGCGGCCTGGTCGCCGCCGCACATCACGGTGAGCTGGCCGTTCTGGGCGCCGGCCTGGCCGCCCGAGACGGGTGCGTCGATGAACTGCAGGCCCAGCTCCAGCCCGGCCGCATGCAGCTCGCGCGCGACTTCGGCCGATGCCGTCGTGTGGTCGGCGAAGATGGCGCCGCGGCGCATGCCGGCGAAGGCACCGTCCGGGCCCAGCACGACCGAGCGCAGGTCATCGTCATTGCCCACGCAGCTGAACACGATGTCGGCGCCGGCCACGGCCTCGCGCGGCGTGGCTGCATGGCCGCCGTTGAACTCCTCGCACCAGGCGCGGGCCTTGGCCGGCGTGCGGTTGTAGACCGTGACGCGGTGGCCCGCCGTGGCCAGGTGGCCGGCCATGGGGTAGCCCATGACGCCCAGCCCGAGGAAGGCCACGGAAAGAGGGGCGGTGTCCGCATAGCTGCGGGCGGCGATGGAGGAGTCGGACATGGAAGCAATCCTGAGAGGTGGTGGGAGGCGGGTGGCGCAGGGCCGCGTCCGGCGCGGCCCTGGAAGGAGCCGGCATGCCGGCTCAGCGCACTGAAGGCGCGGTCAGGGCGTGCATGGCATGCCCCTCAGACGATGGCGAAGTGCTCGGTGCCCGCCGCCAGGTCCAGCGACTTGGCGCGCTGGCTGCCCAGCTTGATCTGCAGCCGCAGGTCGTTGACCGAGTCGGCATTGCGCAGTGCATCCTCGTAGGTGACCAGGTTGGACTCGAACAGGTCGAACAGCGCCTGGTCGAAGGTCTGCATGCCCAGGTTGCGGCTTTTCTTCATGATCTCCTTGATCTCGGTGACCTCGCCCTTGAAGATCAGGTCGGAGATCAGCGGCGAGTTGAGCATCACCTCGATGGCGGCCACGCGGCCCTTGCTGTCCTGCTTGGGCAGCAGGCGCTGGGAGACCATGGCGCGCAGGTTCAGCGACAGGTCCATCAACAGCTGCGGGCGGCGGTCCTCGGGGAAGAAGTTGACGATGCGGTCCAGCGCCTGGTTGGCGCTGTTGGCGTGCAGCGTGGCCAGACACAGGTGGCCGGTTTCCGAGAAGGCGATGGCGTGCTCCATGGTCTCGCGGTCGCGGATTTCGCCCATCAGGATCACGTCCGGCGCCTGGCGCAGGGAGTTCTTGAGCGCCGCGTCCCAGCTGTCCGTGTCCAGGCCCACTTCGCGCTGCGTGACCACGCAGTTCTTGTGCGGGTGCACGAATTCGATGGGGTCCTCGATGGTCACGATGTGGCCGTAGGAGCTCTCGTTGCGCCAGTCCACCATGGCGGCCAGCGTGGTGGACTTGCCCGAGCCCGTGGCGCCGACCAGGATGCACAGGCCGCGCTTGGTCATGGCCACCTCCTTGAGCACCTGGGGCACGCCCAGGCTGTCGATGGTGGGCAGGGCCAGCGGAATCGTCCGCATCACCATGCCCACGCGGCCCTGCTGGATGAAGGCGTTGACGCGAAAGCGCCCTATGCCCGGCGGCGAGATGGCGAAGTTGCACTCCTTGGTGCGCTCGAAATCGGCGATCTGCTTGTCGCTCATGACCGAGCGCGCCAGCGTCAGCGTGTGCACGGGCGACAGCGGCTGCGGCGACACCTTGGTGATGCGCCCGTCGATCTTGATCGCCGGCGGGAATTCCGCCGTGATGAACAAGTCGCTGCCGTTGCGGCTGACCATGAGCTTGAGCAGGTCGTTGATGAACTTGGTGGCCTGATCTCTTTCCATTGCCGTATTCCCCCGGGCATTGCGCGCCGTTGTGGCGCACAGGTTGTTTTGTTATTTGCAGGTAGGCCGGTCCGGCCCGCAGGGGCCAGGCGTCCTCATATTCAACTCACTCACTGTCTATGTGTGCTGCTCTTCGCCCAGGCGCACGCTGATGGCGCGCAGCCGGAACGAGAGCTTGCGCGCCAGCAGCGCCATCAGCTTGGCGGCCAGCGCGGCGTCCTTGGCCATCATCTCGTCCAGCGCCTCGGCGCTGAGCACGCCGATCTCGCAGTCGGTCAGCGTGGTGCAGCTGGAAAAGCGCGGACCGCCGTCCAGCAGGGACATCTCGCCCAGGATGTCGCCGGGCCGCGTCTGCGCCAGGCGCATGCGCTCGCCCCAGGGCTGCTGGCGCTCCACGGCGATCTGGCCGGACAGCACCACGGCCATGAAGCTGCCGTTCTCTTCCTGGCGGATCACGTCGCGTTGCGGTGCCACGGCCGCGTAGATGAAATATTCGCTCAGCCGCTGCAGGCTGGCCGCATCCAGCTGGCCCAGGTAGCGGTCGCGCGACCACAGCTGCTCCAGCTGGCCCCCGCCGCCGCGCGGCAGCCGCGTGGCCCCGACCTCGATGGCTCGTGCCTCCCAGGGAACGGGAGGAGTGTGCGGGTCCATGAAGCCATGCGCCGCCAGCGTGGTCGTGAAGAAGGCCGACTCGGAGGCCGGGGCCGAAGGCTCCTGGCCGCTTCGCAGCTTGCGGAAAATGCTTTTCATGGCGCGTGGCGAGAGGCTGGGCGGGTGGCGGTCAGCCCGGGAAGTTGTCCGGTATCTTGGCCTTGGCGCGGGCTTCCGCCGGGCTGATCAGGTTGCGCCGCACCAGATCGGTCAGGTTCTGGTCCAGCGTCTGCATGCCCACATTCTGACTCGTCTGGATGGTGGAGTACATCTGGGCCACCTTGGCCTCGCGGATCAGGTTGCGGATGGCGCTGGTGCCCAGCATGATTTCGTGGGCCGCGATGCGGCCCTGGCCGTCCTTGGTCTTGCAAAGCGTCTGCGAGATCACGGCCTGCAGCGATTCGGAGAGCATGGCGCGCACCATCTCCTTTTCCTCGGCCGGGAAGACGTCAATGATGCGGTCGATGGTCTTGGCGGCGCTGGAGGTGTGCAGGGTGCCGAAGACCAGGTGGCCCGTCTCGGCCGCGGTCATGGCCAGGCGGATGGTTTCCAGGTCACGCATTTCGCCCACCAGGATGGCGTCCGGGTCCTCGCGCAGCGCCGAGCGCAGGGCGGCCGAGAACGACTGCGTCATCGGCCCGACTTCACGCTGGTTGATCAGGCACTTCTTGGAGTCGTGCACGAATTCGATGGGGTCCTCCACCGTCAGGATGTGCCCGTACTCGGTCTCGTTGAGGTGGTTGACCATGCCGGCCAGCGTGGTGGACTTGCCCGAGCCCGTGGGGCCGGTCACCAGCACCAGGCCGCGCGGCTTCAGGGCCAGGTCGCCGAAGATGCGCGGCGCGTTGAGCTGCTCCAGCGTCAGGATCTTGCTGGGAATGGTCCGGAAGACGGCGGCCGCGCCCCGGTACTGGTTGAAGGCGTTGACACGGAAGCGCGCCAGCCCCTCGATCTCGAACGAGAAGTCCACCTCCAGGAACTCCTCGTAGGCCTTGCGCTGGGAGTCGCTCATGATGTCGTAGACCATGGCGTGGACCGTCTTGTGGTCCAGCGGATCGACATTGATGCGGCGCACATCGCCGTGCACACGGATCATCGGCGGCAGCCCCGCGGACAGGTGCAGGTCGGAGGCCTTGTTCTTGACGCTGAATGCCAGCAATTGGGTGATGTCCACGGAGTTCGCTCCCTCGTTTGGTACGCTGGCGGCAATTATGACGACGATTGAAAACAAGCTTCAACAGATTCACGAACGGATTGCCTCGGCCTGCGCGCAGGCGGGCAGGGCGTCCGGCTCGGTGCAATTGCTGTCCGTCTCCAAGACCTTCGGCGCCGACGCCGTGCGCGAGGCCGTGCTGGCCGGCGAGCGCAGCTTCGGCGAGAACTACATCCAGGAGGGCGTGGAAAAGATCGCCGCCGTGCGCGCCATGGGCCTGCCGGGCGGCGAGGCCCTGCAATGGCATTGCATAGGCCCCATCCAGAGCAACAAGACGCGCCTGGTGGCCGAGCATTTCGACTGGGCCCAGACCGTGGACCGCCTGAAGATCGCCGAGCGCCTGTCGGCCCAGCGCCCCGAGGGCCTGGCGCCGCTGCAGGTCTGCATCCAGCTGAACGTGGATGGCGGCGAGACCAAGGCCGGCGTGGCGCCGCAGCAGGCGCTGGAGCTGGCCGCCGCCATCGTGCAGCTGCCGCGTCTGGCGCTGCGCGGCGTGATGAGCATTCCCGACGATGCGCCGGGCTTCGAGGCCCAGCGCGAGGTGCATGCCCGCGCCACCGCCGTTTTCGAACAGATCCGCGCCAGCGGCCTGCCGGGGCTGGAGCGCTTCGACACGATATCCATGGGAATGACCGGCGACCTGGAAGCGGCCGTGGCCGCAGGCAGCACCATGGTGCGCGTGGGCAGCGGTATCTTCGGCCAGAGAAACTACGCCCCGCGTTGAGCGGGGCGTAGCTGGCTTGGCCGGCGGGGCAGGCCGCCTCAGCGCCCGCCAGGCCGCTTCATCTGGCAGTCCGTGGGCAATTCCACCTGCTCGGGCGTGTAGACGGCATCGGTGCGAAAGCCGTAGTTCGTGCCTTCCCAACCGGCCTTGACCAGCTTGCCGTCCACGGGCGCGATGGTGTTGACCACCTGGGGCAGCAGCAGCTGGTGGTCCTTGCCGCGCATGCGCACGGGGCCGACCACGGTGTCCATCTGCAAATCCTCCATGGCCAGCGCGATCTTCACGGGTTCGGTGGACTGTGCCTTGGCCATGGCGGCGGCCAGCATGCGCGGCACCAGGTCCATGCGCGGGGCCAGGAAGTCCTTGCCCATGCGGGCCTTGTATTCCTGGGCGCGGGCGTCGGCCAGCGGGCGGCCGGCCTGGCCCGGGTGCCATTCGGCCACCCAGGTCAGCTGGCCGATGCGGGTCTGGGCGAAGGATGTCACCGTGCCCGGCATGCCGCCCGCGCTGTGGTTGAAGTAGCGCAGGTCATAGCCCGAGTCGGCAGCTGACTTGAGCAGCAGGGTCAGGTCCTGGCCCCAGTTGCCCGTGATCACCGAGTCCGCACCCGTTTCCTTGATCTTGGCCACATAGGGCGCGAAGTCCTTGACCCGGCCTATGGGGTGGAGCATCTCGCCCGTGAACTGGATGTCAGGCCGGGCCGCGCTCACCATCTGGCGCCCGTAGGCCGCCCACTGCTTGCCGTGGGCGTAGTCCTGGTTGAGCAGGTAGACCTTGCGAATGCCCGGCTGGGTCTTGATGTAGCTGGCAATCGCCTGCATGCGCATGGCGGTGTTGGCATCGAACATGAAGTGCCAGAAGCTGCAGGCCTTGCCCGTCAGCTCGGGGTCGATGGAGGAGTGGTTGAGCACCAGCACCTCCTTGCCCGGATTGCGCTGGTTGTGGCGCGAGGCTGCCTGCACCAGGGCCGCCACCACCGAAGAGCCCGATCCCCCGGTCACCACCACGCGCGCGCCCTGGTCTATGGCCGCCTGCAGCGCGGCCTGGCTCTCCTGGGCCGAGAGCTTGCTGTCGAATTGCAGCAGCTGCAGCTTCGCGCCGTTGAACAGCCCGCCCTTGGCGTTCACATCCTCGACCGCGTATTGCACGTGGTCGCGCATCAGCTCGCCCGTGCTGACGAAGGGGCCGGACAGCGGGTCGATGAAGGCGATCTTGAACGTGTCGGTTCCCTGGGCGTGGGCGGCCGTGGCGCACAGCAGGGCGGCGGCGAGAACGATGGATGGTTGGGAATATCGTCGGATGCAATGGCGGCGGATCGGCATGTCTTGTCTCCTCGAAGGAATGGTCGTCAGTCCTTGCCGGGCGGCTCGGCGCGGGGCCGGCTGCGCCGTGCAGGCGTCTTTTTCGCGGGGGATGCGGCAATGGCTTCGGGCGCGGTGGCTGGCGCCGTGCGCAGGCCCAGCACGCGGCTGGCCAGCTCGGTCAGCTCGGCCACCATCTCGGCCGTGCCCAGGCGGCCGCCGGGGCGGTACCAGTTGTAGAGAAAGCCCGGCAGGCTGCAGGCGGCCTGGGCGGTGATGCGTGTCTCGCGGAAATCGAGATGGCCGCTGGCGCGGCCTTCTTCGAGCAGCGCGCAGAACTGGCGATAGAACTGGCGCGCCAGCGTGCGCGAGGCCTTCATGTACGCAGGGCTGAAGGCCTGGGGCTCGCGGTACGGAAAGAAGGCCGCCGGATAGTGGGCAATGGTGGCCGCGATCAGCCGCTGCAGGCCATCCACGGCCTTCTCGTGCGCGGCGCGCGGATCGTCGGCCGCGAAGTCCAGCACCGTGAAGCAGGCCTCGGTGGGCGCCCAGCACAGGGTCTCGAAGATCTCCTGCTTGTTGCGGAAGTAGTAGTAGACGAAGGGCTTGGTCACGCCCAGGGCCTGGACGATCTGCTCCATCGTGGTGTTGGCGTAGCCGTTGCGGTCGAACAGGGCCTCGGCCGCCTTGAGGATGCGTTCGCGCTTTTCATCGGAGCCGGCCGTGGGAAGGCGCTGGCGGCCGCGCGGGGTGACAGGGGGCTTGGGCATGCGGGAAATCTCGTGTCGCGTCGGTGGCTGCGATGGTTATACCGATGGGTAGCAATGTTCTACCAGCGGGTATATATTGGCAAGCCGCTGGACCCCAAAACAAATCAAGGCTATCCCTTAGGACTGGTTCCGGGATGGCCAGACACCCAGGAGACAAGCATGGCGGATTCCGAGACCCTCATTCCCCTGCATGAGGCCCTGCGCCGCAATGCGCGCAACCACCCCGGCCGCGACGCCTACATCTGGTATGGCCGCCACATCAGCTGGGCCGAGGTGGATGCGGCCAGCGACGCCTTTGCCGCGCGGCTGCAGGCGCTGGGCGTGGGCCGGGGCGAGCCCGTGGCGCTGTTCATGAACAACTGCCCGCAGTACATCGTGGCGCACTACGGCATCCAGAAGATCGGCGCCATCGTCTGCCCCTGCGGGCCGCTGAACAAGGAGCATGAGCTGCAGTACCAGCTCGATGACCTCAAGGCCCGGGTCATCGTCGCGGCCGATGTGCTGCTGCCCGTGGTGGACAAGGTGCGCGCCAGCACGGCGCTCAGGCATGTGCTGGCCGTGCGCTATGGCGACTGGCTTCCTGAATCGGCCACGCTGGCGCTGCCGCCCGAACTGCAGGCCCCCGTGCAGCCGCTGCCCGAGGGCGTGGAATCGTTCTGGGATGTCATGCACAGCGGCGCCAAGCCCGTGCCCGTCGATGTCGCCATGGACGATGTTTCGCTGATGACCTATACCTCGGGCACGACGGGCCTGCCCAAGGGCGCCATGCTCAGCTACGGCAACGCGGCCAGCAAGACGGCCGGCGCCTCCAGCGCCACGGGCGTGAACGCCGGGGACATGCTGCTGGCCGTGGCGCCGCTCTATCACATTGCCGGCATGTCCATGGGCGTGAACATGCCCGTGCACAGCGGCGCCACCTGCGTGCTGCTGCACCGCTTCGACCCGCAGGCCGTGGCCCAGGCCCTGGAGCGCTACCGCGTGACCTGGTGGTACAGCATCGCGCCCATGAACGTGGCCGTGATGCAGCTGCCGGGCGTGGAGGCCATGGACTTTTCCGCGCTGCGCCGCAACACGGTGACCAGCTTCGGCATCGCCTACACCGAGGAGCTGGCGCGGCAGTGGAAGCGCTTCACCCCGAACTGCGTCTCCAGCGAGGCGGCCTATGGCCTCAGCGAGACCCACACCATGGACACATCCATGCCCGGCGACGCCATCCGCTGGGGCACGCACGGCAAGCCGCTGCCCGGCAACGAGGTGCGCATCATCGACCCCGAGACCGGCGAGCCGCTGCCGGCCGGCGAAGTGGGCGAGATCAACATCCGCGGCCCCGGCAACTTCAAGGGCTACTGGAACAAGCCCGAGGCCACGGCCAGGACCCTGAAGAACGGCTGGGTCCACACGGGCGACATGGGCCGCATCGACGCCGATGGCTACCTGACCTTCATCGGCCGCTTCAAGGAAATGATCAAGGTCTCGGGCTACAGCGTCTTTCCCGAGGAGGTGGAGGCCATCCTCATCAAGCATCCGGCCGTGGCCCAGGCCGCCGTGATCGGTGTGCCCGACCCGCAAAAGGGCGAGGTCGTGCGCGCCTTCATCGTCACGCGGCCGGGCCAGCAGATCGCGGCCGAGGACCTGGTGCAGTGGTCGCGCGAGAACATGGCCAGCTACAAGGCGCCGCGCGAGGTGCGTTTCATCGAGGCGCTGCCCGCCACCGGCGCGGGCAAAGTGCTGCGTCGCTTGCTGCGCGATCAATGAGAAAGACCGAAGTCCCATGTTCCAGAAGATCCTGATTGCCAACCGCGGCGAGATCGCGCTGCGCATCGTGCGCGCGCTGCGCGAGCTGGGTGTGCCGAGCCTGGCGGTCTTTGCTGCAGACGATGCGCAGGCGCCCCATGTATCCGCTGCCGATGCAGCCGTGCCCCTGGGCGCCAGCGGCCCCTCGGCCTACCTGGACGGCGCCCACCTGCTGCGCATTGCGCGCGAGCACGGCTGCGACGGCATTCATCCCGGCTACGGCTTTCTCAGCGAGAACGCGGGCTTCGCCCAGGCCTGCGCCGATGCGGGCCTGCGCTTCATCGGCCCCGCGCCGGAGCACCTGGCGCTGCTGGGCGACAAGGCCCGCGCACGCGATCTGGCGCGCCGCTGCGGCGTGCCGCTGATGCCGGGCAGCAGCGAGGCTGTCACGCTGGAACAGGCCCAGGCCTTCTTCGAGGCGCAGCAGGCCGGGGGTGCCAGCGGCATCATGGTCAAGGCCATCGGCGGCGGCGGCGGGCGCGGCATGCGCGCCGTGGCGCGCGCCGAGGACCTGCCTGCCGCCTACGAGCGCTGCCGCAGCGAGGCGCGCGCCGCCTTCGGCGTGGACGGCGTCTATGTGGAGCGGCTGATGACGGGCGCACGCCATATCGAGGTGCAGATCCTGGGCGACGGCGGCGCAGGCCCCATCGCGCTGGGCGAGCGCGAATGCACGCTGCAGCGGCGCTTCCAGAAGCTGGTGGAGATCGCGCCCAGCCCCAGCCTGGCGCAGCCGCTGCGCGAGCGCATCACGCGCGACGCGCTGCGCATGGCCGCCGAGATCGGCTACGAGAGCCTGGGCACCTTCGAATTCCTGGTCGATGCCGGCTCCGACTCCCTGCCCTATGTCTTCATCGAGGCCAACCCGCGCCTGCAGGTCGAGCACACCATCACCGAGGAGGTCTTCGGCATCGACCTCGTGCAGGCCCAGATCCGCGTGGCGGCCGGCGATCACCTGGGCGAGCTCGGCCTGGATGCCAGGACACCGCCCGCGCCGCGCGGCTATGCCATGCAGTGGCGCATCAATGCCGAGACGCTGGATGCCGCAGGCCAGTCGCGCCCCGGCAGCGGGCGCATAGGCGCACTGCAGTGGCCGGCCGGGCCAGGCATCCGCATCGACACGCATGCGGTGGCGGGCGCCAGCCCCTCGCCGCACTACGACACGCTGCTGGCCAAGCTCATCGTGCACAGCAGCGGGCCGCGCTTTGAAGACGTGCTTCGCCGCGCACGTCGCGCACTGGACGAATGCCGCATCGACGGGCTGGCCACCAATCTGCCGCTGCTGCAGGCGCTGGCCCGGCGGCCAGAGATGGCGTCGCAGGCCGTGCACACACGCTGGCTTGAAGAGGCCCTTCCCGAGTTGGTGGCGGACGCCCAGGTGTTGGCCGAAGGCGCGCGCCGCACGGCTGTGGCCGCCGAGGTTCCGGCTGCGGCCGAGGCTGCTGGCGCGCCCGTCCCCGAAGGCGCCATCACGGCCCCCATGCCCGCGCGCATCGTACAGTGGAGCGTGGCCGTGGGCGATGCCGTAGCCGCAGGCACCGAACTGGGCGTGCTCGAAGCCATGAAGATGGAGCATGTTCTGCTGGCGCCGCAGGCCGGCACCATCACCCAACGGCTGGCCGAGGCCGGTGCCTATGTGGCCCAGGACCAGCCCCTGCTGGTGCTGGCCGCCGCCCAAGGCGTGCAGGCCGACGCACGCGCGCAGCAGTCCGCACAGGACCCGGACCACATCCGAGCCGACCTGCAGCGCGTCATCGACCGCCATGCCTTCACGCGCGATGCTGCCCGGCCCGAGGCCATGGCCAAACGCCATGCCCAGGGCAGCCGCAGCGCGCGCGAGAACATCGCCGATCTTTGCGACGCAGGCAGCTTCATCGAATACGGTGCGCTGGCCATTGCCGCGCAGACGCGCCGGCGCAGCATGGACGACCTGATCGCCAACACGCCGGCCGACGGCATGGTCACGGGCATGGGCTCCATCAACGGCGCGCAGTTCGGCCAGGAGCGCTCGCGCGCCGTCGTCATGTCCTATGACGCCACCGTGCTGGCGGGCACCCAGGGCGCGCGCAACCATGCCAAGACCGACCGCATGCTGGGCATTGCGCTGGCCCAGAAGCTGCCCGTGGTGCTGTTCGCCGAAGGCGGCGGCGGGCGGCCCGGTGATACCGACACGCCCGTGGTCGCGGGCCTGCATGTGCACACCTTTGCGGCCTATGCGGCGCTGTCGGGCCAGGTGCCCGTGATCGGCATCACCCATGGCCGCTGCTTCGCGGGCAACGCGGCCCTGCTGGGCTGCAGCGACGTGATCATCGCCACGCGCGCCAGCTGCATCGGCATGGGCGGGCCGGCCATGATCGAGGGCGGCGGGCTGGGCGTCTTCCGGCCCGAGCAGATCGGTCCCAGCAGCGTGCAGCATGCCAATGGCGTGATCGACGTGCTGGTCGAGGACGAGGCCGAAGCCGTGGCCGCCGCGCGCCACTACCTGTCCTTCTTTCAGGGCCGCACCACGGAGTGGACCGCGCCCGACACGCGCGCCCTGCGGCATGTGGTGCCCGAGAACCGGCTGCGTGCCTATGACACCCGTGCGGCCATGGCGCATCTGGTGGACGAAGGCAGCCTGCTGATGCTGCGCACGGGCTTTGGCGCAGGCATCCACACGGCGCTGGCGCGCCTCGAAGGCCGGCCCGTGGGGCTGATGGCCAACAACCCGTCCCACCTGGGCGGCGCCATCGACGCCGATGCGGCCGACAAGGCCGCGCGCTTCATGCAGCTGTGCAATGCCCATGGCCTGCCCATCGTGAGCCTGGTGGACACGCCCGGCTTCATGGTCGGCCCCGAGATCGAGAAGACGGCCCAGGTGCGCCATGTCAGCCGCCTGTTCGTCACGGCGGCCAAGCTGCGCGTGCCGTATTTCAGCGTGGTGCTGCGCAAGGGCTACGGCCTGGGGGCCATGGGCATGACGGCCGGCAGCTTCCATGCGCCGGTGTTCAACGTGGCCTGGCCCACGGGCGAGTTCGGTGCCATGGGTCTGGAAGGCGCCGTGCGCCTGGGCTTTCGCAAGGAACTGCAGGCCCTGCCCGAGGGCGCCGAACGCAACGCCCTGTTCGACCGGCTGCTGGCCCAGCAGTACGCCCACGGCGAGGCCATGCACATGGCCGGCACGCTGGAGATCGACGCCGTCATCGACCCCGCCGACACGCGCGCCTGGCTGTCGCGCGGCCTGGCAGGGGCGCGCGTTGCGCCTGCCCAAGCCGGCTTCGTGGACACCTGGTAGGCCCTGAAAACGCCACGGACGGCATGCTAAGCTGGCCGCCTTTCCGACGAACATGATGGCGGGCCTGCGGTGCAGGCCCCGCTGCCTCTGGAGACTCCCCATGCCCGGACTTCTGCCCGATATCGATCCCGACGGCCTGCTCGAATTCTCGGTGGTCTACACCGACCGCGCGCTCAACCACATGTCCAAGCGCTTCGCGGGCGTGATGCAGGACATCCTCACCACGCTGCAGGAGGTCTACCACGCCCACACGGCCGTGCTGGTGCCGGGCAGCGGCACCTTCGGCATGGAGGCCGTGGCGCGCCAGTTCGCCAACCGCGAAAAGGTGCTCATCGTGCGCAACGGCTGGTTCAGCTACCGCTGGACCCAGATCTTCGAGGAAGGCGGCCTGGGCGGTGGCGCCGTGGTCTGCAAGGCGCGTCGCCAGGGACCGGGCAGCCAGGACCCCTGGGCGCCCTGCGCGGCCGAGGACGTGGCCGCCGCCATCCGCACTGAAAAACCCAAGGTCGTGTTCGCCCCCCATGTGGAGACGGCCAGCGGCATCCTGCTGAGCGACAGCTACCTGCGCACCGTGGCCGATGCCGCGCACGAGGTGGGCGCGCTCTTCGTGCTGGACTGCGTGGCCTCGGGCGCCATGTGGGTGGACATGGAAAAGACCGGCGTGGACGTGCTGATCAGCGCGCCGCAAAAGGGCTGGAGCAGCTCGCCGTGCTGCGCCATGGTCATGCTCTCGCAGCGCGCGCGCGAAGCCATCGAGCACACGCAAAGCTCCAGCTTCTCCTGCGACCTCAAGAAGTGGATGCAGATCGCCGAGGGCTACGAAAAGGGCCAGCACGCCTACCACACCACCATGCCCACCGACGCCCTGGTCCGCCTGCGCGACGTGATGCTGGAGACGCGTGCCTACGGCTTCGCCAAGGTGCGCGACGAGCAGATCGCCCTGGGCGCCAAGGTGCGAGCCCTGCTGGAGTCGCGCGGTTTTCCCAGCGTGGCGGCCGAAGGCTGGAAGGCCCCCGGCGTGGTCGTCAGCTACACCACCGACCCCGGCATCCAGAGCGGCAAGAAGTTCATGGAAGCCGGCCTGCAGACCGCCTCGGGCGTGCCCCTGCAGTGCGACGAAGGCCCGGACTTCAAGACCTTCCGCATCGGCCTGTTCGGCCTGGAAAAATGGCACAACGTGGACCGCACCGTCGGCCACATCGCCAAGGCCCTTGACGACATTGGTGTCCCCGCCAAGGCGTGAACCCGCTGCAAACATTGCATTGAAAGAACCCTGATGAAAAAGACCCTCACCACCCTGGCCGCCTCCTGCGGCCTGATGCTCGCCGCACTGACCGGCGTGGCGGCCCATGCGGCCCAGCCCGTGACCACGGCCAGCGGCCTGGTCTATGAAAGCCTCAAGGAAGGCACGGGCGCCAGCCCCAAGGCCAGCGACACGGTGCGCGTGCACTACCGCGGCTACTTCCCCGACACGGGCAAGGACTTCGACAGCTCCATCACGCGTGGCCAGCCCATCGAGTTCCCCTTGACCGGCGTGATTCCCTGCTGGACCGAAGGCGTGCAGAAGATGAAGGTCGGTGGCAAGGCCAAGCTGACCTGCCCTCCCTCCATCGCCTACGGCAGCCGTGGCGCGGGCAGCGTGATCCCACCCAACGCCACGCTGAATTTCGAGGTGGAACTGCTGGGCATCAAGTGATGGCCGGCCCGCTGGCCGGGCCAGCCCCCGCTTGATGCAAAGCCGGCCTGCGGGCCGGCTTTTTTACGGTCGTTGAAAGGGATATGCCGTGGATTCACGCAAACCGCTGGACGCGCGCGCCGCCGCGCTGATGCTCATGCTGTGCCTGATCTGGAGCCTGCAGCAGATCCTGCTCAAGGCCACGGCCGATGCCATTGCGCCCACGCTGCAGATCGCGCTGCGCTCGGGCGTGGGCGCCGTACTGGTGTGGCTGTTCATGCGCTGGCGCGGCATGCGCGTGCAGTGGGGCGACGGCAGCTGGCGCCCGGGCCTGGCCGTGGGCACGCTGTTTGCTCTGGAATTCCTGCTGGTGGGCGAGAGCATCAACCACACCTCGGCCGCCCATGTGGTGGTCTTCCTGTATTCCGCCCCCGTGTTCGCGGCGCTGGGCCTGCACTGGAAGCTGCCCTCGGAGCGCCTGGCGCCGCTGCAATGGCTGGGCATCGCACTGGCCTTTGCCGGCATAGCGCTGGCCTTCCTGGGCGGCGGCAAGCCTTCGAAGGCAGCAGGCGCCGCCATGCTGCTGGGCGACCTGCTGGCGCTGGCCGCCGGCGTGGCCTGGGGCGCCACCACGGTGGCCATCCGCACCACGCGGCTGGCATCGCTGCCCGCCGCGCAGACCCTGCTCTACCAACTGGCCACCGGCTTTGCGCTGCTGCTGCCCGCCGCCTTCCTGCTGGGCCAGACCCGCTTCGAGCCCACGCCGCTGGCCTGGGCCGGCCTGGCCTTCCAGTCCGTGCTGGTCTGCTTCGTGAGCTTCCTGGTCTGGTTCTGGCTGCTCACGCAATACCTGGCCTCGCGCCTGGGCGTGTTCTCTTTCATGACGCCCATCTTCGGCGTGGTCTTCGGGGCCTGGCTGCTCAGCGAGCCCATCGAGCCCAACTTCCTGGCCGGGGCACTGATGGTGCTGGCCGGGGTGCTGCTGGTGAGCGGGTATGGGTGGCTGATGTCGCTCAGGCGTCCTGCCTGACCAGTCCCAGCCGCCGCGCCAGCCGCTGCAGGTTGGCGCGGTCCATCTGCAGCTCGCGTGCGGCGGCGGCCCAGCTGCCTTGGTGGCGCTGCAGGCTGGCGTCGATCAGATGGCGCTCGTAGCTCTCCACGGCTTCGCGCAGGCCTTGGGGGCTGGCGCCGGGCGATGCGACCTGTGGGAGGGGCAGGGTCGGGGTGGCCGTCGCCGGGGGCTGCGCGTCATCCCGGAGATCGGCCTGGGCCAGCGTGACCATGCGAGCCCGGCCACCGGCTGGAGCGGTGGAGGGCGCACGGCTCAGCGCCCGCAGCACGCCGCGACTGATGAGGTGCTCCAGCTGCCGGACATTGCCGGGCCATTCCTGGGCGAGCAAGGCAGATTGCGCGGCGGGGTGCAGGCGCAGGCCGCCCAGGCCCAGGCGCGAACGGTTTTCCTCGAGGAAGAAGCCGGCCAGCATCAGCACGTCGCTGTCGCGCTCGCGCAGCGCGGGCACGCGCAGCGGGTACACGCTCAGGCGGTGGAAGAAATCGGCGCGCATGCGGCCCGCCGCCACCTCGGCGGCCAGGTCGCGGTTGGTGGCGGCGATCACGCGCACGTCCACATGGTGTTCGCGGTCCGAGCCCAGGCGCTGCAGCTGGCCGCTTTGCAGCACGCGCAGCAGCTTGGCCTGCACGGGCAGGGACAGCTCGCCCACCTCGTCCAGGAACAGCGTGCCCTGGTCGGCCTGCTCGAACTTGCCGCTGCGCTCGGACAGCGCACCCGTGAAGGCGCCGCGCACATGGCCGAACAGCTCGCTTTCGACCAGGTTGTCGGGCAGGGCCGCGCAGTTGATGCTGACCAGCGCGCGGCCCGCACGCGCCGACTGCGCATGCACGGCCTGGGCCACCAGTTCCTTGCCCGTGCCGGTCTCGCCCGTGATCAGCACATTGAGGTCGCTGGCCGCGACCAGGGCGATGTCCTTTTGCAGCGCGCGCATGGCCGGGCTCTGGCCGATCAGCGGACGCGATGACTCGCCCCCCGGGGCGGCGCCGGGCGCGGGCAGGGCGCGCGCACTGCGCGCCAACCGGCGCAGCCGCTCGGCCGTGGTCACGGTGGCCGCCGCCAGGTTGCTGAAGGCCTGCAGCGCCGCCAGCGCGGCGGGGTCGGCAAAGCGCCCGGGGTCCAGCGCGTCCAGCGTGAGAAGGCCCCAGGGCAGGCCGCCCGTCTGCAGCACGCAGCCCATGCAGTCGTGGACCTCCAGCGGCCCGTGACCCTGGGCCACCAGGCCGTCATAGGGATCGGGCAGCGGGCTGTCTGGCGCAAAGCGCATGGCCTGGCCAGCGGCCAGCAGCTGGGCGAAGCGCGGGTGCTCGGCAATGCGAAAGCGCCGGCCCAGCGCATCGGGCACCAGGCCATCGATGGCCACGGGCCGCAGCCACTCGCCCTCCAGCCGCAGCAGGGCGGCGGCATCGGCCGGCAGCACGGCGCGCAGGGCTGCCAGCAGGCGGCGAAAGCGCTCGCGCTCGGGCAGGTCCTGGGCCAGGTCGGCCACCAGAGGGGTCAGGGCATGCAGGGCGGTGGATGTGGTCATAAAGACTGCGGTTGCTGTCAAAAAGACTCGATTTAACGAAGGTCATATTGACGCATGAAACGCCAAACCCTTGTTCTGCAAGGGCTGCAGTCCTGGCACGGCACTTGCCTTTGTCAAGGCATGCCGGGCATCGCACCGGGCATGCCCGTCCCCGTACCCAAGGAGTTTCTTGTGCTGACCGACCGCCAACGTGCCATCGTCCAATCCACCGTCCCGCTGCTTGAAACCGGCGGCGAGGCTTTGATCACCCACTTCTACCAGACCATGCTGGGCGAGTACCCCGAGGTGCGCGCCCTGTTCAACATGGCCCACCAGCAAAGCGGTGCCCAGCCGCGTGCGCTGGCCTATAGCGTGCTCATGTACGCCAAGCACATCGACCGGCTCGAAGCCCTGGGCGATCTGCCCGCGCAGATCATCAACAAGCATGTTGCGCTGCAGGTGCAGCCCGAGCACTACCCCATCGTCGGCACCTGCCTGCTGCGCGCCATCCGCGAAGTGCTGGGCGCCGAGATCGCCACCGACGAGGTCATCGATGCCTGGGGCGCCGCCTACCAGCAGCTGGCCGACCTCCTGATCGGTGCCGAACGCCAGGCCTATGACCGCACGGCGGCGGCCGAGGGCGGCTGGCGCGGCGAGCGCGCCTTCGTGGTCGAGGACAAGGTGGCGGAAAGCGCCGAGATCACCTCGTTCTACCTGGTGCCGGCCGATGGCGGCCCCGTCATCGCCCACCAGCCCGGCCAGTACATCGGCCTGCGCCTGGTTGTGGATGGCCAGGAGCAGCGGCGCAACTACTCGCTGTCCGCGCCCGCCGATGGCCGCAGCCTGCGCATCAGCGTCAAGCGCGAGGCAGGTGGCAAGGTCTCCAACTTCCTGCACGACCGGGTCCGCGTCGGCGACACGCTGCAGCTGTTCCCGCCCGCAGGCCACTTCACGCTGCAGCCCGGCGAGCGTCCGCTGGTGCTGATCAGCGGCGGCGTGGGCATCACGCCGACCCTGCCCATGCTGGATGCGGCCTTGCCCAGCAAGCGTCCCGTGGTCTTCATCCACTGCGCGCGTGAGCGCGGTGTTCACGCCTTCCGTGAACGTGTGGATGCGCTGGCCGCGGAGCATCCGCAGCTCAGCCGGTACTACTGCTATGACCGGGTGGAGGAGGACGATGAGGCCGATGCGCAGGGACTGCTGACCGCCCGGCAGTTGGGTGAGTGGCTGCCCTCAGTGGATGCCGATGTGTATTTCCTGGGACCGCGGCCGTTCATGCGGTCGGTGAAGGAGTCGCTGCGGGTGTTGGGGGTGCCGGAAGGGCAGGTCCGCTATGAATTCTTTGGGCCGGCGGAGGCGTTGGCCTGAGTTGCCGTCGATCCGCCCGGGGTCCCCTGGCCTGAGTGGTGGAGCAGGGGCCGGGCCTCGGCCCGCCGTGCATCGGGCGATCAGCCCTGCACGGCCCACATGCCCTGGTTGTCCGACACCCACTCCCCAAACGCCTGTGCGGGCAAGGGCTTGCTGCACAGATAGCCCTGGAAGAAGTCGCACCCCTTGCCGCGCAGGAATGCCAGTTGCTCGGCCGTCTCCACGCCCTCGGCCAGAACCTTGAGCCCCATGGCATGCCCCAGCGCGATCACCGATCCGCTGATGGCCATGTCGTCCGCGCTGTGCGGGATATCGCGGATGAAGCCCTGGTCGATCTTGAGCAGGTCCAGCGGAAAGCGCTTGAGGTGGGCCAGCGAGGAATAGCCGGTGCCGAAGTCGTCGATGGCCAGCCGCAGGCCCTGGGCGCGCAGGCGGCGCATGACGGCCAGGGCCTCCTCGGGGCGCTCGGCCAGGGCGCTTTCGGTGATTTCCAGCTCCAGGCAGTGCGGGGCGAAGCCCGTGGCGGCCAGCGCGTCGGCGGTGGCGCCGGCGATGTCGGTCAGCAGGAACTGGTGCAGCGAGACGTTGACCGCGATGGTCATCTCGGGCAGGCCCTGATCGCGCCAGCGCTGGCCCTGGGCGCAGGCCTCGCGCAGCACCCACAGGCCCAGCGCGCCGATGACGCCCGAGCTTTCGGCCACGGGAATGAAGCGTGCCGGGGAGATGAGGCCCTCGTCCGGGTCCAGCCAGCGCACCAGGGCCTCGGCGCCCACCAGGCGGCCCGTGGCCAGGTCGATCTGGGGCTGGAAGTACAGGCGCAGGTGGCCCAGGTCTATGGCCTGCCGCAGCCGTGCCTCCATGGCCAGCCGCTCGCGTGCGGCCGAGGTCATGTCTTCCTCGAAGAAGCACCAGGCACGGCCGCTGCGCGACTTGGCGCCGTAGACGGCGGCGTGCGCGCCCTGCAGCAGGTCCTGGGCATTGCCGGCGTGGGAGGGATACATGCAGATGCCCACGCTGACGCCGGCCATGACGGACAGGCCGTCCGGCGAGCTCCAGGGCTGGCCGGCCGCCGCGATCAGTTGCCGTGCGCGGGCGATGGCGTCGCCGCGCTCGCTCATGCCCTTGCACAGCACGGCCAGTTCGTCACCGGCCATGCGACCTATGAGGTCCTGGGGTCCCAGGGAATCGTGCACACGGGCGGCGATGTGGCGCAGCACCTGGTCGCCAATGGCGTGGCCGTAGCTGTCGTTGACGTCCTTGAAGCGATCGATGTTCAGCAGCATCACGGCCAGCGTGCCCTGCTCGGCAGCCGCCTCGGCCACGGCGTCTTCCAGCAGCGCTGTGAAGCGCACGCTGTTGGGCAGGCCGGTGAGCATGTCGCGGTGGGCCAGGAATTCGAGCTGGGCCTCGCGCGCCTTCTCGGCCGAGATGTCGGTGAACATGCACACGTAGTGCGTGACCTTGCCCTGTGCGTCCTTGACGGCGCTGAGCGACATGCGCTCGGGGAAGACCTCGCCGTTCTTGCGGCGGTTCCAGATTTCGCCCTGCCAGTGGCCCGTGGCCTGCATGCTGTCCCACATGGCCTCGTAGAAGGCCTTGTCGTGGCGGCCGGACTTGAACATGCGCGGGGTCTTGCCCAGCATCTCCTGCTCGGTATAGCCCAGCAGCCGCGTGAAGGCGCTGTTGACCGAGAGGATGCGGCTGCGCGCGTCGGTGACGACCACGCCCTCCATGGTGTTGTCCACCACGGCGGCGGCCAGGCGCTGGCGTTCGTCGGCCTCCCGCCCGGCGGCCATCGCGGCATGGGCAGTGCGCTCTCCACGGCGCATGCGCCACAGCAGCCAGCCGCCGCCCACGGCCGTGACCAGCACCAGGGTCACCGAGGACAGCATGCGCCGCTGCGCCGCCGCCTCGGGCGGAATCTGCAGGTGCGCCAGCAGCCATTCCACGCCCCAGAGCCACAGCAGACCTGCGCACACGTACAGGGTCATTGCGCCCCAGAGCGGTATTCGGGGCTGCTCTCCCTGATCTTGCATGTGGTTCCTCAGAACGTTCCCAGAACGTGTGACTTGCGCAGGGTCGTGTCCATGCTGCGACAATTGCGCCGCTATGACCCAAGCCTATATTCTTACCCTTTCGTGCCCCGACCGGCTCGGTCTGGTACATGCCGTCTCGGGCTTTCTGCTCGAGCAAGGCGGCAACATCGAAGAGGCCGCGCAGTATAACGACCCGGCCACCGGACTGTTCTTCATGCGCGTGCAATTTGCCTGCAACGGCTGCGATCCCGCGGCTCTGAGGGCGGCCCTGGCCGACCTGGGCGGCCAGTACCAGATGAAGTGGCGCCTGCACACCAAGGCCGAAGCCATGAAGACCGTGCTCATGGTCAGCAAGGAAGGCCACTGCCTCAATGACCTGCTGTTTCGCTGGAAGAGCGGCCTGCTGCCGGTGGACATCCGCGCCATCATCAGCAACCACCGCGAGTTCTACCAGCTGGCGGCCAGCTACAACATCCCCTTTCACCACATCCCCGTCACGGCTGCCACCAAGGCCCAGGCCGAGGCAAAGCAGTTCGAGATCATCGAGGCCGAAGGCGCCGAGCTCGTGGTGCTGGCGCGCTACATGCAGGTGCTGTCCAACGACCTGTGCACCAAGCTGGCGGGCCGCGCGATCAATATCCACCACAGCTTCCTGCCCAGCTTCAAGGGCGCCAAGCCCTACTACCAGGCCCATGACCGCGGCGTGAAGCTGATCGGCGCCACGGCCCACTATGTGACGGCCGACCTGGACGAAGGCCCGATCATCGAGCAGGACGTGGCCCGCGCCGACCACACCGACACCGTGGAGGACCTCACGGCCCGCGGCCGCGACACCGAGAGCCAGGTGCTGGCCCGCGCTGTCAAGTGGCACAGCGAGCACCGCGTCATCCTCAACGGCCACAAGACCGTGGTCTTCCGCTGAAGCCGGCTCCCGGCCGCCCATGGCGAACGTGACCCTTGCCGCCGGCAGCGGCTTTGCCCCGCCCGGCAGCGGCGCCCGCCGCATTCCGCCCATACAGTGCCTGCTCACTTTCGAGGCGCTGGCGCGGCTGCGCAGCGTGACGCAGACGGCCGAGGAGCTGTGCGTCACGCCCAGCGCCGTCAGCCACCGCGTGCGCCAGCTCGAGCAGATCCTGGGCACGCGGCTGTTCGGCCGCTCGGACTTTTCGCTCACCACCGAAGGCAGCGCCTACCTGTCCCACGTGCGCGAGGGCCTGGGCGCGCTGCAGCGCTTTCCGGGCGAGGTGACGGCACCGGGCCGCCGCAGGCTCAAGCTTGCCGTCACGCCCACCTTTGCGCGAGTGATCCTGATCCCGCGCCTGCGCCAGTTCACGGAAACCTATCCCGAGATCGACATCGCCCTGCAGGTCTCCATCCCGCTGCTGGACGTGGTGGCCGAGGATGCCGACCTGATGGTGCGCTTCGGTCCCGGCCACTATGCCGATGTGGAGCACATCGAGCTGGCGCGCGACGTGGTCACGCCGCTGGCCTCGCCGGCCTTCATCCGCGAGCACGGCCCCTTCGAGCAGCCCCAGGACCTGGAAGGCATGCCCCTGCTGCGCAGCCCGCTGGAGCCCTGGCGCACCTGGTTCGGCGCCACCGGCCTGGACTGGCCCGAGCCGCACGAGGGCTCGCAGTTCAACGACATCGGCCTGATGTGCGACGCGGCCTCGGCCGGCATGGGCATCGCCCTGGTGCGCCACAAGCTGGGCGCGCCCTGGCTGGACAACGGCACCCTGGTGCGCCTGTTCGACGTGGACACGGCCAGCCCCCATGCCCACTACCTGTGCTGGCGCACCGGAACGATGGACCGCTGGGAATGCGCGGCCTTTGCTGAATGGTTGAAGAGGGCGATGGCCTGCTGAGGCGCCCACAACGGATTTCACGGATTTCGCGGATTTCACGCGCCGTTGCAATAAACATCAGCGCAGCCCCGCTGCACAAAGACGGCGGCATCGCCTAAAGTCAGGCTCCATGACTCCCGCCAGCTCCCCAGCCAGCCCCGCTCCCGGCGCCATGGCGTCGGCCGCCGCCGATGCCGCCCATCGACAGCCTGCAACCTCCGAGCGCGCACGGCGCCAGGCCGAGGTCGTGGCCGCGCTGGCCCGCCATGTGCCCGCCCACGCCCTGCTGTGGAATGCCGAGGACACCACGCCCTATGAAT
The DNA here is from genome assembly GCF_000632165.1 of Delftia sp. RIT313. Classification (NCBI taxonomy): domain Bacteria; kingdom Pseudomonadati; phylum Pseudomonadota; class Betaproteobacteria; order Burkholderiales; family Comamonadaceae; genus Delftia; species Delftia sp. RIT313. Next base: position 64,662 of record NZ_JFYT01000030.1, on the reverse strand, counting down.
GCGACGGCCTCACGGCCTACCGCCAGCGCCCGCTGGTGGTCTGCCTGCCCGAGACCGAGGCCCAGGTCCAGGCCGTGCTGCGAGCCTGCCACGCCATCCAGGTGCCCGTGATCGCGCGCGGCGCGGGCACCGGGCTGTCGGGCGGTGCCTTGCCCCATCCCATGGGCGTGACGCTGTCGCTGGCCAAGTTCAACAAGATCCTGCAGGTCGATGCGGCCAGCCGCACGGCCGTGGTGCAGTGCGGCGTGCGCAACCTGGCCATCAGCGAGGCCGCCGCGCCCTTCGGCCTGTACTACGCGCCCGATCCCAGCAGCCAGATCGCCTGCACCATCGGCGGCAACGTGGCCGAGAACTCGGGCGGCGTGCACTGCCTCAAGTATGGGCTGACCGTGCACAACGTGCTCAAGGTGCGCGGCTTCACCGTGGAGGGCGAGCCGGTGGAGTTCGGCTCCACGGCACTGGACACGCCGGGCTTCGACCTGCTGGCCATCCTGGTCGGCAGCGAAGGCATGCTGGCCGTGACCACCGAAGTCACCGTGCGGCTGATCCCCAAGCCCCAGCTGGCGCGCTGCATCATGGCCAGCTTCGACGACGTGCGCAAGGCCGGCGACGCCGTGGCCGCCGTGATCGCGGCCGGCATCATCCCGGCCGGGCTGGAGATGATGGACAAGCCCATGACGGCCGCCGTCGAGGACTTCGTCAAGGCCGGCTACGACCTCACGGCCGAGGCCATCTTGCTGTGCGAGAGCGACGGCACGCCCGAGGAAGTCGAGGAAGAGATCGCCCACATGAGCGAAGTGCTGCGCGGCGCCGGGGCCACGGCCATCACGGTGAGCGAAAGCGAGGCCGAGCGCCTGCGCTTCTGGAGCGGGCGCAAGAACGCCTTTCCCGCCAGCGGGCGCATCAGCCCCGACTACATGTGCATGGACTCCACCATCCCGCGCAAGCGCCTGGCCGACATCCTGCTGGCCATCCAGGAGATGGAAAAGAAATACGGCCTGCGCTGCGCCAACGTCTTCCACGCGGGCGACGGCAACCTGCACCCGCTGATCCTGTTCGATGCCAACGACCCCGACGAGCTGCACCGCTGCGAGCTGTTCGGCGCCGACATCCTGGAGACCAGCGTGGCCATGGGCGGCACGGTCACGGGCGAGCATGGCGTGGGCGTGGAAAAGCTCAACTCCATGTGCACCCAGTTCACCACGGCCGAGAACGACCAGATGTTCGCGCTCAAGGCCGCCTTCGACCCGCAGGCCCTGCTCAACCCCGGCAAGGTGATTCCCACGCTCAACCGCTGCGCCGAGTACGGAAAGATGCTGGTGCGCGGCGGCCAGATCTCACACCCGGACCTGCCGAGATTCTGAGGCGCCGTGCAACGGGCGTGGTGCAACCGGCGACGTGCAACGGGCGCGGTGCAACCGGCTCCGTGCAACGAGCACTGTGCAACGAGCGCCATGCAACCCGCTGGTCACGGCTGCTGCAGGCAGCGCAGCCATAGCCCATCGAGCGCGCGGGCCAGCGCAGCCTCCTGCCGGGGCACGGCCAGGTCCTCCGCCAGGTCTTCGATCATGGCCTCCAGTGGTACGGCATGGGACAGGGTGCGCAAGCCGCATTCCATCGCCAAGGCGGTGTCCAGGTAGGCCACGCGCGCGCCGGCCACGCTCCAGCGCGTGAGTTCGCGCACACGGCCGACCTGGTTCAGCCGCAGGCGCATCGCCTCCAGCCGCTCGGCCAGGGATCTGCGGATGCGCTCCCCTGTCTCGGGCCGGTCCTCCTCCAGTCTGCGCAGCGCCGCCTCCTGCTGCTCTAGCGTGCGCTCCAGTGCCCGCAGAGCCGCCTCGCGCCCCAGCCGGGCCTCGTCGTAGCGCGGCAGGGCTGCGCGCATGCGCTCCAGCGTCTGCTTGCGTTCCCGTGCGTAGGCCGGCTCGGCGGGGCGCCCGGAACGCACGCAAGCGTCGGCGGCCAGCACCAGCCGCTGCGGAGCTGCTTCGGCGCCCAGCCCTTGCGGACGGAAGCTGCGGCAGTCTGTCATTTCCTCCAGCATGCGCAGGTCTTCCAGGTGTAGGCGCATGCGTTCCGCGTCCTTCTGCGCCTCAAGCCGATGGCGGCCCAGCATCTCCTGGCGCTGGCGCTCCAGCATCAGCAATTCGCGCCAGCCGCCACGCAGCCGGGCCTCGAACCGCGCCTGCTCGCCATCGGCCGCTTGCTGCAGCTGCTCGGCATCCTGGCGCAGACGCAGCTGCAGGTATCCATGCGTGCCTGATCTCTCGCAGGTGTACTCGACGATGCGCCCGCCGCTTCCATCGCCCACGCTGCGCCATGCACTGCGCGCGCATGCCTTCCTCTCCTGGAGCACCTGGCCTATCGAGACCCCCGATGCACCGCCCCAGGATGCGGCCTGGACCGCGAGGACATCACCGTCGTCACCGCCGCAACCGCCCAGCACCAGTACAAGGCTCGAGGGCAGCAGCCACACTCGTTGCCAACGCATTTGCTCCCCCGTGCATGTGATTTCCAGATCGATGGTTGATATTAACTATCAATCAAAAAGAGATGTGATTTTTATCAATACTCACATCTCAATCAGACCAATCCCATAGCGTTCGCGCATGCAGGATGCAAAGCAGCGGTTTGCTCAAAAATTACGTGATTCAATGCAGGCCCAGGGCTATGAAGCCAGGCCTGCGGTGCTGGAGCACGAGTTCAATTCCCGTTTCTGGGGCAAGCCCATGTCCCAGCACGGCGTGCGCCTTTGGCTGGTCGGCAAGACCATGCCCAACGCCAAGAAACTCGCTGCGCTGGCCGACTGGCTGCAGGTGCCGCTGGAGGAATTCCTGCGCTCGCCGCAGCAGGTTCGCGAGGTGCGCGAGCCCAAGAGCGCCTGGTCCGCAGGCCTGGGCTACGAGGACAACGAGCTGTTCAAGATCTACCTGCGCCTTCCCGTGCCCAAGCGCCGGCTGGCGCGCGATGTGATCCTGGCCATTGCGCGCGCCCATGATGCCGAGGAAGCGGAACGCGCCGCAGGCTCGTAGCCAGGCGGCGCGTCGGGTTTGCATTGATCCGGCACCTGCGGGGCACGGGCCCCGCCTGCGCATCAGCCACCCATGGCACGCTGGCGTGCATCGCGCTGGGCGGGCGTTTCGTTGATCAGTTCATTGATCACTTCCTGGCGTGTCTTGCCCGCGCCGGTCTGCGGTGCAGGCGCCGGGTAGACGCTGGCATTGAAGCGCGAGGTGCCGCCCTGGCGCACGGCTGCCTCGGCGTCGGCCGTCACCTGGGCGCGTGTCTTGCTGCTCTTGAAATGCTCGGGGTGGACGACGGCGCCCGCCTCGTTGTTGGCCGGGTGGATGTAGCCGGCCGCCGATGCCATGCCGGGCAGCAGCAGCGCTGCCGATGCGGCCAGGCCGGCGATGAGGGTGGCGGGGGTGAAGCGGCGTTGCGACATGATGTGATTCCTTTCAGGCACGTTGGTAATTCGTTCTCCCCACGCCCCGCGATGCGGAACGCCGAGGAGAGGACTCCAATGTAGAAATCACGTGCCCACACCAGCCCCACAGGATGGTGACATTGCTGTCATACAACCGACACAGATGACCGCGCCACGGTGGCGCCTCGGCGCTCGTCACCCCCGGTACTGCGCACGCGCGCGGCCGGGCGCCAGAGGGTCCAGGCGCACGTCCAGCAGGCCCTCGGCATCGCCCGCGATGCGCGCCAGCGTCTGGCCGAAGGGATCGGCGAACTGGCTTTCGCCGCAGAAGGCGTAGCTGTCGCCGGGACCGGCGCGGTTGGCCATGGCGATGTAGCACTGGTTGTCCATGGCGCGCACGGGCACGGCGTGGCGATGGATGTGGCCGTAGGGGTGCATCATCCCGTCCATCAGCACGATCAGGTCCACGCCCTGCACGCCCAGGGCGCGGGCCGGCACCGGAAACTCGATGTCGAAGCAGATCAGCATTCCCACTCGCAGGCCGCGCCATGTGCAGACGGGCTGGCGATCCCCGGCCTCGAAGACCCCGTGGTCCGAGTCGTAGAGCATGGTCTTGCGGTAGTGCAGCAGCACCTGCCCGTCGGCATCGATCAGCAGGCCGGCATTGAAGTGGCGGCCCTGGTCTGCTTCGGCCAGGCCGATGGCGACGGCCACGCCGGCTTGCCGCGCGGCTTCGCGCAGCGCAGTGGCCGAGGGACCGTCCAGCGGCTCGGCGAGCTGCGCCACGTTGTCCGGCCGGGGAAATCCGCTGATGCAGGTTTCGGGAAAGACCAGCAGGTCGGCCTGCCCCGCGCTGGCCCTGATCGTCTTCAGCGTCATCGCCAGGTTGCCGGCAATGTCGCCGTCACGCAGACGGGGCTGGATGATGCGGATGCGGTGCTCCGTCATGGTGTGCGCTCCTTGAGATGCAAAGGGTGGCTGTCCTGCCGAGACTGGCAACTGGCGGCCTCCTCGGCCTGCAGATCCAGGTTGCGGGCCAGCACCCAGTAAAGGCTGCCGGCGACGAGAATGCCCGGCAGCCAGGCGAAGTCCACGCCGCCCAGCCGCTGCGCAGCCCAGCCGACGAAGACCGCATGGCCGTCCGTGGCGTCGTGGATGTGGAAGAAGGGCACCATGGCCGCAAAGCCGCCCAGATAGGCGCAGATGCCGCGCCAGCCCCAGGCGCCGTAGATGCCCTGTGGCGTGAAGAAATCGGCGATGGCGTAGCGGCCCTTGCGCACCAGGAAATAGTCCACGAGGTTGACCGCCGTCCACGGCACCAGGAAGTACAGCAGCAGCGCCAGGAAGGAATGCAGCAATGCCACGCCGCTGCCCTGGATGGACAGCACGCACGCGAGGATGGTGGCGCTGATGGCGGCGATGGCGCCGATGCGTGCACCGAGTGTGCCGAGTGCTTCGCGTGCGCTGCGCGTGGGGCGCAGGCCGCCCAGCGAATCCGCCGCCGTGAGCACGGTCAGCGCCGCGCTGTAGGTGTTGAGGGCGATGATGGGCACGAAGGCCACGACGGCCAGGGCAGGCAGCAGCCGGTCCGCGCCCGGGAACAGGCCGGTGCCGATCCGTCCCAGCGCCGCCAGCGCGTCGTCGGCCTGCAGCCGCTGCGCCATCCACGCGCCCAGCCCGATCATCCAGGCCCCGGACAGCGAGGCGCCCAGGAAGATGGCCGCGATCAGACGGCGGGGCGCGGTATGGCGCGGCAGGTAGCGCGAATAGTCGGACACATAGGGCGCATAGGAGATGTTGTAGCTGGCCGCGATGGTGAACTGCGCGGCAAAGGCGCTCCATGCGAATCCTGGCAATGGCTCCGGCCGAACGTGCAAGGCGGGCTCGCCCATGCCTGCCAGCAACGCCAGCGTGGCCAGCGCATACAGCGGCAGCGCCAGCATCAGCGCGCAGCGGAAGGCCCTGTGCATCACATCGTGGCCGCAGACCGCCAGCACGGCGCCCACCGCCACGGCCACGCAGGCCGTGGGCGCTGGCGGCAGGCCGAACACGGCCTGCATGCCCTGCATGATGAGCGAGACGTTGACGACGTTGAACCCCGTGAACACCAGCAGCGTGGCGCACAGCGGCAGGGTGACGCCGCGAAAGCCGAACTGCGCGCGCGACTGGATCATCTGCGGCAGCCCCAGCTGCGGCCCCTGCGCGCCGTGCAGCGCCATGAACAGCGTGCCGAACATGATGCCCAGCGTCCCGGCCAGGGCGCTCCAGGGCGCCGAGAGCCCCAGCGACGGGCCGACGAAGCCGATGGAAAGCGTGAAGAAGTGGAAGTTGCCCAGGAACCAGAACGGCCCCTGGTCGGCGAGCCGCGCGTGGCGCTCGCTGTCGGGAATGCAGTCGATGGACCGGCTCTCCACGGCGATGCGGGCACGGCCGTGCTGTCCGCTGGCGGGGCTGTTCATGGCCTTGTCTCCCTCCCGTTGTCCTTGCTGTTGTGGGACAAATTCTAGGTAGGAGCCTGCCGCCGCTCCATGCCTGATGCGCGACGTTCACATCGACTGGAAAAGATGTTTGGCCAGCCGGCCAGCCCCTGGTGCCAAGGCGGCCGGGCATGAAAAAAGCCCGCGCCGCCTGGCTGCCACAGGGCCTGCCAGGCGGCATGGGGGGGCGTGGGTGGCGTGGGTGGCGTGCTACGCGGCTGGTGCCGATGCCGTGGGCACTGTGCCTGCGGCGTCCGCCTCCGACGGGTCGTTGCGGTGTACCAGCCGGTACAGCAGCGGCAGCACCAGCAAGGTCAGCAGCGTGGACGACAGGATGCCGCCGATCACCACCGTGGCCAGCGGCCGCTGCACCTCGGCGCCCGTGCCCGTGGCAATGGCCATGGGCACGAAGCCCAGCGAGGCGACAAGGGCCGTCATCAGCACGGGGCGCAGCCGGGTGAGCGCGCCCTCGGTCACGGCGTCGGGCACGCTGGCGCCCTGTTCGCGCAAGGTTCTGATCCAGGAGATCATGACCAGGCCGTTGAGCACGGCCACGCCCGACAGCGCGATGAAGCCCACCGCCGCCGAGATGGACAGCGGTATGTCGCGCAGCCACAGCGCCAGGATGCCGCCCGTGAGCGCGAACGGAATGCCCGTGAAGACCACCAGCCCGTCGCGCACATTGCCGAACATGGCGAACAGCAGCACGAAGACCATGAGCAGGGCCACGGGCACGACGATCTGCAGGCGGCGCGTGGCCGACTCCAGGTTCTCGAAGGTGCCGCCCCAGCGCGTCCAGTAGCCGGGCGGCAGCGACAGGCCTTGCAGCTTTTGCTGTGCCTCGCCCACGAAGGAGCCCATGTCGCGCCCGCGCACATTGGCGCTGACCACGATGCGGCGCTTGCCGTCTTCGCGGCTGACCTGGTTGGGGCCGGGCGCGGTCTCGAACGTGGCCACGGCCGACAGCGGCACGAAGCCGATGCGCCCGTCCGCCCCGCGCGGCAGGGCGATGGGCAGGCGGCTCAGGGCCTGCAGGTCGTTGCGCACGGCGTCCGGCAGGCGCACCTGGATGTCGAAGCGCCGGTCGCCCTGGAATACCGTGCCGGCCTCGGTGCCGCCCATGGCGGTGCTGATGGCGTCCTGCACATCGCCCATGTTCAGGCCGTAGCGCGAGGCCTTTTCGCGGTCGATCTGCACGGTGAGCATGGGCAGGCCCGTGGTCTGCTCGATCTTGACCTCGGAGGCGCCCGAAATCTGCTGCAGCATGCCGGCCACGGTCTGGGCGCTTTTCTCCAGCACGGCCATGTCGTCGCCGAAGATCTTCACGGCCACGTCGCTGCGCACGCCCGAGATCAGCTCGTTGAAGCGCAGCTGGATGGGCTGGGAGAACTCGTAGTTGTTGCCAGGGATGCGGTCCACCGACGCCTGCACGGCGGCCAGCAGCTCATCGCGCGGGCGCGCCGGGTCGGGCCACTCGCTGCGGGCTTTCAGCATGATGTAGCCGTCGGAGATGTTGGGCGGCATGGGGTCGGAGGCGATCTCGGCCGTGCCGGTGCGCGCGAACACGCGGTCGATCTCGGGGAACTCCTTCTTGAGCGCCTTCTCGATCTGCATCTGCATTTCCAGCGACTGCGTAAGGCTGGTGCCGGGGATGCGCAGCGCCTGGATGGCGAAGTCCCCCTCGTTGAGGTTGGGCGCGAACTCGCTGCCCAGGCGCGTGGCCAGCAGCAGGCTCAGCGCCACGGCCACGGCGGCGGCCGTGAGCACCACGGCGGGCGCGGCCATGACGCGCGCCAGCACGGGCGCATAGCCGCGGCGTGCCCAGCCCATGAGGCGGTTTTCCTTCTCGGCCACCTTGTCGCCCATGAACAGCGCAATCGCCGCCGGGATGAAGGTGATGGACAGCAGCATGGCGCCGGCCAGCGCAATGACCACCGTGAGCGCCATAGGATGGAACATCTTCCCCTCCACGCCCGTGAGCGCGAAGATGGGCAGGTAGACCACCATGATGATGAGCTGGCCGAACAGCAGCGGGCGGCGCGCTTCCTTCGCGGCGGCGAAGACTTCATGGAAGCGTTCGCTGCGCGTCAGCGACCGTCCGCGCGCCTCCTGCGCATGGGCCAGGCGGCGCACGCAGTTCTCCACGATGACCACGGCCCCGTCGATGATGATGCCGAAGTCCAGCGCCCCCAGGCTCATGAGGTTGGCGCTGACCTTGTAGTGCACCATGCCCGTGAAGGTGAACAGCATGGACAGCGGGATGATCAGTGCCGTGATCAGCGCCGCGCGCAGGTTGCCCAGGAACAGGAAGAGGATGACCACCACCAGGGCCGCGCCCTCCACCAGGTTCTTCTTGACCGTGGCGATGGCCTTGTCCACCAGGTTGGTGCGGTCGTAGACGGTGATGGCCTTGACGCCAGGGGGCAGGCCCCGGTTGATCTCGGCCATGCGCTGGTCCACGGCGCGCGAGACGGTGCGGCTGTTCTCGCCGATCAGCATGAACACCGTGCCCAGCACCACCTCGCGGCCGTTGTCGGTGGCCGCGCCCGTGCGCAGCTCCTGCCCCAGGCCGACCTCGGCCAGGTCGCGGATGCGGATGGGCTGGCCCTGGGCCGAGCCCACGATGACCTCGCGGATGTCGGCGATGCCGCCGACCTGGCCCGGCGCGCGGATCAGGTACTGCTCGCCCTGGCGCTCGATATAGCCCGCACCCACGTTGCTGTTGTTGCGCTGCAGGGCGGTGACGATGTCGGCCAGCGTGAAGCCGTAGGCGGCCAGCTTCTCGGGCGCTGGCGCCACCAGGTACTCCTTGGCGTAGCCGCCGATGGAGTTGATTTCGGTCACGCCGGGCACGTTGCGCAGCTGCGGCTTGATGACCCAGTCCTGGATCTCGCGCAGGTCCATGGGCGTGTAGGGCGTGCCGTCGGGCTTTTTCGCATCGTCCTCGGCCTCCACGGTCCACAGGTAGATCTCGCCCAGGCCCGTGGAGATGGGGCCCAGCGTGGGCGTGATGCCCGCAGGCAGGCTGTCGCGCGCCTGCTGTATGCGCTCGCCCACCAGCTGCCGTGCGAAGTAGATGTCCGTGCCGTCCTTGAACACCACGGTGACCTGGGACAGGCCGTAGCGCGACAGCGAGCGCGTCTGCTCCAGATGGGGCAGGCCGGCCATCACCGTCTCTATGGGATAGGTGACGCGCTGCTCGGTCTCCAGCGGCGAGTAGCCGCTGGCCTGGGTGTTGATCTGCACCTGGACATTGGTGATGTCGGGCACGGCGTCGATGGGCAGGCGCTGGTAGTTGTAGATGCCCAGCCCTGCCATGGCCAGCACGGCCAGCAGGACCAGCCAGCGCTGCTCTATGGCAAATCGGATGATGCGTTCAAACATGGAGTTCTCCGTTCATGCCCGCATCAATGGGAGTGCTCGGCCGTGGCCTTGCCCAGCTCGGCCTTGAGCATGAAGCTGCCCTCGGCCACGTAGGATTGGCCGGGTTTCAGCCCTTCCAGCACCTCGGTGGTCTTGCCGTCGGCGCGGCCCACGCGCACGGGCTGGGCGCGAAAGCCCCCCTGCACGGGCACGAAGACCACGGTCTGCTGCTCCATCTTCTGCAGTGCCTGCGTGGCCACGGCCAGCGGCGCCTGCCGGGACGATGCCGTCAGCTCCACGTTCACGAACAGGCCCGGGCGCCACACGCCATCAGGGTTGGGCAGGGTGATGCGCGCGGGGGCCGTGCGCGTGTCCTGGCCGATCAGTGCGCCCACATAGGCCACCTCGCCCGTGGCCGAGGAGTCGAAGGCCGTGGCGCGCACCGTGGCCTTCTCGCCCACGCGCACGGCGGGCAGGTCGGGCGCGGCCACGCGCATCTCGGCCCAGACGCTGCGCAGGTCGGAGATGGTGAAGACCTGGGTGGTGTCCTGCACGGCCTCGCCCACGGACAGGTGCTTTTCCACGATCACGCCGTCAAACGGCGCGCGCAGCTCGAAGCGGTTGAGCCCGCCCGCACCACCGCCGGCACCGGCGCCCGTGGCGGCCAGCTTCTGCTGGGCATTGGAGACGGCGATCTCGGCCTCGCGCAGCGCCTGGCGCGCCTGCAGGTAGTCCTGCTCGGCCGAGACTTTTTCCTCCCACAGCTGCTTTTCACGTGCGTAGGTGGTGCGGGCCAGCTCCAGGCGCTTGCTGGCGGCCAGCAGTTCGCTGCGCTGCTCGGACACGGCGGCGCTGCTGAGCACGGCCAGCAACTGGCCCTTCTTCACGTTCTGGCCCAGGTTGGCGGGAACGCTCTCGGCAATGCCGGCCACGCGCGGCACGACGTGGGCCGTGCGGTCTTCGTTGAAGCGGATCTCCCCGGGCAGCTGCAGCACGGAGCGCACGGTGGCCGGGCCGGCCTCGGCCAGGCGCACGCCGGCCGCCTGCATGCGCTGGGCGTCCATGGCGATCAGGCCTTCCTCGTCGCCATGGCCGGCTTCTGCAGCCGGTTTGGCGGCAGGTTGGGCGGCAGGCCTGGCCTCGGCTTTTTCCGCCTTGGAGTCTTCATGGTGTTCATCGTCGGCATGGCCTTCGTCGTGCTTGTGGCCATCGGCTGCGGCTGCGGCTGCGGCGCCGTGGTGCTCGCCATCGGCATGGCCTGCGGCCTCGCTGTGGCCATGGCCATGGCTGTCGGCCTTGGCAGCGCCCGGCGTGCCGCTGCGCAGGATCAGCGTGGCGGCCAGCGCGCCCAGGGCCAGGATGACGGCAATGGCCACGAGGGTGCGGCGCGGTCCGAGGGGGGAGGAGGAGGGCTTGGTGTTCATGGTCTGGATGCAATCAGGTTGCTATCGGAATCAGAGGCCGGATTCGGTGCCCAGCAGGCGGTCGATGTCGGCGGCGGCGCGGTGGGTGGCCAGCAGCTGGTCCAGGTACTGGCTGCGCGCCTCGGACCAGGTGCGTTGTGCGTCCAGCACGTCGAGGTAGCCAAACTTGCCCAGCGCAAACCCGCGCGAGGCCAGCTCGTAGGCTGTGCGCGCCGTGGGCAGCACCTCCTCGGCCAGCTGGCGCGCCTGCTCGCGGCTGGCCTGCAGCAGCTCGCGCGCCTCGAACAGCTGGGCCTGCAGCTGGACGCGCGTGGCCAGCAACTGCTCCTCGGCCTGGTCGGCCAGGCGCAGGGCCTGCAGCTGGTTGCCCCGGTTGCTGTCGAGCACGGGCAGGGGCACGGAGACGCCGACCACGAGCTGGTTGCGCCCGACTTCGGTGGCGCGCTTGACGCCCAGGCTGACGGTGGGATCGGGCAGGCGCCGCGCACGCTCCAGGTCGGCCGTGGCGCGGCTTTGCTCCAGCGCCTGGCGCGCACGCAGCACGGCGGGAGCCTGTTCGATGCGCTGCTGCAGGGCTGCCAGCTCAGGCAGCTGGGGCAGGGCGTCCACCGCGCCCTCGGCCTGGCCGAAGGGGCGCACTCGCTCGCCCCACAGCGCCTGCAGCTGGCCGCGCGCCACGCGCAGGCCCGAGCGGGCCCGGGCCTGCTCCAGGCGGGCGCCGGATTCGGCCACGCGGGCCCGGGTTTCCTCCAGCGGCGCCACCTTGCCGGCCGCCACGCGCCGGGCTGCGGCCTCGCGCGCGCTGCTGGCGATCTCCAGCGTCTGCCCGGCCAGGACCACGCGTTGCTGCGCAGCCAGCACGCCGAAGAAGGCCGTGCCCACGTCGGCGCGCAGCGCAGCCTCGGCCCCCGCCAGCTCGGCCTGCGCCAGGTCGCGCCCGCGCTCGGCCACGCGCATGCGGGCCTCGCGCTTGCCGCCCACTTCCAGGGTCTGGTTCAGCTGCACGGTCAGCGTGCGGGTGCTGCGGCGCGTGTCCTCCTGCGACCAGGCCAGCTCGGGGTTGGGCCGGGCACGGCTTTGCAGCACGGCGCCATCGCTGGCCTCCAGCGCACGGCGGGCCGCACGCAGGCCGGGGTTGCCGTCCAGCGCCAGGGCCAGGGCCTGCTGCAGGTCCAGCGGCGGGCCGGCCGGTGTGGACTCGGAAACAGCGGCTGCAGATGGCGCAGCCGCATCGGCAGGCTCGCCCGCCTGCACGGCGCCGCAAGCGGTCAGCACGGCCATCACCAGCAGGGCGCGCGGCCCGGGCCAGGCGCTCCATGGTGCGTGGGAAGCCGTCCTCGACGGAAAGGACGAAGGGAAAGACATACACGGACTCCTTGCCCGCGCGCGGGTCAGGCCTGATCGTTCATCAGCCGGTCAGGCCGCTGCGGCGGGCGCGCACGGCCCATGGCCGCTGAGCGCGAGGGGATTTCAGGGGAATGCCGGTCCGGGGCAGAAACAGGGCCATGCCCGGCCGGCGGCTGCAGGGGGCGTCAGCCCTGCCAGCGGGGCCGATCGGGGCGCAGCAGCACGGCCGAGGCATGGCGGCGCAGCGGCTCGGCGAATGGCATGGGGGGAGGCGCCACCGGCGCGGCCTTGGCGTAGTGGGTGGCGACGGCCACCCAGGCATGGCACATGGAGCAATCGACGCTGAGCGACGACGGCTGGCCCTGGTCCGACTTCTTTGCCGGTTGCCCCGGTTCGGCGCCAGCGCCCGGATCTGCGTTGGCATGGCGCTCGGCACCCATGCCATGCAGGCTCACGCCGTGGACATGGTGGCCGAAGTGCCGGGTCTCATGTCCGTCGTGCCGGCACAGTGCAGCGGCCGCCATCCAGCTCCACTGGAACAGCAGCGCGATCACGAGGACGGCGAGGGCGGCGAGACGGGGCCGGGTCATGGAGGAGGGCATGGGGCAGGTGGGGATTGTCGTGCATGGCGTTTGCCCACAACCACGACTCCCCCAAGCCGGCGAGTCTAGGGCCGTGCGGCGACCTGTGGCTGTCGGGCACATGACAAATTTGTCATCTTGGCAAACCATGCCCTTCCCCGACAATGCTCGGCATGAAAGTCCTGGTCATCGAAGACGAAATCAAGCTGGCCGACTACCTCCGCAAGGGCCTGACCGAGGAGGGGTTCGTGGTCGATGTCGCGCACGACGGCATCGACGGCCTGCACCTGGCCACGGAGCTGGCCTACGACCTCATCGTGCTCGACGGCATGCTGCCCGGCGTCGACGGCCTGGCCGTGCTGGCGGCGCTGCGCCAGTCGCGCCAGACGCCGGTGCTGATGCTGACGGCGCGCGGCCAGGTGGAGGACCGCGTGCGCGGCCTGCAGGGCGGCGCCGACGACTACCTGGTCAAGCCCTTTGCCTTCTCCGAGCTGGTGGCGCGCATGCATGTGCTGCTGCGCCGCAGTGTCGGCACGGCGCATCCGGCGGCCGAGGCCACCATGCTGCGCATGGCCGACCTGGAGCTGGACCTGATCCGCCGACGCGCCACGCGCGCCGGCCAGCGCCTGGACCTCACGGCCAAGGAATTCAACCTGCTGAGCCTGCTGCTGCGCCGCCAGGGCGAGGTGCTGTCGCGCACCGAGCTGGCCTCCCAGGTCTGGGACATGAACTTCGACAGCGAGACCAACGTGGTCGAGGTGGCCGTGCGCCGCCTGCGCCTGAAGCTGGACCAGCCCTTCGAGCAGCCGCTGCTGCACACGGTGCGCGGCATGGGCTATGTGCTGGAGTCGCGCGCACCGTGAGCGCCGCCCCTGCCGCACCTCCCGCCGCCGACATTCCCCACCTGGGCCGGCGCCTGTCGCGCTGGCTGGCGCTGCAGACCATGCTGGGCCTGGGCCTGGTGTGCGCGGCCGTCTACGGGGTGGCCTCGATGACGCTGGAGCAGCACCAGCACGAGACGCTGGACCTCAAGCAGCAGGCCGTGCTGCACCTGATGACGGAAAGCCGCAGCGCCCACAACGAGGCCGGTCTGGCCCACATGCTGGACGACTTTCTCACGGGCCTGGACGAGATGTCGCTGCGCATCACCGACCTGCAGGGCCGCGTGATCTACGAGCGCCTGCGCATTCCCAAGACGCCGGGCCGCACGCTGCAGCGCAGCTTCGAGGTGGTGCTGGCCGACAGTGGCCAGCATGCACAGGCCCAGCTCACCCTGGACCGCGCCGACGATGACCGGCAGCTGTCCCTGCTGGCCTGGACGCTGGCCCTGGCTGCCGTGGGCGGTGCGCTGCTGGTGTCGTTGACCGGCATCTGGCTGGTGCGCCTGGGCCTGGCGCCGCTGCGCGAACTGACCGAGCAGACGCGCAAGCTGTCGGCCCAGGACCTGCAGCGGCGCCTGGACGACAGCGGACAGCCGCAGGAGTTGCGCCCGCTGATCGCGCAATTCAACGCCCTGCTGGAACGGCTGGCCGTGGCCTACCGGCAGATGGAGGCCTTCAACGCCGACGTGGCCCATGAGCTGAACACGCCGCTGACCACGCTGATCAGCAGCTGCGAGCTGGCCCTGCGCAAGCCGCGCAGCGAGGCCGAGCTGCGCGAGGTGCTGGCTTCCAACCTGGAGGACCTGCGGCGCATGGCCGGCATCGTGGCCGACATGCTGTTTCTCTCCCAGGCCGACCGGGGCCAGGGCGCGCGCCTGGCGCCCTGGGCCAGCCTGGCTGCGCTGGCCCACGAGGTCATCGACTTCCACGAGGCCGCGCTGCAGGAGGCCGACCTGCAGGTCGTCGTCCAGGGCGACGCGGCCGCCGAGGTCGATGCGCGGCTGCTGCGCCGGGCGCTGTCCAACCTGCTGGGCAATGCCACACGCTATGCACAGCGCGGCTCCACCATCACCGTGCAGATAGGCGCACGGCCCTGTGCCCACCACGGTGGCGCCGGTGATGTGGCGCTGGCGGTGCTCAACCGGGGCCCGACCATAGCCCCCGCCGACCTGCCGCGCCTGTTCGACCGCTTCTACCGGGCCGACGCCGCGCGCAGCCAGGCCGACCGCAACCATGGCCTGGGCCTGGCCATCGTGGCCGCCATCGCGCGCATGCACGGCGGGCGCTGTTTTGCCGAGTCCGAAGGCGGCTTCACGCGCATCGGCCTGGAACTGCCCGACAGCCCGAGCCCGCCGCGCGATTCCCCGGCCTGAACACAGGCACCGGAGCGGCGGCACAATGGCGCCCCATGACGCAAGACGCCCCCTCCTCCTACGCAACGCTGCTGGCCGAAGGCAATGCCCTGGTGGCCCAGGCACAGCGGGCCGCCACCCAGGATTTCGCCCAGGCCCGGGCGCTGTGGCAGCAGGCCGGCAAGCACTTCTACCTGGCCCACAAGGCCGACCCCGACCAGGCCGAGGGCGCGTTTCGCCTGGCCCAGGCCTGGATGGCAGAAGCCCATGCGCTGCAAAAGGAAGAATCGCCAGACGCCGTGGTGATGTGGCGCAACGCCGCCGCGCAATGCGAGCTGGCGTTCGACCTGGAACCCGAAAACGGCCGCCTGGCCATGACGGCCGCCAGCTGCCACATGTTCGGCGGCCAGCATGACGCGGCCAAGGCCTGGCAGCAGATCGGCCAGCACCTGCTGCCGCCGGCGCCCGAAGGCGACGGCGCCTGAAGCCAGGCTACAGCGCGATCAGCTTGAACACGGCCCGCGCCGTGCACACGGCCTGGCCCGCGCTGTCCAGCACATTGCCCTCGCAGAACACGGTGCGCGCGCCTGCGCGCAGCACGCGGGCCTCGATCAGCAGGTCGGTGGTGGCCGAGGCGAGGAAATGCGTGCTCATCTCGATGGTCACCACGCCCAGCCCCAGCGGGTTGGACGAGCGCGCGGCCGCGCTCAGCGTGAAGTCCAGCGCGCTCATCAGCGCGCCGCCATGGCCATGCCCCCGGCTGTTGGCCAGGTGCGGGCGCATGGGCAGCCGCGTGCGCGCCAGGCCGGGCGCCAGGCTCACGGGCTCCAGGCCGATATGGGACATGAAGGGCACGTCGATGCCGAAGTAGCCGCGCGCCAGCGCGGCGGCCTCCAGGTCCGGGGCGGTGGAGATTCCAACGGCGTTCATCCGATCTCCGCAATCGCCTGGCCTTCGGCCACCGGCTCGCCCACGGCCACGAGCATGCGGCGCACGACGCCTGCCACCTCGCTTTCCACGGGAATCTCCATCTTCATGGACTCCACGATGATGAGGGTGTCGCCCAGGGCGACGGTGCCGCCTTCGGCGGCTTCCACAGCGGCCACGAGGCCGGCGATGGGGCTTGTGATCATGTTCGGGGTGGTGGTCATGGGTAGGGCTTTCAAAGGTGGGCCAGCACGCGCTGGGCGATGCCGGTGTCGATGCGCAGGTCCAGGAAATCGGCGTGACCCAGGATGCGTTCGATGAAGGGGATATTGGTCTTCACGCCCTCGATGCGGGTCTGCGCCAGTGCCTGGCGCAGCCGTGCGATGGCCTGGGCGCGGTCGCTGCCATGGGCCACGAGCTTGGCGACCATGGGGTCGTAGAAGGGCGTGACGCTGCAGCCCTGGGCATAGCCGGTCTCCACGCGCAGGCCTTCGCCCTGGGGCATCTCGAAGCGGTCCAGGCGCCCCGGCGAGGGCAGGAAGCGCACGGGGTCTTCGGCATAGATGCGCGCCTCGATGGCATGGCCGCGGGCCACGGGTTCGGCGGGCAGCACCTCCCGCATGCGCTCGCCGGCGGCCAGGCGGATCTGGGCCTCGACGATGTCGATGCCCGTGATCTCCTCGGTCACCGCATGCTCGACCTGCAGCCGCGTGTTCATCTCCAGAAAGACAAAGCCGTGCTGCGGCGTGTAGAGCATCTCCACGGTGCCGATCACGTCATAGCCCGTGCGCGCCAGCAGGCCGGCCAGCAGTTGCCGCATGTCGGCCAGGGCCTGCGCGGGAATGCCTGCGGGGCGGGCCTCTTCCACCACCTTCTGGTGGCGGCGCTGCACCGAGCAGTCGCGCTCGAACAGCACGCGCACCTCGCCATGGCGGTCGGCCAGCACCTGGAACTCGATGTGGCGCGGCGCCTCGATCAGCTTTTCCAGGTACAGCTCGGCCGTGCCGAAGTACTTGGCGGCAATGCCGCTGGCCTTGGACCAGGCGGCCTCCAGCTGCGGTGCATCGTGCGCGGGCAGCATGCCGATGCCGCCGCCCCCGCCTGCGGGCTTGACCAGCACGGGAAAGCCGATGCGCGCCGCCTCCGCCTGCGCCTCATGCAGGCTGTGCAGCACGGCCGAGCTGGCCGCCTGCGGCATGCCCTGGGCGGCCATGAAGGCCCGCGCCTGGGTCTTGTGGCCCAGCGTGCGTATCCAGTGCGGCGAGGGGCCGATGAAGCACAGGCCCTGGCGCTGCACGGCCTCGGCGAAGTCCGCGTTCTCGGAGAGAAAGCCGTAGCCCGGGTGCACGGCATCGGCGCCGGTCTCGCGCGCCAACTGCAGCAACCGCGCCTGGTCCAGATAGCTTTGCGCGGCGGGCGCAGGGCCTATGCACACGGCCTGGTCGGCCGCCTGGACATAGGGCAGGCCGGCATCGGCCTCGGAGTACACGGCCACGGATTCGAGGCCCATGCGCCGCAGCGTGCGGATCACGCGCGCGGCCACGGCGCCCCGGTTGGCGACCAGCACGCGGCCGATGGGGTGCGGGGCGCCGCTCATGCCGCCTCCGAGGAGACCGCTGGCGCGGCGGCCACGGCCACCACCGCATCGACGATGACCGGCGCCTGCGCGCCGCGTGCCACGAGCACGGGATTGGCATCGACCGACTGCACGCGCCCGCCCTGGGCCAGCATCCAGTCGCCCAGCCTCACCATCATGGCGGCAACGGCGTCCAGCTCCACGGCCGGCATGCCGCGCACGGCCGCAAAGGCCGGGGCGATGGACAGGCGCGCAAGGGCATCCAGCGCCTGCCGCGCACTGAAGGGAGCCACGAGGAACTGCACGTCCCTGAGCGCCTCCACCAGCACGCCGCCCTGGCCGACCATGACCACCACGCCGAACTCGGCATCGACATGGGCACCCAGCGCCAGCTCGAAGTCGGCCCTGTGCTGGGCTCCCAGCAGCAGGCCGCCATCGGCCGCGCCCAGGCGGGCCAGCGTGGCGGCGAAGTCGCCAAAGGCCTGCAGCGCCTGCTCCGCCTCGCGGATGTTGAGCCGCACCAGGCCATGCTCGGACTTGTGCGAGAGATCGGCGGACACGCCCTTGGCCACCAGGGGCCGGGGCAGGGACTCGATGGCGGCGCGCACCTCGTCCTCGCTCCTGCAGACCAGATGGCGCATCACCGGCAGGCCGGCGCGAGCGAGTTCGGACAGGCTGGAGGGCTCGTCAAGCGTGAGGGAGCGGGAGGCCGCCACCGGCACCGATGCCTCGGCAGACGGCACCTGTGCCTGCCTGCCACCGGCCTGCTCGGCCAGCAGCGCCAGGCCGCGCATGGCGGCGCGTTCGCTCCAGAAGGTGGGCACGCCCTGGTCCTGGAAGGCCTGGGCCACCCAGTCCTGGTTGACGCTGACCGCAATGGGCACGCCGGTATCGCGCGCAAAGCGGCTGGCCTGGCCCGCGAAGTCGGCGAAGTCATAGCCCTCGCCGCCGATCGGGAAGCCCACGTGCACCAGATCGGCGGCACCGCTGCCCGACAAGGCCCGCAGCGTGTCGCCAAAGGTCTGCGGCCTGCCCAGCAGGGCCGTGGTCATGTCGATGGGGTTGCGCGCCGTGACATAGGACGGCAGGGCCTGGGACAGGCCGTCCAGCGTGGCGGCATCGAACGGCTCCAGGGCCAGGCCGTATTCCTCGGCCGCGTCGGCCGACAGCACGCAGGTGGCGCCCGAATTGCTGATGCTGACCACGCGGCGACCGCGCGGCGCGGGCTGGGACAGGAACAGCGGCGCGTAGTCGATCAGCTCGCGGAAGTCGGCCAGGCGCGGTATGCCGTGCTGGCGCAGGAAGGCATCGGCCAGCGCGTCCTCGGCCGCCAGCGTGCCCGTGTGCGAGCTGGCCGTGGCCTGGCCTGCGCGCGTGCGGCCGGCCTTCACGGCCAGGATGGTGACGCCGCGCGCATGCGCCAGGCGCGCAGCCTCGGCCAGCCAGGCGCTTTGCCTGAGCGTCTCGATGTAGAGCACGACCAGGCGGATGCCTTCGTCCTCGACCACGGCGCGCACGGCCTCGGCTGCGCAGACATCGGCCTCGTTGCCCGTGGACAGCATGTAGCGCACGCCGATGCCCGCGCGGCGCAGGCCGCCGTAGAGAATGGCCGCGCCCGCACCGCTCTGGCTGACGATGGCCACGGGGCCGTCGGCCGGCGCGTTCTCGTTGATCATGGTCGAGAAGTTGAGGATGGCGCCCGTGGCGAAGTTGGCCACGCCCTGGCAATTGGGGCCGAACAGGCGCAGCCCGCCGCCTGGCGCCCGGCGCGCCCGCGCCACCAGGTCGGCCTGCTGCCGGCGACCCTCCTCGCCCAGCTCCGCAAAGCCCGAGGAATAGATCACAGCCAGGCGCGCGCCCACGGCCACGCAGTCGTCGATGGCGGCGGCCACATCCTCGCCGGGCAGGCTGATGACCACGGCATCGGGCGCCTCGGGCAGCGCGCGCAGCGAGGGGTAGGCGGCCAGGCCCTGGACCTCGGCGCGCTTGGGATTGACGGGCAGGATGCGGCCTGCGAAACCATGGCGCCGCAGGTAATCGATGGGCCGGCCACCGGCCTTGATGGGGTTGTCGGATGCGCCGAGGATGGCGACCGAGCGGGGGTTCAGTGCTTGCAACAGAGACATGCGTACCTCATCAATCCAAAGACAAGGCTTCGCGCTGGATGACTTGGCCCCAGTCGGCCACTTCCTTGGCGATGCGCTGGCCGAACGGCGCGGGCGGCATCATCACGGGCTCGCCCTGGCTGCTGAGCACGGCGCGGATGCGTGCGTCCTGCAGCACGCCCCTGGAGGCCTCGTAGAGCCGGTTGACGATGGCCGGCGGCGTGCCCGCGGGCGCCAGCAGGCCGGCCCAGAAGGTGACGTCGAAATCGGCATAGCCGGCCTCGGCCATGGTGGGCACCTCGGGCAGCTGCTGCATGCGCCGGGGCGCTGTGACGGCCAGCGCCACGAGCTTGCCGCTGGCGATGTGGGGCAGCGCGCTCCAGGTGTCGAACTGCGTGTCCAGCTCGCCGCTGAGCACGGCCATCTGCGCCTGCGATGCGCTCTTGTAGGGCACATGCGTGGTCTTCACGCCCGTGCGGTTGCTCCAGGCCGCATAGGCCAGGTGGGCGATGTTGCCGGGGCCGGCCGAGCCGTAGCTGAGCTTGTCGGGATGGCCCTTGGCGAAGGCGATCACATCCTTGGCCGAGCGGATCTGGTGCTTCTGCGCCCACTCGGGGTTGACGGTGAGGATGAAGGGCGCATCCAGCACCATGGTGATGGGCGCGAAGTCCTTGGCGCGGTAGGTGATCTTCTTGTAGATCTGGGGGTTGATGGTGATGCTGCTGGAGTTGGTGACCAGCAGGGTGTAGCCGTCGGGCGCGGCGCGCGCCACCTCGCCCACGCCGATGGCGCCGTTGGCGCCGGGCTTGTTCTCCACCACCACGGGCTGGCCCAGCGACTTGCTCAGCGGCTCGGACAGCGCACGTGCAATGGTGTCGGTGAACGAGCCTGCAGGAAAGCCGACCACGATGCGCACGGGGCGCGTGGGCCACTTGTCCTCCTGGGGGGCCTGGGCCTGGGCCGCCGTCGCGGCGCACAGGGTCAGGCATGGCGCCAGGCACAGGGCCAGGGCGGTGCGGCGCGAGGGCGCGCGCGGTTGTCTGGTTGTCATTGCTTTGTCTCCTTGGGTTTTTATGCGTTCAGGGCCGCAGGCCGAACTGCGGCGCTCCGGCCTCGCGCAGCGGCGCGGCCAGTTCCACGAATTCGCTGAGCAGGGCGCGCGTGTCGCGCGGATCGATCACCTCGTCGATGCCGAAGGCCTCGGCCGTGCGGAAGGGCGAGGTCAGGCTGCGCACGCGCTGCTCGATCTCGGCGCGCTTTTGCACGGGGTCGTCGGCGCCTTCGATCTCGGCCTTGTAGGCCACCTCCAGCCCGCCCTCGATGGGCAGCGAGCCCCAGTTGGCCGAGGGCCAGGCATAGCGGAAGTTGAAGCGGCCCATGTGCTGGTGGCCGGCCGCCGCCACGCCGTAGGCGCGGCGGATGAGGATGCTGCACCAGGGCACGGTGGCCTGGTAGACGGCGGCCAGGGCGCGCACGCCGTAGCGCATGACGCCGGCCTTCTCGGCCTCCACGCCGATCTGGAAGCCCGCGATGTCCACCAGGTTGACCACGGGCAGGTGGAAGGTCTGGGCCATGTCCACGAAGCGCGTGAACTTCTCGGCCGAGGGGCCGTCCCAGCCGCCGCCGTAGAAGTACGGGTCGCTGGCCACCACGGCCACGGGCCAGCCGTCGATGCGCGCCAGCCCCGTGACGATGGCCCGGCCCCAGTGGCGGCCCGTCTCCAGGAAGGAGCCCTCATCGACCAGGCATTCGACGATGGGCCGGATCTTGTAGACCTTGCGGCCATCGCGCGGAATGGCCGACAGCAGCCATTCGTCGCGCCGCCGCGGATCGTCCTGCGGCGCGGTGCGCGCAGGCAGCTCGTACACCGACGATGGCAGGTAGGACAGGAAGCGGCGCACGCGCTCGAAGGCCTCCTGCTCGGTGGCCACCTCGTCATCGACCACGCCGTTGCGCGTGTGCACCTGGCTGCCGCCCAGCTCGTTCTTGGTCACGTTCTGGCCGATGCGCGCCACCACGGGCGGGCCGGCATTGAACAGCTGGGCGGTCTCCTTGACCATCACCGAGTAATGGCTGGAGGCCACGCGCGCCGCGCCCATGCCGGCCACCGAGCCCAGGGCCAGCGAGACCACGGGCACGGTGGACAGGTTCTGCACCACCTGGCTCCAGACCTTCATGGTGGGCACGCTGGTGTAGCCCTTGGTCTCGATGTTGCGCACCGAGCCGCCGCCGCCCGTGCCGTCCACCAGGCGCACCATGGGCAGGCGCAGGTCGTGCGCCATCTTCTCGGCAAAGATCAGCTTGTCGCCCACGGCGCCGTCGTTGGCGCCGCCGCGCACCGTGAAATCGTCGCCCACCACGACCACGGGCCGCCCGCCCACGCGCGCCCGGCCCATGATGAGGTTGGAGGGCGTGAAGTCCGTCAGCCGGCCCAGGCCGTCGTACTGGCCCGAGCCGGTGAGCGAGCCCACCTCCACGAAGGACTGCGCGTCCGTGCAGGCATCGATGCGCTCGCGCACCGTGAGCTTGCCCGCGGCCTTGTGCCGCGCCACCTTGTCCTCTCCGCCCAGTTTGGCCGCCAGTGCGCGGCGGTATGCGATCTCGTCCACTTCGGGTTGCCAGCTCATGTCGTTGTGTCTCCTTGTGCCTGTAGAGATGCACAAGGCGTGCCAGAACGCAGTGCGTTGAATTCAAAGGATTTTTTCCACAGTCGACCTTCACGTGTCCACATCAAGGACAACCTCGAATACACGGGTTGAGCACTGTCTTCAATGGAGACACCACGGGGACAGACCCGTAGCCTGCGCGCCGCTAGAGTGCGTTCACCCCAGCCACTGCCCGCCATGCCCATGCCCAGCTCCCCCGACCACCGATTCGGCGTTCTCGTCTGGCGACGCGACTCGCCCGAGCCCGTGGCGCGGCTGGGCCTGGCGCAGGAGCCGCTGCTGCATGCAGCCGTCACCGAGGCCCTGGCCCGCGCGCACGGCGACGGGCACAACCCCATCGGCCATGGCCAGTTGCTGCACGTGGAAACACCGGGCCCGCGCGGCACGGTGGCCCGCCATGTGGCCGTGGTGCTGGCCGATGCCGAGGGCGAGGTCGCCCTGCTGCGCCCGGCCGACGAGGCGGCGGCGCTGTTCGACATGGTGGCCAGCGTGCCCTTCGCCTTCGCCATCCTCAACATGTTCCTGACCAACCCATACCAGGCGATCACGGTGGCCGACCATGAAGGGCTGATGCGCTACATCAGCCCCGTGCACGAGAAGTTCTTCGGCCTGGCGCCCGGCACGGCCACAGGCCGGCGCGCCGAGGACGTGATCCCCAACTCGCGCCTGCCCCACGTGGTGCGCAGCGGCCGGGCCGAGATCGGCGACCTGCAGCAGCTGGGGCCGGGCGTGAGCCGCATCGTCAACCGCATGCCGGTCTACGAGGGCGGCGCCGTGGTGGGTGCCGTGGGCCAGGTCAGCTTCAGCGGCGTGGAGGCACTCAACCGCATGCAGCAGCGGCTGAACCAGCTGCATGACGAGGTGCAGCACTACAAGCGCGAACTGAGCCAGTTGCGCGGCGGCACGCCCACGGCGCAGATGGTGGGCGCCAGCGCCCCCATGCAAAGGCTGGCCCGCGAGATCGACGCCGTGGCGCGGCTCGATGTGCCCGTGCTCATCCTGGGCGAGAGCGGCAGCGGCAAGGAGCTGGTGGCCCAGGCCCTGCATGCGCGCGGCCGCGATGCCGACGCGCCCCTGGTCAGCCTCAACCTCGCGGCCCTGCCGGCCACGCTGATCGAGTCCGAGCTGTTCGGCTACGAGGCCGGCGCCTTCACGGGCGGGCGCCGGCAGGGCCAGCCCGGCAAGCTGGAGCAGGCCGAGGGCGGCACGCTCTTCCTCGACGAAGTGGCCGACATTCCCATGGAGATCCAGGTCAAGCTGCTGCGCGTGCTGGAGGACCGCCAGGTGCAGCGCCTGGGCGCGCACAGCGGCCGGCAGGTGAATTTCCGCATCGTGGCCGCCACGCACCGCGACCTGCGCGGCCTCATCGACAGCGGCCGCTTCCGGCTGGACCTGTTCTACCGCCTCAGCGGCGTGGTGCTGCATGTGCCCGCCCTGCGCCAGCGCCTGGAGGACATCCCGGCCCTGGTGCAGCGCTTTGCCCAGTCGTTCTGCGAGCGCAACGGCATTGCGCTGCCGCGCATCGCGCCCGGTGTCATGCCCTACCTGGCCCGCCAGGCCTGGCCCGGCAATGTGCGCCAGCTGCGCCAGCGCGTGGAAGAGGCCCTGGTGTTCTGCGACGGCCACCTGCTGGGTGTGGACAACTTCGCGCGCCACGAGGACCCGCTGGCCGGCGCACGACCTTTGCCCGCCGCCGAGGCCGACATGCCCTCCACCGGCGCCGTGGCCCCGCTCAAGGACCAGGAGCGCAACGCCATCCTCGACGCCATCGCACGCTGCGGCGGCAACAAGAAGCTGGCCGCGCAGGAGCTGGGCATCTCGCGCTCCTACCTCTACAAGGTGCTGGGCGCGGCATCGCCCGGCTGAGCCTGTCGGGCCGAGGGCAGGGAATTCGAGACAGCGGCTGGCCGCACCGTTGCCATACTAGGCACCCCGTACCCCCTGCCGTCCCTGCCGCCCCTGCCGCACCCGGCGCCCCGAATGCAAGACACCCGAGACGCGCTCGAACAGCGCCAGATCCCCATCTACTTCGCCGCCGTGGCCCTGGCCGCAGCCGCCGCCTGGGCGCTGCCCGGCACGGGCGTGCTGGAGCGTGCCATCAACCCCGCGCTGGCGCTGATGCTCTATGTGACCTTCTTGCAGGTGCCCGTGGCCGAGCTGCGGCGCGCCTTCGGCCAGGTGCGCTTCCTGGCGGCGCTGATGGTGGCCAACTTCATCATGGTGCCGCTGCTGGTCTGGGCCCTGCTGCAGTTCCTGCCCGCCGACCCCCTGCTGCGCCTGGGCGCGCTGCTGGTGCTGCTGGCGCCCTGCATCGACTACGTGGTCACCTTCTCCCACCTGGGACGCGCCGACGCGCGCCTGCTGCTGGCGGCCACGCCGGCCCTGCTGATCGCGCAGATGCTGGCCCTGCCCGGCTACCTGGGCCTGTTCCTGGGAGACGATGCGGCGCGGCTGGTGCAGGCGGGGCCTTTCCTGCATGCGTTCGTGTGGCTGATCGCCGTGCCGCTGGCCCTGGCCGCTGCCACGCAGCTGTGGGCGGCCCGCAGCCGGCGCGGCGCCAGCGCCTCGGCATGGCTGGGCCTGCTGCCCGTGCCGGCCACCGCGCTGGTGCTGTTCGTGGTGATCGCCTCCGTGCTGCCCCAACTGGGCCCGGCAACGCAGGCTGCCTGGAGCATGGTGCCCGTCTACGCGGCCTTCGCGGTGGCGGCGCCCGCGCTGGGCTGGCTGGTGGCGCGCGCCTTCCGGCTACCGGCAGCCTCGGGCCGCGCCGTCGCGTTCAGCGCGGGCACGCGCAATTCGCTGGTCGTGTTGCCGCTGGCCCTGGCCGTGCCTGGCGCCATTCCCGTGCTGCCGGCCGTCATCGTCACGCAGACGCTGGTGGAGCTGCTGGCCGAGCTGGCCTATGTGCGCGTGATTGCGCTGTGGGGCCGGGACCGGGAGCCGGCCCTGGCCCGCGGTCAACGCGATGACGCCGCGCCATAGGCCTGGCGCAGCTGCGCCATGTTGTCCAGCAGCGCCGTCGGCCCGGCGCTGCCCATCAGGTACCAGCCCTTGGGATCGAGGAAGACGACCTGCCCCTTGCGGCCGGCCGCCGTGGCGTGGATCCGCGCGTTGTCGAACACCTTGCGCGAAGCCATGATCTCGCCGCCGCCTGCCGCCTGGCCCGTGGCCGTGTTGCGGTCGATGACGTAGATCCACTCGGGGTCCAGCCGCGCCACATCATCGAAGCCGTAGGCGGTGCCGCGGGCTGGCAGTTGCGCAGCCGATAGCGCCGAGCGCGCGCCGAACACATCGAACAGAAAGCCGAAGCGCGATCCCGGCGCCTGCGGCAGGAGCTTGTCGTTCACGGCCATCAGCAGCAGGCCCGGCGCGGCCTGCGAGGCCTGGACACGCAGGCCCTGCAGCTCGGCCTGGATGCGCTGCACCAGCGCACGGCCCTGCGCCTGGCGGCCGAACAGCAGCGCCAGCGTGGCGATGTTGCGTTCGATATCGGCCAGCATGTGCTTGCCGCTGACGCTCAGGTCCAGCGTGGGCGCGATGCGTCCCAGCACCTCGGCCTTGCCGGCGGAGCGCCCGCCCACGATGATCAGGTCGGGCGCCAGCCGGCTCAGCGCCTCGTAGTCGGGCTCGAACAGCCCGCCCGCCGCAGGCCGCTGCGCGAAGCTGTCCAGATACCGGGGCAGCTGCGCCCGGGGCACGCCTGCGACCGCCGACGCGGGCACGCCCAGCGCATGCAGTGCATCCAGCGCCCCCAGGTCATAAACCACCGCGCGCCGGGGTGCGCCGGGCAGGCTGGTCATTCCCCCGGCATGCCGCACGGACAGCGGGGCTGCCACCGCAGTCCCCAGGAACAATGCCGGCAGGGCCAGCGCCGCCGCGCGGCGCGTGATATCGAAGGTCATGGCAAAGAATCCCAGGAAAAAATGAATGGAGTTCCGGCCTCCGGAGGCGGGTGCCGCGCCGGGAAGCGGCGCGGCCCGATCCGCAGGCCACGGGCAGCGGCCGCCCTTGCGGCCGGGATGCCTAGAACTTCACGTTCATGCCGATCCAGTAGCGCCGGCCGTCCTGCACCGTGGCGTAGTCCTCGTAGTACACGTCCTTGTCGAACAGGTTGTAGATGCCTGCGTAGAAGGTCACGTCCTTGCTGTAGTTGTAGGAGCCGCCCATGTCGAACATGGCATAGCTGCCGGCCACCCAGGTGCGCGCCGAACGGCCGCCCGTGGGCTGGCTTTCCTTGCCCCGGTAGGACAGCTTGGCCCAGCCCGCCCATTGCTGCGAAGGCTTCCAGTTCAGCGCCAGGTTGAGCATGTGGCGCGGCAGCTGGCTCAGCGGCTGCCCCGCGAACTCGCCGCTCTTTTGCTCGGACTTGGTGAAGGTGTAGCTGCTGCTCAGGTCCAGCGTGCGCGCCAGCGGGGCCTTGAACGTGGCTTCGATGCCGCGCGTGATGGCCTTGTCGATATTGACGTTGGTGGTGGGCGTGTTGCCCGAGGAATTGGCCGGCCCGCACTCGGGACAGGCGATGCGCGTGATCTTGTCGTTGAACTCGTTGTCGAACACCGTCAGGCCTGCCGACAGGCCGGCGCCGTTGTTGTAGAGCACGCCCAGTTCCTTGCTCAGCGAGGTTTCGGGCTTCAGGTCGGGGTTGCCGTAGATGTTGCCGCCGCGGCTGGACTGGCCCCAGTCGCCCAGGGTCTGGCGCAACGAGGGCGCGCGAAAGCCGGTGGACACGCCGCCCTTGACGGTCCATTGCGCGTCGAGGTTCCACACGCCATACAGGCGCGGGCTCCATTGCGACCCGCCCTTGCTGTCGTGGTCGTAGCGCAGGCCGCCGGTCAGGGCGAAGTTCTCGCGCAGGCGCCACTCGTCCTCGGCGAACCAGGCGTACTGCGTGCGATCGGCCGTGGTGCGCGCCGAGCCCGGCAGCGTATTGGTCGTCGTGTCGCGCAGGTCCTGCTGGTTGTAGTACACGCCCGTGGTCAGCAGGTGCTGGCGGCCCAGCGGCGCTACCCAGCTGCTGTTGAACACCGTGTTCCTGATGGTCATGTCGCGCGACAGGTTGCGCGTTTCCTCGCGCTGCAGATAGGTGTCGGAGGAAGCCCAGCCCCAGCGGCCCTTGTGCTGCAGCGAGTAGTTCTCGCGCTCGAACTTGCGGTCGCTGGGCGCATCGGTGGGCAGCAGGGTCATGCCAGGCGACGAAACGAAGTGCTGGCGCGAAGTGCCGATCTCGGCGATCAGGTCGTGGTCCTTGCTGGGGGTCAGCGCCAGGCGCAGGTTCAGCGAACGGTTGTCGCTCTTGTTGTAGCCCTGGTAGATGCGGTCCTGGTCGCGCTTGCCGTAGTTGCCGTACAGGCTCAGGCCCAGCAGGTCGGTCTTGATCGGGCCTGACAGGTAGAAGTTGGTCTGGTAGGCATCGCCCGAGGTGGAGCGCTCCTGCAGCGTGGTGTCGGCACGCACCGAGCCATGCCAGTTCTTCGCCACCTTGCGCGTGATGACGTTGATCACGCCGCCCATGGCGTCCGAGCCGTACAGCGAGGACATGGGGCCGCGCACCACCTCGATGCGCTCGATGGCCTCCAGCGGCGGAATCCAGCTCTGGTCCGTGCCCGTGCTGCCGTTGGTCTGGGTCTCGCGCGTGCTCATGCGCTTGCCGTCCACCAGGATCAGGGTGTAGTTGGCGCCCATGCCGCGCAACGAGATGTCGTTGGAGTTGTTGTCCGAGGGCGTGAGGATCACGCCGGGCACATCGCGCAGGGCATCGTGCAGGTTGCGGTAGGCGCCCTGCTCCAGTTCCTGGCGCGTGATCACCGAGATCGAGGCCGGCGCCTGGCTGATCTCCTGCTCGAAGCCGCTGGCCGTCACGACCAGGGTTTCCAGCGTCGCCCCGCCTGCTGCCTGGGCCAGCGCGCTGCCCGAGGCCAGCAGGCCCAGGCAGGCGCCCAGCGCGGTGCGGCGCAGGGGAACGACGGTGGAGGGAAACGAAGCACGCAGGGAGGTGCAAAGGGCGGACAGGGCAAAGCCACGGCCCGCCGCGGGGGCTGTGCAGTTGTGCATGGGAAAGCTCGCAAGAAGAATCACGGACGGTCGAACGACCGGGGTGCGCATCCGCTCTGTTGTTTTTGATGAGTGCGAATCGTTCTTATTTTATTTTCCCGTCGACAACGGCCTGGCCGACGGCAGCGCAGCTGCTGTTTTTCTTTACAAGCGGGCCGATCTGTGAGCAATTCATTCAGGATGCTGAATGTTGCCTTGTTCATCAATGACATGCAGGGCCGCCAGTGCCCGGGCGCGTGCAGCGCCCGGCACGATTCACGGCGTTCCGGCGAGCACGGCGGCTTTGTAAAGTTGGCCCGATGTGGCCCGCAGGCAACATCCTGATACGAAGATCAGGACCACAGCCGCCCCGCATTGGAGACCAGGAACAGCACCAGCCCCACGGCACCGCCGACCACGGTGCCGTTGATGCGGATGTACTGCAGGTCCTTGCCGATGTGCAGCTCGATCAGCTCGGACAGCTCGCGCGCATCCCAGCGCCGCACGGTATCGGCGATGTGCTGGGCCAGGAACTGCGAGACATCGGGCGCCAGCGCCTGGGCCCAGCGCTTGAGGCGCTCGTTCATGGAGCTGCGCAGCGCCTCGTCGTGCGCCAGCGACTGGCCCAGCCAGCGGCCCATGGCGGCGGTCTTGCGCGCCACCTGCGAATGCTCGTTGGCCAGGTCCGCCTGCAGCTTGGCGCGCAGGCCCAGCCACAGCGCCCGCAGGTAGCCGGCCAGCTTTTCGTCGTGCAGCAGGTAGTGGCGCAGCCGCTCGGCGCGCTCTGACATAGCGGGGTCGGACTGCAGCCGCGTGACCAGCCGGTCCACGGAGGCGTCGAAGGCCTTGCGCATGTGGTGCTCGGGATTGCTGGCAATGTCCTGCAGCAGGCTGTCGAGCGCGCCCGCAATGGCGCTGGCGCCCTTGTCGCTGAGCCAGTCCGTGGGCAGCATCTTTTCCTTGAGCGGATGCTCGCGCTTGAGCCACAGCACGATGGTCTGGGCGATCAGCACATGGGTCTCGGCCTCGCGCAGCACGCCGCTGACGCGGGCCAGCACGTCGTCCAGCACGGCCTGGTGGCGGCCGTCCTTGGTCAGCCCCGACAACAGATCCGCCGCCGCGCGGGGCAGGTCCACCTGGGCCAGCAAGGCCTTGAATGCCTGTGTCAGAAAGCGCTCCACCTGCCGGTCCTGCACCATCTCCAGCGCCGCCAGCGCCAGCCGCGCCACTTGCCGCCCCAGCAGGGTGCTGTTGGCCGGCGTGGTCAGCCAGCCGGCCAGCACGCGCGCGGGATCATGGCGCTCGATCAGCGCCACCAGCGAAGGCCCGTCCAGGAACTTGTCGCGCACGAAATTCGCCAGGTTCTCGCCGATGCGGTCCTTGTTGCGCGGGATGATGGCCGTATGGCGCCCGACCAGGGGCAGCGGAATGCGCCGGAACAGCGCCGACACCGCAAACCAGTCGGCCAGCGCGCCGACCAGCGAGGCCTCGGTCACAGCCTTGATGCAGGCCAGCCACAGCGGCACCTGCTGCCAGTGCCCCGCCGCCACGGACGAGGCCACGAAGCCCAGCGCCACGAACAGCAGCAGCGCCAGCGGCAGGCGCTTGGCCGACTTCAGTGTTTGACGTTGCTCTGGCGACAGCATGGAGCGCAGCATACGACGCCCGCCCGCCATCCGCATGACGATGCCTGCCGCCAAAGCCTGTCAGCCAGCGCCTGCCTGCGAATTGCGCGGACAATACCGGCTTTCTTCAGAACCCTCTTGCGAGAACAAGACCATGACCGACGCCAACGCACCCGCCGATCGCCCCGCACTGCCCGACCATCTGTCCATCGACCCGCGCAGCCCGCACCATGTGGCCGCCGTGTTCGAGCACGACATCGGCATCCGCTTCAACGGCAACGAGCGCTTCGATGTGGAGGAATACTGCGTGAGCGAGGGATGGATCAAGGTGCCGGCCGGCAAGACTGTGGACCGCAAGGGAAGGCCCCTGCTGATCAAGCTCAAGGGCGCCGTGGAAGCTTTCTACCGCTGATTTCCGGCCGGTCGCAAGGCCGGCCGCAACCTCTTCAGGAATCAGCGGGCTTCAGCCCGCATCGGCCCGCGGCGCCGGCGGATTCCTGAACTTCTCCCGCAGCTCGGCGCAGTGGTCCTTGGCGGGCAGGGCATCCGTCTTCTGCAGCCAATCCACATCCGAGGCCTGCGCCACCGATGTCTCCCCCGCCTGCGCCACGGCCACCTTGGCGCCTGCGGCCTCGCGCAGCCAGCTGGGAATGCCCACGCCGCGCAGCACGTGGCCGCGCCCGGCCACCAGCAGCACGGTCTTGCCGGGCTTGACTGCGGCCCTGGCCACCTCGGCCATGCTGGCATCGCGGGCCAGCTGGATGCGGGCCATGGGCGCCAGCTGGGTGTCGGGCAGCAGGCCGCAGTGGCCTTCGCGGATGGCGTCGAGCTGGCGCTGCCAGCCCTCGGGCGGCAGGTGGGTGTCCAGGTTCTCGTTGCGCATGGCCTGCTTCATGTCGGCGCGCGGCAGGTTGCCGCCCAGCACGGGCACGCCCGCGCGCACGGCGGCCATGACCACGCCGCGGTAGCGCGGCCAGGGCCAGGCCGCGTCCTGCCATTGCAGGGCCTGCTGCACCGCGTCCTCGGAGGCATCGCGTGCCAGGCTGGCCGTGGAGCCCGTGCGCGGCGCCATCTCGATCACCAGCGCGGCCAGGCGCTCCTGTTTTGCCAACTGCTCCACCGTGGCCTGCTGCCAGGCCTGGTGGGCGACCGCATCGTGCTGCTCGCCCAGCAGCACGATGGGCGCGTCGGACCAGCGCTGCAGCTGCTGCGTCCAGTCCCGCGCCGGGGCGGAGGAGCTGGCGCAGCCGGCAAGGGCTGCCGCCAGCAATGCGGCCACAGCCAGGCCGGCAAGGCGCGGGGTGCGGATGAAGGGGCGGAGGTGGGAGCGGACTTGCATGGCCCCATGCTAAACACTGGCTTCGCGCGGGGGCCCCATAGGCCCTGTGGGCATTGGGGGCAGTTGAAAGGATCCTAGGAATCGGGGCGGGGCACGGCGCAAACGGGCGGCGCTTGATTCAGGTCAAGACGCGCAAATGTGCCGTGGCTACAGTGCAGCCATGCATGGCAAGCCCTCGCTTTCGACCAAGCTGCTGCTCATGGGCGCGGCCTGCCTGCTCGCGGCCGTGGCATCGATCGGTTTCACGCTGTGGGTGGCCTGGCAGCTGGAAGGCGGTGCGGCGGCGGTGAACGAGGCCGGGCGGCTGCGCATGAGCATGGTGCGCATGGCCATGGCGCGCCAGAACGAGGCGCCAGCGCAGTGGCAGGAGCGCGCACGGCAGTTCGATGCCAGCCTGGACCTGCTTCGCAGCGGCGACATGTCGCGGCCGCTGTTCGTGCCCTGGAGCGATGCGGTCAGCGCGCGCTACGAGCGCATACGCGGCGACTGGAGTGCGCTGCGCACGCAGTGGCAGGCCGAGGACCATGTCGATGCGCAGGCCATCATGGGCAGCGCCGATGCCTTCGTGCGCGAGGTGGACGGCTTTGTCGAGGCCATCGAGGACCGGCTCTCGCGCTGGACGGCCATCCTGCACCTGTTTCAGATGTGTCTGATGGCGCTGGCCATCATCGCGGCCGTGAGCTTCATGGCCACCAGCTACTGGCTGGTGCTGCATCCCGTGGGCCAGCTGCGCTCGGCGCTGGAGCGCATGCGCCGCGGACACCTGGACACGCGCATGAGCGTGGAGGTGGACGACGAGTTCGGCCAGCTGGCGGCCGGCTTCAACCTCATGGCCCAGTCGCTGCAGAGCTCGCACGCCGAGCTGGAGGACAAGGTGCGCGAGAAGACCGCCAGCCTCAACGTGCAGCACCAGCAGCTGCAGGCGCTGTACGCGGTCAGCGTGCAGGCGTCGGAGGCCGCCAGCCTGCAGTCCCTGGCCGAAGGCTTTGTGCGCCAGGTCCGCCTGGCGGCCCAGGCCGATGCGGCCACGGTGCGCTGGTCCGACGAGGCCAACGAGCGCTACGTGCTGCTGGCCGGCGACGGCCTGCCCCAGTCCATGTCGGTGCAGGAGCACTGCCTGCACACGGGCGCCTGCCTGTGCGGCCAGCCGCGCGAGCAGGCG
This sequence comes from Delftia sp. RIT313, assembly GCF_000632165.1. Lineage (NCBI taxonomy): Bacteria > Pseudomonadati > Pseudomonadota > Betaproteobacteria > Burkholderiales > Comamonadaceae > Delftia > Delftia sp. RIT313. Next base: position 32,380 of record NZ_JFYT01000030.1, on the reverse strand, counting down.
CGGCTGCGCGTGATCCCCATCACGCCAGCCAGCGACCTGCAGCTGCCGCACTGCCGCGAGGCCGGCTTCGAGACCGTGGTCAGCATCCCCGTGCAACTGCAGCAGCGCCTGCTGGGCGAGGTCAACCTGTTCTTTCGCTCCACCGTGGTGCTCACGGACGACATGCGCGACCTGCTGTCCGCCATGGCGCGCCACCTGGCCAGTGCCATGGAAAGCCTGCGCGCCACGGCGCTGGAGCGTGAGGCCGCCGTGGCCGAGGAGCGCGGCCTGATCGCGCGCGAGCTGCATGACTCCATTGCCCAGTCGCTGGCCTTTCTCAAGATACAGACCCAGCTGCTGCGCGACGCCGTGGCCAAGGGCCGCGACGAGGCGCGCGACCGCAGCCTGGGCGAGCTGGAAGTGGGCGTGCGCGAATGCTATGCCGACGTGCGCGAGCTGCTGGTGCATTTCCGCACGCGCACCAGCGCCGAGGACATCGAGGCCGCGCTGCGCGCCACGCTGTCCAAGTTCGAGCACCAGACGGGCATTGCCACCTCGCTGAGCATGTCGGGCCAGGGCCTGCCGCTGGCGCCCGACGTGCAGATCCAGGTGCTGCACATGGTGCAGGAGGCGCTGTCCAACGTGCGCAAGCACGCGGGTGCCAGGCATGTGGAGCTGCGCGTGGGGCGCCACCCCTGGCGCTTCGAAGTCTGCGACGACGGCTGCGGCTTCGTCCCCGCCGCCGTTGCGCCGGACTCGCTGCATGTGGGCCTGGGCATCATGCGCGAGCGCGCCCTGCTGGCGCAGGCGCTGGTCCATGTCCACTCCCGCCCCGGGGAGGGCACGCGCGTGCTGATCGAGCTGCCGCCGTCGGCCTCGGCCGGCGCGCCAGCGCAGGCCCTCCCCTCGAACGCGTGACACGCTCCCGCAAGAAAAAGACCGCCCCATGTCCTTCTCCAGCCCCATCTCCGTCTTCGTCATCGACGACCACACGCTGTTCCGCCGCGGCCTGATCGCCCTCATCGCCCAGGACGCAGGCCTGCGCGTGGTCGGCGAGGCCGGCGACGCGGGCGAGGCCCTGCGCCTGGTGCCCGCGCTGGCGCCCCAGGTCATCCTGCTGGACAACCATCTGCCCGGCGTGCTGGGCGTCGATGCCATCGCAGGCCTGCGGGCCGCATCGCCCGGCAGCCGCGTCGTCATGCTCACCGTGAGCGAGGACGGCCAGGACCTGGCGGCCGCGCTGCGCAACGGTGCCCAGGGCTATCTGCTCAAGACCATCGACGGCGACCTGCTGTCCGAGGCCCTGCGCCGCGCCGCGCGCGGCGAGCCCGTGGTCAGCCCCGAGATGATGGGTAAGCTGGTGGCCGCCTTCCAGTCCCAGGGCGCGCCCGAGCCCCAGGCGCCCGAGCCGGACGAGGCCCCGGCCTCGCCGCTGTCCCCGCGCGAGGAAGAGGTGCTGGTCCAGATCGCCCGAGGCGCCAGCAACAAGGAAATCGCCCGCACGCTGGACATTGCCGAGACCACGGTCAAGATCCATGTGCAACACATCCTGCGCAAGCTCGGCCTGAGCTCGCGCGTGCAGGCGGCGGTGTATGCGTCAGAGCGGCAGCGGGATTAGCGGCCTACGCTGTGGCTGAAGCCCAACCATCCCCCGCACACCGCAGCGCCCAGACCCAGGCCAGCGCGGCCGCCACGGCCAGCCCGGTGAGCATGGCTGCCGCTCCCATGGCGTCCAGCGCCACGCCGGCGGCCAGCGGCACCAGCATGCGGCTGGCGGCGAAGAGGCTGGCCTGCAGGCCGTAGTCGAAGGCCTGCCAGCGTGGGCGGGCGAATTGCATCATCAGTCCGAAGACGCAGGCCGAGGAGGCGCCCATGGCTGCTGCCACGCAGGCCACGGCCGCGACCAGGCCCGGGGGCGGGGCGCCGGCTGCGATGACGGCGGCCAGCAGTGCCAGCGCCGCCACATTGCAGCCCGCATACAGGGGCAGGGCGCGCCGGGTGCCCAGGCGGCGCGTGAGCAGGGGCGAGGCCGCGCCCGCCAGCGCAGCCACCACGCCGCCGCCCATGCCGGCCAGCAGGGCGGCCTGGGCGGGTGCGAAGCCATGGTCCAACATTAGCGGCTTCAGGTAGAACCAGGCCGCGCCGATGAAGGGGAAGTAGCTGACCAGCACCAGGGTCCAGCGCCAGGCGCCGGGCTGGGCGCCATAGCCGCGGACCATGGCGGCCAGTCCAGCTTTGGGCGCAGGCAGCAGCACAGGCGAGGGCGCATCCCCGGGCTCATGACGCACCACCCAGGCCAGCAGCAGGGCGCCCAGGGCCAGCGTGCCGGCCAGGCAGAGGAAGGGCGCGCGCCAGCCCCATTTCGCCTGCATGAGCAGCATCATCCCGCCGCCCACGATGGCGCCCAGCGACAGCGCCGATGCGCGCACGCCCCCGGCGCGCATGCGCTCGGACGCGGGCAGCAGGCGGATGGCCAGGGCGCTGACGGGAATGTCGGCCCAGGTGGCGGCCAGCGCGGCCGCGAAGGCCAGGCCGAACAGCCACAGGCGCTCGGCCAGCAACTGCTGCCAGCCCAGGGCCAGCAGCACGGCCGCATAGGCCAGGCACAGGGCCAGCGCCCAGGCGCGGTAGCGCGGCTGGCCGTTCGCGCTGCGCGCTTCCACGGGCGCGGCCAGCGCGAACTTGATCAGCGCGGGCAGCCCCGCCAGCTGGAACAGGCCGATGGCCGTGCCCGACCAGCCATGCTGGCGCATGACCAGGGGCAGGCCCAGCCAGAGGTAGACGCTGGGGGCGGTGAGCGCCAGGTGCAGCCAGCCGAAAAGTGCCTGGAGCAGCCAGACAGGGCGGGGAGCTGCGGCCGTCATGGCGCGGCCTTGCGGGCAATGAGCACGGCCAGCGGCGCCATCGGAAACTCGCGCGACTCGATGCGTTCGATGCGCTCGAAACCCGCCTGCGCCAGCAGCGCCTGCAGCTCGCCGCGCCGGGTCACGCTGCGGCCCAGCAGGCGCATGGGCAGGTAGTAGGGCAGGGTGCGCAGGGCGGCTTCGGGCGTGTCGTCGACCTCGGCATGGGCGCAGACGAAGACGCCGCCGGGCGCCAGCGCGTCGAACACCTTGGCGACCACGGCTGCCGCATCGGGCACGAAGTGCAGCACGGACGAGCACCAGACCAGGTCGTAGCCGCTGCCTATGCCGTCCGTGGCCAGGTTGCCGCCCAGCGCGGTGAAGCGGTCGGACAGGCGGGACTGGCGGGCGTTGTCCGCCGCCACGGCCACGGCCTCGGGCCAGTCGAAAACGCTGGCCTGCAGCGCAGGCTGCCGGCGCAGCAGGGCCAGCGCGATCCAGCCGGGGCCGCCGCCCAGGTCCAGCATGCGGCGCGCGGCGCCCGCACCGGCAGCGACCTCGGGCACCTGGTCCAGCACCTGCAGCGCGGCAGGCACGCTGACGGCGCGCTGCTCCTGGCCGATCTGGGCGCGCGCGGCGGCGGCCCAGCCTTCGGCATTGCCCGTGGCCAAGGGGGCGCGGCAGGCCGAGCTGTCCCCGGCAGGGCCGTGCTCGACCAGGCCGCGCAGCAGCGTGGCGGAGTGGCGCAGCGAGCGCAGGCGGAACAGCCAGGCCGCGCCGCAGGACTCCGGCGATGCGCTGTGCAGGTAGCGCAGCGCATCGGTGGCCAGCAGGTAGCTCACGGGCTCGTGCTGGCCGCGCCGCAGCAGGCCCATGCTCCACAGCAATTCCAGCCAGTGGGAGGTATTGGCCTCGTTCCAGCCCTGGGCCAGGGCCAGCTCGGCCGGCGTCTGGGGCGTGGCCAGCCGGTCCAGTGCCCCCGATTCGAGGGCCAGCACCAGGGCCTCGGCCTGGATCTGGGCGGCGGCCAGGTCCCACAGCGGTTGCAGGGCGTGAGAGGGGGCGTGGGGAGGGGATTCACGGCGGGGTGTATTCATCGGAAGGTCCTTTTCACGAAAGGGAGTCACATGCGCCAGGTCAGCCGCACGCCGAACTCGCGCGGCGGGCTGTAGACCACGACCTGGCCGTTGAGGTAGCCCACGGCGTCGTAGCGGCGGTTGGCGGGCTTGCGCAGGGAGGCGGCGGTTTCCCCGGACCCCTGGGCATAGCCGGCCGACAGGTTGAGCAGCCCGTAGCCGGGGCGGCGGTAGGCGTTGGCGGCGTCCAGGTAGACCTTGCCCGTGCCCTGCACGGCGGCCTGCGCCCACCAGCGGCCGGGCGCGTCGTAGCGCAGGGCCACATGGGCCGTCATGTCGGGCGCAAACGGGTTGCGGTGGCCGTCGTAGACGGCGGCGCCGTCGCGGAACGTGCCGAAGCGCGTGCGGTTCAGGCCCAGGGCCGTCTGCAATTGCCAGCCGCCGCCGAACACATAGTCCAGCTCGAAGTCCGCACCCGTGGAGCGCGCCCGCGCCGCATTGGTGATGTAGACCACGCCCGGCAGGCCCATCTGCTGCACCTGCATGTCGCGCACCTGCTGGGTGTAGACCGAGGCCGCATAGCGCAGGCGCTGCCCCAGCAGCCGGCCCTTGGCGCCGATCTCCCAGGCGCGCACGGTCTCTGGCTCGTAGGCCGCATAGCCCATGGCCGGAGAGAACACGTTGAAGCCGCCCGCGCGGTAGCCCTCGCTGAGGCTGGTGTAGATCTGGCCCTGGGGCGACCACTGGTATTGCAGCGAGAGCTTGGGGCTCAAGCGCGACCAGTCGTCGCTGCGCGCCGCCGCGCCCACGGGGGCCAGTTCCACGCGGTTGCGCTCCACGCGCGCGCCGGCCGCCAGCGTCCAGCGCTCGGACAGCGGGACGGTCCAGTGCGTGAACAGCGCCGCCGTGCTGCCCTTGAGCCCGGCCGTGGGCCGCATCAGCGCGGCGGGCAGCTTTTGCTCGTAGCGCAGGTCATGGTCGTCGCGGTCCAGGTACAGGCCGGCCAGCCAGCGCGCGTTCCGCAGGCCTGCGGCCTCGCCCTCCAGGCGCAGTTCCTGCGAGGTCGTGGCCAGGCGGTAGTCGCGCCGCACGTGGAGCAGGTCGGCGCTCTGGAAGTCCGTGTCCTGCAGCACGCGGTCGTCGAAGACATTGCGCGCGGTGATGGAGCGCAGCCGCAGGCCTGAGGCAAAGCGGTGCGAGACATCGAGCGACAGCGTCTGCCCGCGCGAGCGGTTCCAGCTGTCCGTGCCCGAGTTCACCGTGGCGCGTGGCGCGGCAATGCTGCCCCATTGCGCGGCGCCGTCGTCCCAGCGCTGCTGGGCGTAGCGCAGCGTGGCCTCGGTCTCGGCCGTGGGCGTCCAGCGTAGGGCCAGGCGGCCGCTGGCGCGCTCGCGGCCGTCCACGCGCGCTCCCGTCGCCTGCTGGCGTATGAATCCGTCCTGCGCGCGCCACTCGCCCGACAGGCCGATATGGAGCTGGCCCGGCACCAGGGCGCGGCCCAGCTCGAAGCTGCCCGCGCGCTGGCCGTGGTTGCCGGCCTCGGCGCTGATCGATGCATACGGCGCGTCGCCGGGCTGGCGCGTGACGATGCTGACCACGCCCGCTTCGGCATTGCGTCCATACAAGGTCGATTGCGGGCCGCGCAGCACCTCCACGCGGTCCACGCCCTGCAGGTTGTGCTCGAAGCCCTGGGCCATCAGCGTGGGCACGCCATCGACCAGCAGCAGCGTGGACGAGGAGAACGACACGAAGTTGGCCGTCAGCCCGCGCATCACGGGCGGCTGCACGCCCGACTGGCCGAAGGCCTGGAACACAAAGCCCGGCACCTGGGCGGACAGCGCGTCCAGCCCGCGCACGCCGGCCGCCTCCAGCGCCGCGCCGTCGAAGACGGAGACGCTGGCGGGCACGGCGTCCAGGCTCTCGGCCTGCTTGTTCACCGTGACCGTGATCTCGGGCAGGGCGGCTTCGGGCGCCTGGCCCTGGGCCGCCACCGTGAAGGGGGCCAGGGCCAGCGCGGCCGGCCAGCGAAGGGGGAATGCCATGGTTTTCTCGTCCTCTCCAAAAGGGAATCTCGTTGGAGACCGATGCTAGGGAAGATGAGAATCGCTATCATTTGAAAACGTATGCGCGCCGGAGCATTTCCTATGCGAAGCGCGCATCCATTCCTCTCACATGACCTCCCGCATCCCTTCCTCGCTTGCCTTGCCCCAGCCCTGTGCGCCGGGCTGGACGCGGCATGCCCTGCCCGCCGAGCTGGGCGACTGCCATGCGGAGCGCTTCACGCTGGGTGACGGCATCGTGCTGGCGCGCTCGCACTACTGCCCGCTGCGCGACCTGGTGGAGGACAGCGTGCAGGCCGATGCCTCGGACCAGGGCCGCACCCTGGTCATCACGCTGGGGCTGGCCGGGCAATCGGGCTTTGTGGCGCGCACGGGCGCGGCGCTGCGCTTCGGCGCAGGGCAGACCACGCTGGCAGCCTTTCGCGGCAGCCAGGGCGAGCGCCGCTATGCGGCAGGCCAGACCGTGCGCCAGCTGCGCCTGCTGCTGTCGGGCGCGGCGCTGGACCGCTATCTGGGGGCCGAGCTTTCGCGGCGGCTGACGCAGGTGGACGGCGCGGCCGGCGTGCGGCCCTTGGACCACCGCGCCAGCCTGCCGGCCAGTCTGGCCCTTGCGCGGCGCCTGGCCCAACCACCCGGACACCAGCCCACCGATGCGCTGGACCGCCACATCGCCATGCTGAGCCTGGCCGCGCTGGAGCTGCGCCACCTGGCGCCTGCGCCGCAGCCGGCCAAGGCGGCACCGCGCTGGTCGGCCGACGAGCTGGCCCGGCTGGAGCAGGCGCGCGAACTGCTGTCCACCCAGATGGACCGCGCGCTGACCCTGGCCTACCTGAGCGCCGCCGTGGGCCTGGGCGAGCACCGGCTCAAGCAGGGATTTAGCGCCGTCTTCGGCACCACGCCCCAGGCCCTGCTGCTGGAGCTGCGCATGCGCCGCGCCTGGGCGCTGCTGGAGACCGGCTGCCAGGTCGCCCAGGCCGGCTGGCAGGTGGGCTATGCCCATCCGTCGAACTTCAGTGCGGCATTTGCGCGGTTCTACGGGCGCAGCCCGAAGTCCGTTTTTGGCCGCCGCTCCTGATCTGCGTCAAGCCTTTTTGTCCCCGATAGTTCTTTGGAACTAGGCCCGCCTGCGCGCTCCTAGTTCTTCCGCCTTGTCCGAGCGTACGGCTGGCGGATGTGCGGCGCGGCCCTCGCGCGGGACCATGGAAGCCATAGCCCCCACGAGGAAAACAAAATGGCAAACACAGCGCCCACCGCACAGGGCGACCCCCGCAAGAGCACCAGCACAGGCACACGCCACGACCGCCAGGCCTGGTCGGTCCTGGCCGTCAGCACCCTGGCCTTCACGGTCTGCTTCATGGTCTGGATGATGTTCGGCATCATCGGCATCCCCATCAAGAAGATGCTGGATCTGAACGCCACGCAGTTCGGCCTGCTCACGGCCATGCCCGTGCTCACGGGCTCGCTGGTGCGCGTGCCGCTGGGCATCTGGACCGACCGCTTCGGCGGGCGCATCGTGATGGCGGTGCTGATGGCCGTCACCGTGCCCGCGATCTGGGTGATGGGCTATGCCACCGAGTACTGGCACTTCCTGACCATCGGCCTGTTCGTGGGCCTGGCGGGCGGCTCGTTCTCGGTGGGCACGCCCTATGTGGCACGCTGGTTTCCCAAGGAGCGCCAGGGCATGGCCATGGGCATCTACGGCGCGGGCAACTCGGGCGCGGCGGTCAACAAGTTCGTGGCGCCGGTGATCCTGGTGGCCTTCGGCTGGGCCGCCGTGCCGCATGCCTATGCGGCCATCATGCTGGGCGCGCTGGTGCTGTTCTGGCTGTTCAGCCACAGCGACCCGGCCCACCTGGTGCCCAGCAACGTGCGCTTCAGCGACCAGCTGAAGGCGCTCAAGGACCCGCGCGTGCTCAAGTACTGCCAGTACTACAGCATCGTCTTCGGCGGCTATGTGGCGCTGAGCCTGTGGATGGTGCAGTACTACGTGGGCGAGTACGGCCTGGACATCCGCGTGGCGGCCCTGCTGGCGGCCTGCTTTTCACTGCCGGGCGGCGTGCTGCGCGCCATCGGCGGCTGGCTGTCGGACAAGTACGGCGCACACAGCGTGACCTGGTGGGTGCTGTGGGTGTGCTGGATCTGCCTGTTCCTGCTGTCCTATCCGCAGACCGATTTCACGGTGCTCACCACCGAGGGCAGCACCCGCTTTCACCTGGGCCTGAACGTCTATGCCTTCACCGCGCTGATGTTCGTGCTGGGCATTGCCATGGCCTTCGGCAAGGCCAGCGTCTTCAAGTACATCAGCGACGACTACCCCGGAAACATCGGCGCCATCAGCGGCATCGTGGGCCTGGCCGGCGGCATGGGCGGCTTCATCCTGCCCATCCTGTTCGGCGTGCTGCTGGACTGGACGGGCATCCGCTCCAGCGCCTTCATGCTGCTGTACGGCGTGGTCGGGGTATCGCTGATCTGGATGTATTTCACCGAGGTGCGCCGCACCGACGTGCTCAACAGCCACGGCGGCCACAGCGATGTGCAGCCGGCCGCGCGCTGAACCGCAGGAGTTGCACATGCATGCGAACACCAAGACCGCCGCAAAGGCATCCGCGCGCAGCCGCCCCGGCAGCGTGCTGACCCTCTGGCGCCCCGAGGACAAACAGTTCTGGGAGCGCGAGGGCGAGGCCATCGCCAGGATCAACCTCTGGATCTCGGTGCCCGCCCTGTTCCTGGCCTTTGCCATCTGGCAGGTCTGGAGCGTGGTGGCCGTGAACCTGCCCGCGCTGGGCTTCACCTACTCCACCAACCAGCTGTTCTGGCTGGCGGCGGCGCCCGCGCTGTCGGGCGCCACGCTGCGCATCTTCTATTCCTTCATGGTGCCGCTGATGGGCGGGCGCCGCTGGACGGCGCTGTCCACGGCCTCGCTGCTGATCCCGGCCATCGGCATCGGCTACGCCGTGCAGGACGCCAGCACCGGCTATCCGACCATGCTGATCCTGGCCCTGCTGTGCGGCCTGGGCGGGGGCAACTTCAGCTCCAGCATGGCCAACATCAGCTTCTTCTTTCCCAAGGAGCGCAAGGGCTCGGCCCTGGGCGTGAACGCGGGCCTGGGCAACCTGGGCGTGTCGGTGGTGCAGTTCCTGAGCCCGCTGGTGATCACGGCCGGCATCTTCGGCGTCTTCGGCGGCGATGCGCAGACCATCACCAAGGCCGGCGAGACCACCCGGGTGTGGGCGCAGAACGCGGCCTTCATCTGGGTGCCGTGGATCGCCATCGCCTCGCTGGCCGCCTGGTTCGGCATGAACGACATCGCCGACGCCAAGGCCAGCTTCGCGGCCCAGGCCGCCATCTTCCGGCGCAAGCACAACTGGGTGATGTGCCTGCTGTACCTGGGCACCTTCGGCTCGTTCATCGGCTTTGCCGCCGGCTTTCCGCTGCTGATCAAGAGCCAGTTCCCGGCGGTCAATCCGCTGGCCTATGCCTGGCTGGGCCCGCTGCTGGGCGCGCTGTCGCGGCCCTTTGGCGGCTGGCTGGCCGACAAGGCGGGCGGCGCGCGCGTGACGTTCTGGAACTTCCTCGTCATGGCCGTGGCCGTGGTGGGCGTGCTGTATTTCCTGCCCAAGGGCAGCGGCGGCTACGCGCTGGGCTTCGGCCCTGCCGAGGGCAGCTTCATGGGCTTCTTCCTGATGTTCCTGGTGCTGTTCCTGACCACGGGCATCGGCAACGGATCGACCTTCAGCATGATCCCGGCGATTTTCCTGGCCCTCAAGCAGCGCGAGCTCGGCGCCCATCCCAGCGAGGAAGCGCAGGCCCATGCCCTCAAGGAGGGCAATACCGAAGGCGCGGCCGCCCTGGGCTTTGCGGGCGCGCTGGGAGCCTACGGCGGCTTCTTCATCCCCAAGAGCTACGGCAGCTCCATCGCCGCCACGGGCGGGCCCGAGTTGGCGCTGTGGGTGTTTGCCGCCTTCTATGTGCTGTGCGTGGGCGTGACCTGGTGGTACTACGCGCGCAGGAACGCCGAGATGCCCTGCTGAGCCCTGGGCCGCAGACCGCACCGCAACGAACAACAAGGAGTCCCGCGATGAGCCATTTTCTGGACAAGCTTTCCTACTTCTCCCTGCCCCGGCAGGAATTCTCCAACGGCCATGGCCAGGTGACGGGCGAGGACCGCACCTGGGAAGACGCCTACCGCGACCGCTGGGCGCATGACAAGGTGGTGCGCTCCACGCACGGCGTGAACTGCACGGGCTCGTGCTCGTGGAAGATCTACGTCAAGGGCGGCATCGTGACCTGGGAGACCCAGCAGACCGACTACCCGCGCACGCGCGCCGACCTGCCCAACCACGAGCCGCGCGGCTGCGCGCGCGGCGCCAGCTACAGCTGGTACCTGTACAGCGCCAACCGCGTCAAATACCCCATGGTGCGCGGCCGGCTGCTCAAGCACTGGCGTGCTGCCCTGGCCGTGGCCAGGAGCCCGGTCGATGCCTGGGCCGCCATCGTCGAGAACGAGGATGCGCGCAGCGAGTGGCAAAAGCAGCGCGGCCTGGGCGGCTTCGTGCGCAGCAGCTGGGACGAGGTCAACCGCATGATCGCGGCGGCCAACGTCTACACCATCAAGAAGCACGGGCCGGACCGCATCATCGGCTTCTCGCCGATTCCGGCCATGTCCATGATCTCGTATGCCGCAGGCAGCCGCTACCTGAGCCTGATCGGCGGCGTGTGCATGAGCTTCTACGACTGGTACTGCGACCTGCCGCCGGCCAGCCCCCAGACCTGGGGCGAGCAGACCGACGTGCCAGAGAGCGCCGACTGGTACAACTCCAACTTCATCATCGCCTGGGGCTCCAACGTGCCCCAGACGCGCACCCCCGACGCCCACTTCTTCACCGAGGTCCGCTACAAGGGCGCCAAGGTCGTGGCCGTCACGCCCGACTACTCCGAGGTCGCCAAGCTGGCCGACCTGTGGATGCACCCCAAGCAGGGCACGGATGCCGCCGTGGCCATGGCCATGGGCCACGTCATCCTCAAGGAGTTCTACTTCGGCGAGCGCGGCCGCCCGGCCTATTTCGAGGACTATGCGCGCCGCTACACCGACCTGCCGCTGCTGATCCGCCTCAAGCGCCAGCAACTGCCCGATGGCCGCACGGCCCTGGTGCCCGAGCGCTATGTGCGCGCCAGCGACTTCGACGGCCACCTGGGCCAGGACAGCAACCCCGAATGGAAGACCGTGGCCTACGGCGAGGACGGCGGCGTGGCCCTGCCCAATGGCTCCATCGGCTTTCGCTGGGGCGAGGCCGGCCGTGCCGACGAGGGCCTGTGGAACCTCGAATCCAAGGAGGCGCGCACGGGCAATGACGTGCAGCTCAAGCTCTCGGTGCTGGACGGCCAGGGCGTGGACAGTGAAGTGGCCGACGTGGCCTTCCCCTACTTCGGCGGCCTGCAGTCGCCGGGGTTTGACGCCAACGAGCAGGGCACGGATGTGCTGCTGCGCCGCGTGCCCGTCTCGCGCATGGTGCTGGACGGCGAGGAGGCCATCGTGGCCACCGTGTTCGACCTGCTGGCGGGCAACTACGGCATCCACCGCGGTCTGGAAGGCGAGGGCGCTGATGGCGGCTATGACGCCGATGCGCCCTACACCCCGGCCTGGCAGGAAAAGATCACCGGCGTGCCGCGTGACCAGGTGATCGCCATTGCGCGCCAGTTCGCCGACAACGCCGAGAAGACGCGCGGCAAGTCCATGGTCATCATCGGCGCGGCCATGAACCACTGGTACCACTGCGACATGAACTACCGCGGCATCATCAACATGCTGATGCTGTGCGGCTGCATAGGCCAGAGCGGCGGGGGCTGGGCGCACTACGTGGGCCAGGAAAAGCTGCGCCCGCAGACCGGCTGGACCGCGCTGGCCTTTGCGCTGGACTGGCTGCGCCCGCCGCGCCAGATGAACTCCACCAGCTTCTTCTACGCCCACACCGACCAGTGGCGCTACGAGAAGCTGGGCGTGGAAGAGGTGCTGTCCCCGCTGGCCGACCGCAGCCAGTACGGCGGCGCCATGATCGACTACAACGTGCGCGCCGAGCGCATGGGCTGGCTGCCCAGCGCACCGCAGCTGCAGGCCAACCCGCTGCAGCTGGTGCGCGACGCCCAGGCCCAGGGCCTGGACGTGAAGGACCACGTGGTGCAGTCCCTGCAGGACGGCTCGCTGTCCATGAGCTGCGAGGACCCCGACCACCCGGCCAACTGGCCGCGCAACATGTTCGTGTGGCGCTCCAACATCCTGGGCAGCTCGGGCAAGGGCCATGAGTACTTCCTCAAGCACCTGCTGGGCACCACCCATGGCGTGCAAGGAAAAGACCTGGGCCACGATGAAGCCAAGCCGCAGGAAGTGCGCTGGCACGACAAGGCGCCCGAAGGCAAGCTGGACCTGCTGGTCACGCTGGACTTCCGCATGAGCACCACCTGCCTGTACTCGGACATCGTCCTGCCCACGGCCACCTGGTATGAGAAGAACGACCTCAACACCAGCGACATGCACCCCTTCATCCATCCGCTGTCGGCGGCCGTGGACCCGGCCTGGCAGGCCAGGAGCGACTGGGAGATCTACAAGGGCTTCGCCAAGTCCTTCAGCGAGGTCTGCGTGGGCCACCTGGGCGTGGAAAAGGACGTGGTGCTGACGCCGCTGATGCACGACACCCCCGCCGAGCTGGCCCAGCCCGATGGCGTGCGCGACTGGAAGAAGGGCGAGTGTGCCCTGATCCCCGGCAAGACCGCGCCGCAGATTGCGGTGGTCGAGCGCGACTATCCCAACCTCTACAAGCGCTTCACGGCCCTGGGCCCGCTGATGGACAGGCTGGGCAACGGCGGCAAGGGCATCGGCTGGAACACCGAGACCGAGGTGGAGCAGTTGGGCGAGCTCAACGGCCTGGTGCGCGAGGAAGGCGTGAGCCAGGGCCGCCCGCGCATCGTCACCGACATCGACGCCACCGAGGTGGTGATGATGCTGGCGCCCGAGACCAACGGCCACGTGGCCGTCAAGGCCTGGGAGGCGCTGTCGAAGCAGACGGGGCGCGAGCACGCCCACCTGGCCCTGCACCGCGAGGACGAGAAGATCCGCTTTCGCGACATCCAGGCCCAGCCGCGCAAGATCATCAGCTCGCCCACCTGGTCGGGCCTGGAAAGCGAGAAGGTCAGCTACAACGCCTGCTACACCAACGTGCATGAGCTGATCCCATGGCGCACCCTCACCGGCCGCCAGCAGTTCTACCAGGACCATCCGTGGATGCGCGACTTCGGCGAAGGCTTCGTCAGCTACCGCCCGCCCGTGCACATGAAGGCGCTGCAGGAAGTGCAGGGCCAAAAGCCCAACGGCCACCCCGAGATCGCGCTGAACTTCATCACGCCGCACCAGAAGTGGGGCATCCACTCCACCTATGGCGACAACCTGATGATGCTCACGCTGGCGCGTGGCGGCCCCATCGTCTGGCTCAGCGAGGACGACGCCAAGAGCGCCGGCATCGCCGACAACGACTGGGTGGAGCTGTACAACGCCAACGGCGCCATCGCGGCGCGGGCCGTGGTCAGCCAGCGCGTCAAGCCGGGCATGGTGATGATGTACCACGCGCAGGAGAAGACCATCAACACGCCGGGCTCGGAGATCACCGGCACGCGCGGCGGCATCCACAACTCGGTCACGCGCATCGTGCTCAAGCCCACCCACATGATCGGCGGCTACGCGCAGTACAGCTACGGCTTCAACTACTACGGAACCATCGGCACCAACCGCGACGAGTTCGTCCTGGTCCGAAAGATGCGCCGCATCGACTGGCTTGACGACGAAGCCGAGGCCGGCGCAGCCGCCCATGCCTGAACAACAAGGAGAAACACGATGAAAATCCGCGCACAGATCGGCATGGTGCTGAACCTGGACAAGTGCATCGGCTGCCACACCTGCTCCGTCACCTGCAAGAACGTCTGGACCAGCCGCCCCGGCGTCGAATACGCCTGGTTCAACAACGTCGAGACCAAGCCCGGCATCGGCTACCCGCGCGAGTGGGAAAACCAGGCCAAGTGGAACGGCGGCTGGATGCGCCGCACGGACGGCTCCATCGCGCCCCGCCAGGGCGGCAAGTGGAGCCTGTTGATGCGCATCTTCGCCAACCCCAACCTGCCCCAGATCGACGACTACTACGAACCCTTCACCTACGACTACGAGCACCTGCAGTCGGCCAGGGAAAGCAAGGCCGCGCCCACGGCGCGCGCGCGCAGCCTGATCTCGGGCCAGCGCATGGAGAAGATCGAATGGGGTCCGAACTGGGAGGAAATCCTGGGCGGCGAATTCAGCAAGCGCAGCCATGACGTGAACTTCGAGCAGATCCAGAAGGACATCTACGGCCAGTTCGAGAACACCTTCATGATGTACCTGCCGCGCCTGTGCGAGCACTGCCTGAACCCGGCCTGCGTGGCGTCCTGTCCCTCGGGCTCGATCTACAAGCGCGAGGAGGACGGCATCGTCCTCATCGACCAGGACAAGTGCCGCGGCTGGCGCATGTGCGTCTCGGGCTGCCCCTACAAGAAGATCTACTACAACTGGCAAAGCGGCAAGGCCGAAAAATGCATCTTCTGCTACCCGCGCATCGAGGCCGGCCAGCCCACCGTCTGCTCCGAAACCTGCGTGGGCCGCATCCGCTATCTGGGCGTGCTGCTGTACGACGCCGACCGCATCGAGGAGGCGGCCAGCGTGGAGCGCGACCGCGACCTCTACCAGGCGCAGCTGGACATCTTCCTGGACCCCAATGACCCCGAGGTCATCCGCCAGGCCCGCATCGACGGCATCCCCGACGCCTGGATCGAGGCCGCCCAGTCCAGCCCCGTCTACAAGATGGCCGTGGACTGGAAGGTGGCCCTGCCGCTGCACCCCGAGTACCGCACCCTGCCCATGGTCTGGTATGTGCCGCCGCTGTCGCCCATCACCTCGGCGGCGAACGCCGGGCATCTCGACAGTGTCGGCCGCAGCCCCATCAATGGCGACCTGCCCGATGTCTCGCAGCTGCGCATCCCCGTGCAGTACCTGGCCAACCTGCTCACCGCCGGCGACACCACGCCCGTGGTGCGCGCGCTGGAGCGCATGCTGGCCATGCGCGCGTACCAGCGCAGCAAGCACGTGGACCAGGAACAGAACCTGGCCGTGCTCCAGTACGCGGGACTGACGGTGCACGAGGTCGAGGACATGTACCAGACCATGGCGATCGCCAACTACGAGGACCGCTTCGTCATCCCCTCGGCCCACCGCGAATACGCCGAAAGCGCGTTCGATTTGCGCGGCGGCTGCGGCTTCTCGTTCGGCAACGGCTGCTCCGACGGCAACACCGACGCCAGCCTGTTCGGCGGCAAGAAGCCGCGCACCATCCCCATCCGCGCGCAAATGTGAGGACTGCCGCCATGTTCAATCACAACACCTCCTCCCCCGTGCGCCTGACGCTGCGCGCGCTGGCCTGCCTCATCGGCTACCCCGGCGCCGAGCTGCGCGCCCTGCTGCCGGGCCTGATCGACGCCCTGCGCCTGGAGCAATCCGTGGCGCCCGCGCGGCTGCGCGAGTTGCAGCAGCTGGCCGAGCAGCTGCAGTCCATGGACCCCTTCGAGGCCGAGGCCCGCTACGTGGACACCTTCGACCGGGGCCACCAGACCTCGCTGCACCTGTTCGAGCATGTGCACGGCGACTCGGCCGACCGGGGCCCGGCGCTGATCGACCTGCAGCAGACCTACGAGCGCGCGGGCCTGGCCTTCGAGGCCGACGAACTGCCCGACCACCTGGCCGTGGTGCTGGAGTTCGCCTCCACCCAGCCGCCGGCCATCGCCCGTGAATTCCTGGGCGAGATGGCCCACATCCTCAACGCCCTGTTCACGGCGCTGGCGCGGCGCGACAGCCCCTATGCCAGCGTGATCGCTGCCGTGCTGGAGATCACCGGCCACAGGGCCGAGCGCGTGGAAATCCGCCCCGAGCCCGCCATGGACGAGGCCTGGGCCGAACCCGCCGCCTTCGACGGCTGCAGCAGCCAGGGCAAATCCCGTCCCGGCGCCGAGCAGCCCGTGCATTTCGTACGCCGCACGGCGGCGCCCCAAGCCCAAGGACCCCGCCAAAGGAGCCTGACATGACCCCCTCCTGGATAGACCACCTGCTCTTCGGCCTCTACCCCTACATCTGCCTGGCCGTGTTCTTCATCGGCAGCTGGCTGCGCTTCGACCGCGACCAGTACACCTGGAAGAGCGACTCATCGCAGCTGCTGCGCAGCGGCAGCCTGCGCTGGGGCAGCAACCTGTTCCACATCGGCGTGCTGTTCCTGTTCTTCGGCCACACCGTGGGCATGCTCACGCCGCACTTCGTCTACGAGCCCTTCATGGCCGCAGGCGCCAAGCAGCTGCTGGCCATGGTCAGCGGCGGCATCGCGGGCACGCTGGGCTTCATCGGCCTCACCATCTTGCTGCACCGCCGGCTGTCGGACGTGCGCATCCGCGCCAACTCCAGGTTCAGCGACATCGCCATCCTCTGGCTGCTGTGGCTGCAGCTGCTGCTGGGTCTGGCCACCATCCCGCTGTCGGCAAAGCACATGGACGGCTCCATGATGATGGCCCTGGCCGAATGGGCGCAGCGCATCGTCACCTTCCGTGGCGGCGCAGCCCAACTGCTGGCCGATGCCGGCTGGGTGTTCAAGGCCCACATGTTCCTGGGCATGAGCATCTTCCTGGTCTTCCCCTTCACGCGCCTGGTCCACGTCTGGAGCGGCTTCGGCACCCTGGTCTACCTGCTGCGCCCCTACCAGCTGGTGCGCTCGCGCCGCCTGGGCCTGCCCGCATCAGCGGCACGCCGTGACGCCAAGCCCGGCCATTGAGGAGATCGACATGGAACATGGATGCAACGGATCGGGCGGCGGCCACTGCGGCTGCGCGTCTTCAACCCCTTCTTCTTCTACTTCTTCTTCCCCGATGGGGGATCTCCCGGCGATTCCCGAAGTGCCGGCCTTCCAGCCCGTGGGCGAGGCCGGTGCCGAGGTGGCCCGCATCAACAACACGCCGCTGCACGCACCCGGACAGCGCCCGCCCGAGCGCGAACTGCGCCAGCGCGCCTGCACCGAGCTGCTGCGCCAGGCGGCCCAGCGCGAAGGCCTGCTGGGCGCCGATGATGCGGCCGGCGACGACGGCGTCATCAGCGAGCGCGCCTCCCAGGCCATAGAGCAGCTGCTGGAGCAATCGCTGCACCTGCCCGAGCCCGGCGAGGACGCCTGCCGCCGCCACTTCGATGCCAACCCCGCGCGCTTCGCCCAGGGCGAGCGCGTGCGCCTGCGCCACGTACTGTTTGCCGTCACGCCCGGCGTGGACGTGCGTGCCCTCACCCAGCGGGCCGAGGCCCTGCTGATCGAGCTGCGCTGCGCCGACGACGGCGGCCTGCGCTTTGCCGAGGCCGCGCGCCAATGGTCCAACTGCCCCAGCGGCCAGCACGGCGGCGAACTGGGCTGGCTGGGCCGCAGCGACTGCGCGCCCGAATTCGCGCGCGACGTCTTTGCCTCCCAGGAAATCGGCGTGCTGCCGCGCCTGGTGCACAGCCGCTTCGGCCTGCACGTGGTCGAAGTCTGCGCGCGCGAGGCGGGCGTTCTGCCCGACTGGCAGCAGGCGCGCCCGGCCGTCGCCCAGGCCCTGCACCAGCAGACCTGGGTGAGCGCGCTCCACCAGTACCTGCAACTGCTGGCCGGCCAGTCCGAAGTGGTGGGCGTGCGCATCGCTGCGGCCGACTCGCCGCTGGTGCAATAGCCGGGGAAGTGCCCATGCCCGACGACGAACTGCTGCTGCGCCTGCGGCGCTTCCACGAGCACGCCTTCCCGCAGTACCGCGCGCAGTTCCGCACCCTGGTCGACGAGGGCCAGCACCCGACCACGCTGTTCATCGGCTGCTCGGACTCGCGCCTCGTGCCCTACCTGCTCACGGGGGCGCCGCCGGGCGAGCTGTTCCTGGTGCGCAACGTGGGCGCCTTCGTGCCGCCGTACGACGGATCGCACGGCCACCACGGCACGGCGGCGGCCATCGAATTCGCCGTGCTCAACCTGCAGGTCAGCCGCATCGTGGTCTGCGGCCACAGCCACTGCGGGGCCATCAAGGCCCTGTATGGAGAAGTCTCGCCCGAGGCGCGCAACCTGCAGCGCTGGCTGGACCTGGGCCGCGAGGCCGTGCTGCCCGTGCAGGCCGGCCCCGAGGCGCTGCGCCGCACCGAGCAGCGCGCCGTCGTGCTGCAGCTCGAACGGCTGATGGACTATCCCATGGTGAGATCGCGGGTAGAGGCCGGGCAGCTCAGCCTGCACGGATGGCACTATGTCATCGAAGACGGCGAAGTCCATGTCTTCGATGTCCAGACCGGCCGCTTTGTTGCGGCATCTCAAGCTCCGCACAGCGGCACCGGGCCGTACCCGCCCTACGTGGAGCATGATGGACAAGTGCTTGTCGACTGAGGCCCGAGCAAGTGCCAGGGACGGCGGCAGGCAAGTCAACACGGGAGCCATGCCAATGCATCGCGAAAACCTGGGCCGCGCGCAGGACGCGGCGGATCTGCAGCCCATCAGCCTCGATGTGCTGCGCGAGAAATACCTCAAGGACGGCGAGACCGGCGTGGGCGAGCTCTACGCCCGCGTGGCCCGCGCCCTGGCCTCGGTCGAGCCCGAGGCGCGCCGCGCCGAATGCGAGGCCCTGTTCCTGGCCAACCTGCAGGCCGGCGCCATAGGCGCAGGGCGCATCATGAGCGCGGCCGGCACCGACCTGCAGGCCACGCTGATCAACTGCTTCGTGCAGCCCGTGGGCGACTGCATCCAGGGCGTGGACGACGGCGGCTACCCCGGCATCTACGAAGCCCTGCGCGAAGCCGCCGAAACCATGCGCCGCGGCGGCGGCGTGGGCTACGACTTCTCGCGCATCCGCCCCCGTGGCGCCGAGGTGCGCGCCACCGCCTCGCTGGCCTCGGGCCCGTGCAGCTACATCAACGTCTTCGACCAGTCCTGCGCCACCGTGGAAAGCGCGGGCGCGCGGCGCGGCGCCCAGATGGGCGTGCTGCGCATCGACCACCCCGACGTGCTCGAATTCATCACCGCCAAGCGCACGCCGGGCCGCTGGAACAACTTCAACGTCTCGGTCGGCGTCAGCGACGCGTTCATGCAGGCCGTGGCCGAAGACCGGCCCTGGCACCTGGTGCATCGCGCCCGCCCCGGCACCGCCCTGCTGGAGCAGGGTGCCCACCAGCGCGCCGACGGCCAGTGGGTCTACCAGACCCTGCCCGCCCGCACGCTGTGGGACACCATCATGCGCTCGGCCTACGACTTCGCCGAGCCCGGCATCCTCTTCCTGGACCACATCAACGACGACAACAACCTGCGCTACTGCGAGGAGATCGCGGCGACGAATCCTTGCGTCACGGCAGATACCTGGGTACTCACCGAGTCGGGACCAGCTCAGGTTGCAGACCTCGTCGGAAAGACATTTGGCGCCGTGGTCGACGGCCAGGTTTACGCCACCGAAAGCGCGGGCTTCTTTGCCACCGGCCGCAAGCCGGTGCTGCGGCTGACCACACGCGAGGGCCAGGTGCTGCGCCTGACCGCAGACCATCTGGTGCGGCGTGTCGCTCGCCGCACGCGCTATGCGTTGCAGGCTGAATGGACTCCGGCCGCCCAACTGCAGGCAGGCGACGAGGTACTGCTGCACAACCACCGTGCGTTTCAAGGCTGGGATGGGCAGGGCACCGAGGCCGAAGGCTACCTGCTGGGCCTGCTGATAGGCGATGGAACCCTCAAGGCCGACAAGGCCGTGATCAGCGTATGGGCGCCCGAGCTGCGCCAGGTCGCAGGCAACGCCGGCAGTGCGGTGGCCTATGCCGCCACGGGCGCGGCAGGCATCATGCAGGCCGCCGAGGCTGCAGCAGCCAGCTTGCGTCACCGCGCGGATTTCCGTGGATTCCAGCGGCCAGTGGCTGGACGTGGCGAGGCGCGCATGGCCAGTGCCGCATTGCGCGATCTGGCGCTTGGCATGGGGATGGAGCCAGGGCGCAAGTGCATCACCAAGTCCATGGAAGCGGCCTCTTCTGCATTTTCCGCAGGGCTGCTGCGCGGCCTGTTTGATGCCGATGGATCGGTTCAGGGCACACAGGACAAGGGCTTGAGCCTGCGCCTGTCCCAGAGCGATTCTGAGTTGCTGCGTACCGTGCAGCGCATGCTGCTGCGCCAGGGCATGGCGTCGACGATTTATGAGAACCGTCGGCCAGCCCAACTGCGCGCCATGCCCGACGGCAAAGGCGGCCAGCGCGACTATGCAACCCAGGCACAGCATGAACTGGTCATCAGCGGCGACAACCTTGGCATCTTTGCCGACCGCATAGGCCTTGCGGACACCGACAAGGCCGAACGGCTGGAGCAGGCCCTGGCCCAGTACCGGCGTACCCCGAACCGTGAGCGCTTCACTGCCACCGTCCAGGCGTTGGAGAGCGACGGCGAGGAAATGGTCTATGACGTCACGGTGGCAGACTGCCACGCCTTCGACGCCAATGGCCTGTATGTGCACAACTGCGGCGAACAGCCGCTTCCCTCCTACGGCTGCTGCGACCTCGGCCCCGTCATCCTCACGCGCTTCGTGCGCCATCCGTTCGGCTTCGCGGGCGAGCCTGTGTTCGACTTCGAGGCCTTCGAGCGCGCCGTGGCCGTGCAGGTGCGTGCGCTGGACAACGTGCTGGAGCTGACCTGGTGGCCGCTGCCGCAGCAGCGCGAGGAAAGCGAGGCCAAGCGGCGCATCGGCGTGGGCTTCACGGGCATGGGCAATGCGCTGGCCATGCTGCGCCTGCGCTACGACGCGCCCGAGGGCCGGGCCATGGCCGCGCGCATTGCCGAGCGCATGCGCGATGCGGCCTACGGCGCCTCGGTGGAGCTGGCGCGCGAGAAGGGGGCCTTCCCCAAGTTCGACGCCGATGGCTATCTGGCCGAAGGCACCTTCGCAAGCCGCCTGCCCGATGCGCTGCGCCAGCGCATACGCACGCACGGCATACGCAACAGTCACCTGCTGTCCATCGCGCCCACGGGCACGGTCAGCCTGGCCTTTGCCGACAACGCCTCCAACGGCATAGAGCCGCCGTTCTCCTGGACCTACAAGCGCAAGAAGCGCACGGCCGATGGCGGCAGCGCCGAGTACGCGGTCGAAGACCATGCCTGGCGCCTGTACCGCTCGCTGGGCGGCGACGTGCAGCAGCTGCCCGACTACTTCGTCAGCGCGCTGCAGATGCCTGCGGCCGGCCACATCGCCATGATGCAGGCCGTGCAACCCTTCGTGGACACGGCGATCTCCAAGACCGTCAACGTGGCCGCCGACTATCCCTACGAGGACTTCAAGGACCTGTACCGCCAGGCCTGGAAGGCCGGCCTCAAGGGCCTGGCCACCTACCGGCCCAACACCATCCTGGGCGCTGTGCTCGAGACCCATGCGCCTGAATCTGCTGAAAAGCCGGCCTCCCCCGCGCCGGCAGGGGCCGCGGCTTCCGCACCCGACCCCCTGCGCACCGTGATAGAAAGCCGCCCGCAGGGCGCGCTGGACGCCGTGGCCGAGAAGATCGAGTACTGGACCCAGCAAGGCCCCAAGCGCCTGTACCTGGTCGTCTCCTTCCTGCCCGTGGTGCTGCCCGATGGCCGCACGGTGGACCGCGCCATCGAATTCTTCATGCCCGTGGGCCAGAGCGGCGAATCCCAGCAATGGGTGACCTCCAGCATGCGCCTGCTGTCACTGGCCGCGCGCGGCGGCTTCCTGGAGCGCGCCCTCAGCGACATGCGCAAGGTGGCCTGGGACCGGGGCCCCGTGCGCCTGGGCACCCTCCAGCGCGACGACGGCACGCGCGTGCCCATGTGGCACGACTCCGAGGTGGCCGCCATCGCCTATGCGGTGCAGAACATCCTGGCCCGGCGCGGCAGCGGCGCGCCGCCCGCCCCATCGCCGCTGCCCGAGCCCGAAGCTCTGGCCACCGACCCCATGGTCATGGCCGGCCGCAAATGCGAGGAATGCGGCGCCCATGCCGTGATCCGCAAGGACGGCTGCGAGTACTGCACGGCCTGCGGCAACCTGGGGAGTTGCGGGTGAAAGTTACCGTGGCCCCGCGCCCGCAGGGCGATGCCGTGCCCGGTTGGCGCGCGCCCGGCACGGGCTTCGACCAGCCCTTCGAGATGCTCGAAGCCTGCCACGAGCGCGTGCTGCGCATGCTGGCGCTGCTGGACCGGCTGCGCGTGTATCTCCGGACCAAAGGTTGCGACGACAGCGCACGCCAGGCGGCGCGCGACATCCTGCGCTACTTCGACCAGGCGGCGCCTCTGCACCATGAGGATGAGGAGCTGCATGTCTTCCCGCCGCTGTTGGAGCAGGGCGATGCGCAGACCGTGGCCCTGGTGCAGCGCCTGCAGCGCGAGCACGGCCTGATGAGCGCCGACTGGACGCTGGCGCGCCAGCCGCTGCTGGACATGGCCGAGGGGCGTTGCCAGGGCTTTGGCGCGGCTGACGAGGCGGTGTTCGAACGCTTCGCGGCCTGCTATGCCAGCCATGTCGAGAATGAAGAGCGGCTGGCCTACCCGCAGGCGCGCGGCCTGCTGCCAGAGGCAACGCAGGCGGCCATGGGCCGTGAGATGGCCGTGCGCCGGGGCGCGGACCTGTCACGGAGATAGCGCCGCCGGCAGCGCGCGGGAGCCGGCGCGGCGATACTCGCAGGCTTTGAACCTGTCCCGCCTCGCCTGCCATGCCCGAGCGCCGCCCCATTTTCCTGCTTCGCATCGCACTGACCCTGCTGGGCGCCTTTGCCGCCGCCCAGCTGTGCCTGTGGCTGCGCACGCCGCTGCCCTGGATGCTGGGGCCGCTGATCGCCACCTCGCTGGCCTCCATCCTGGGCGCGCCCACGGCCAGCGCGGGCCGGCTGCGCAACGGCGGGCAGTGGATCATCGGCGCCTCGCTGGGCCTGTATTTCACGCCGGCCGTGGTGCAGTTGATCGCGGGGCTGTGGTGGGCGATTGCCGTGGCCATCGTCTGGGCGCTGCTGCTGGGCTGGGGCTTCGGCGCCTGGCTGTACCGCGTGCATGCGCCGCGCATGCCGCAGATACCGGCTGGCGAGATGCGCGCCACCACCTACTTCGCGGGCGCCATTGGCGCGGCCTCTGAAATGACGCTGCTGGCCGAGCGCGAGAACGCGCGCACCGACCTGGTGGCGGCCAGCCACAGCCTGCGCCTGGTCATCGTCACCGTGAGCATTCCGTTTGCGCTGCAGTGGAGCGGCCTGCATGGGCTGGAGGGGCTGACGCCTCCCAGCATCCGCATCGTCGAATGGCCGGGGCTGGCGCTGCTGGCCGTGCTCACGGGACTGGGCGCCTGGGCCATGGACCGGCTCAAGCGGGCCAACCCCTGGTTCCTGGGCGCGCTGCTGGTGTCCATGCTGCTGACCATGTGCGGCCAGGAACTGTCGGCCGTGCCCCAGGCCCTGGTCAATGCGGCGCAGCTGGTGATCGGCATCAGCCTGGGCGTGCGCTTCAAGCGCGAATTCCTGCACACCGCGCCGCGCTGGCTGGGTTCCGTGGCCGTGGGCACCGTGGGGCTCATGGCGATCTGCGCGGGATTTGCCTGGCTGCTGCACCTGGCCGTGGACCTGCCCTGGGTCACGCTGCTGCTGGGCACCTCGCCGGGCGGCATCACCGAGATGGCCATCACCGCCAAGGTGCTGCAGCTGGGCGTGCCCGTGGTCACGGCCTTCCAGGTCTGCCGGCTGATCGCCGTGCTGCTGCTGGTGGCGCCGCTGTTCCGCTGGGTGGAGGCGCGCGGGCCGGCCGCGTCGCGCACGGCCTAGGGTCCACCTCACCACAGCCCACTGTCGCTGGTAGACACCGCAATCGCCCCACCGGCCAGCGCCTGCTGGACCTGCTCCTGGCTGCAGACGAAGCCCGAGGCCACGAGCGGCGGCAGGATGCGGCGCTCGGCCTCGGTGATGTGGGCCAGCATGGGGGCGGGCATGATCTGCACGAGGTTGGGGTCGCTCTGCTCCACGGCCTTGATGCTGCGCGGCCAGGTGGAGCGGTCGGTGACGAAGACCTTTTGCATGGTCAGCAGCCCGGCCTTGTTGGCGCGCTGGATGGTGGCCACGCGCGTGGACAGCAGGCTGCTGGCGCCCAGGTCCACAAGGTAGTCCACGCCGCCCTTGTCGGGCGAGATGCCGTCGCAGCTGTCGATGTTGACGATGGCGATCTTGCCCGCCCCGGTGATGGTGGAGATCACCGAGCGCAGGCGGCGCAGTTCGATGTTGGCGACGATGGCGACTTCGGCCTGGCTGGCCAGCAGCGCGTCCATCTGCTCGGCCCCGTACAGGGTGGCGATGACGGGGCGGCGCGCCAGCCGCGCGCCCAGGGAGTTGTCCGGGCGGCCCATGTCAGAGGTCCAGCCCCAGCTTGCCGGGGTTGAGCAGGTTCTTGGGGTCCAGCATGCGCTTGGTGGCCTCCAGCAGGGCAAAGGCCGGGCCCAGCGATTGCCGCATGTAGGGCGCGCGCAGCAGGCCCACGCCGTGGTGGTGGCTGAGCGTGGCGCCGTGGCGCAGCAGCACGGCGTTGGCCGCGTCCCAGGCCGCGCGGTACCACTGGGCGCGCTGGTCCACGGCCACCTCGCCGCGCAGCGAAAAGTACAGGCAGGCGCCATCCACATAGGCATGCGACTGGTGGGCCGAGCCGGCCAGGGTGCCGGGGATGGCCTGCAGGGCGGCGACCACTTCCTCGTAGATGGCCGGCAGGTCTTTCCAGGGGCCGCACATCTCCAGCGTGTCGGCGACGAAGCCCGGGCCTTTCTTGAAGCCCTCGGCGCTCTTGCCGGTCAGGTAGCGCGTGTCCAGCCAGCGCTCCAGGGTGGCGGCGCCGTCCAGCCGTTCACCCAAGGGTGCACACACACGTTCGCAGATGGCCATGACGGCATCGACGATCTCGGGTGCGCCTTCGTCGGCGATCAGCAGCACGTTGAGGTCGCTGCGGCCGAATTGCACGCCGCTTTCCAGTGCGTCATACAGCCGCAGCGCGGCGGGGTTGGCGCCTTGCTGCAGGATCTGGCGGCAGGCCTCCAGGCCCTGGGCAAAGCTGGCGAAGCCATAGGCGATGGCGCGGCCGTGGTCGGGCAGGCGGTGCAGCTTGAAGCGGATGCGCACGATCACGCCCAGCGTGCCTTCCGAGCCGATGAACAGCTGCTGCAGGTCCGGGCCGATGGCCGCGCGCGCGTAGCCGCCCACGGTGACGAGGCGGCCATCGGCCAGCACCACGTCCATGCCGTGGACCATGTCCTCGATCTTTCCGTAGCGCGTGGACAGCTGGCCCGCGCCCCGGCAGGCCACCCAGCCGCCCACGGTGCTGATGCCGAAGGACGAGGGCCAGTGGCCCATGGTCATGCCGTGGCGGCGCTGGATGGTTTCCTCGAACACGTCGCCGAACATGCCCGCCTCGACCTCGACGATCTGGCTTTGCTCGTCCATGGCGATGAAACGGTTGAGTTCGCACAGGTCCAGCACGATGCCGCCGCGCAGGGGCAGGGCCGCGCCCGTGACGTTGCTGCGCCCGGCCGAGACGGTAACGGGAATGGCGTGCGCGTCGGCAATGCGCATCACGGCCTGCACCTGCTCCACGGTGGATGCATGGGCGATGACGGCCTGCGGCGTGGCCGGGTGGCCCGAGGTCTCGGCCACCATGGTGCGGGCCCACCAGTCGCGCGTGCCGGCGACGATCTCGGCGCGCTCGGTCTGCACGCGGTCGCAGGCGGTGCGCAGTGCGGCGAGCGCGGCCTCGGGCACGGCCACGGGTTCGTGCTGCAGGCCGCAGGCAGGACCTTCGGAGGCAGGGCGGTCGGCTGCAGGTGCGGCCTGCGCCGCCCAGCCCGGGGTCGTGGGGGCGCCCACCACGTAGTTGCGGCGGTTGTAGCCGCGGGCGATTGCGTCTTTGCTCAGCATTGGATGTCTCCCATCAAAATCTGTTTTTCGCGCTCCACGGCGCGGCGGTAGTCGTGGACCTGTTGCGCCACCTGCGCGGGTGCCAGTCCCAGTTCATCGGCCAGGATGTCGCCCACGCGCTGCGCGGCGTGGGCCGATGCATCGCGCGCCATGAGGCGGGCGCGCAGGCGGCGCGAGAGCACGTCGTCCACGCTGGCCGCCATTTCGTGGCGCACGGCGTAGAGGACCTCGGCCTCGGTATGGGGCAGGCCCTGCACGATGGGCCGGGCCAGTTCGGGGCGTGCGGCCAGCAGGTCGCTGACGAAGCGTGCCTCCGTGCCGTAGCGCTCGCCCAGGTGGGCCGACAGGCCGCCCGTGGCCGTGATGGCCTGGGCGTCGTAGCCGGCCGCACCCAGCACAAAGGCCGAGGTGGTGGTGCAGCGCGTGCGCCGGCCCAGCAGTTTTTCCACGGCGTCCACGGTCTGCTCGGCCATGTGGCGCGAGGTGGTGAGCTTGCCGCCGACGATGGTGACCAGGCCGTCGGCCGCCACATGGATTTCGTGGTTGCGCTTCATCTCCACGGTCTTGCCGCCGGGCGGGCCGACCAGGGGGCGGCAGCCGGCGATGGAGCCGACCACATCCTCGGGCGACAGGTCCACCTTGAGCGCCGATCGGGCGCCTTCGAGCAGGAAGTCCAGCTCGGTACGCGTGCAGTGCACATCGTCCAGGCCGCCTGCGTAGTCCTCGTCGGTGGTTCCCAGGTAGGAGACATCGCCCCAGCGCGTGATGGTGGCGCGCCGGCTGCGGCCCGGCACGGGAATGGTGACGGTGCAGTCGTTGCGTATGCGCAGCCAGGGAATGGCCACGTGCACGCCCTTGGCGGGGCGCACGTGCAGCCGGGGCTCCTGGCCGGGCTTGCGGCCATCCCAGTCGCGCAGCCACACGCCCGTGGCCATGACCACGCTGCGCGCGCGCACCGTGATCTCGCGGCCATCGGCCTGGACGATGGCGCCATCCACGCGGCCGTGGGCGTTGCGCGTGACGGCGGTGGCCTGGCAGTGGTTGAGCACGGCCGCGCCATGGAAGGCCGCGGTGCGGGCCACGGCCAGCGTGAGCCGCGCATCGTCCACGCGCGCGTCGAAGTACATGTAGCCGCCCAGGAGCTGCTCTTCGCGAAAGCTCGGGCAGTGCGACAGCACCTCGGCCTTGCCGAGCTTGCGGTGCAGGATGCCTTCGCGCCAGCCGCCGGCCAGGTCATAGGTCCACAGCAGGCTGCCGAAGGCCTTGGCCAGGCGGGCGTCGAAGACGCCGTCGCGCTCCATCACGGGAAACAGGAAGGGCAGGCGCTGCACCAGATGCCGCGCATTGCGGCGCAGGCGCTGGCGCTCCAGCAGCGAGTGTCGCACCAGTCCCAGGTTGCCCTGCTCGATGTAGCGCAGGCCGCCGTGCACCATCTTGGAGGACTTGGACGAGGTGCCCGAGGCGAAGTCGTCCTTCTCCACCAGCGCCACGCGCAGGCCGCGCAGGCTGGCGTCCAGCGCCGCATAGGCGCCCGTGATGCCGCCGCCGATGACCAGCAGGTCGAAGGCCTCGTCACCCAGCCGCGCGAGCTGGTCCGCGCGCTGCAGCTGCAGCGGCGCGGTCTGGGTCAGTGCGGCGCTGTCCCTGCGCTCCTTGCCAAAGGGCCATTGCATCATGCGCAGCCCTCCAGGGCGGCGCTGCGGCCGGGGGCCCGGGCGCGGGCCAGTTCGTCGCCCACGCGGGCGCGCCAGATGCGGCGGCGCTCGCCGCGCTCGTCGGCCGCCATGCGCGGGGTGAAGACCGCTTCGGTGCGCAGCGTGGCGCAGGCCTGCTCCAGCCCGTCCCACAGCAGGCCCGCGCTGCCGGCCATGAAGGCGATGCCGCGTAGGCTGGCCTTGTCGGTATCGGCCAGGCGGCGCACGGGCAGGCCGCCCAGGTCGGCCTGGATCTGCAGCAGCGCATCGCTGCCCGACAGGCCGCCGCCCACCAGCAGCTCGCCAACCTCGGTGCCAGAGGCCGCCTCGTCCGCCTGCACGCAGGAGGCCACGGAATGCGCAATGCCTTCGAGGATGGAGCGCGCCAGCTGCGGCCGCGAGGTGGCCATGGACACGCCCGAGATCGAGGCCCGCGCGCCCGGCTCCATGGCGGGCAGGCGCAGGCCCGTGAGCGCGGGGATGAAGACCAGGTCGGCCGGCGTCTCGGCCTCGCGGGCCAGGGTGCTGATCTGCTGCGGGTTGTCGAACCACTGCAGCTTCTCGCAGATCCAGTTGAGCGCCGAGCCCGTGGTGGGCACATAGGTCTCGATGGCATAGCGCGAGACACCGCCCATGCGCCGCGCGGTCATGGTCAGCGAGCTTTCATGGGCCGCGTCATGCGCGGGCAGCTTTGTTCCCGTGAGCACATCGACGAAGCTGCCCGTGCCATGCACGCACAGCGCCTGGCCCCGCTCCAGGCAGCCCAGGCCCACGGCGGCCGCATGCTGGTCGCCCGCGCAGGCCAGGATGGGCACGGCCAGGCCCAGCAGCTCGGTGCGCGTGCGGCCGAAGTCCTGCACGTCCTCGCACAGGCGGGGCAGCAGTTCGGCGGGAAACTCCAGCGCGTCCAGCCAGTCCTGCAGGTAGCGGTGATCGCCCAGCGCATAGGCGTTGCCCGAGGTCACATTGGTGGGCGTGGTGACCACGGCGCGCGCATCCGACAGATGCCACAGCAGCCAGGAGTCGATGGTGCCGAAGGCCAGGCGGCGCTGCTGCCAGGCACGGGCCACGGCCGCATCCTCACGCAGCTTGCGCGCGGCCCACAGGTAGGGCGAACGCACGCCCACGGGCCGGCCCGCGTGGCGGATCAGCCGGGCATCCCAGTCGCCGGCCAGCAGGGCCAGTTCGTCGCGGTGGCGCGAGTCCTGCCAGACCATGATGGGGGCCAGCGACCGGCCCGTGACCGTGTCCCAGAGCACGGCCGAGCAGCGCTGGTTGGCAATGGCCAGGGCCACGATCTGCTGGCCGCAGCCCTGGGCGCGGGCGATGGCGCGGCGGCACACGTCCAGCGTGCGCTCCAGCAGCAGGTCGGCGTTCTGCTCGACCACGCCGGGGCGCGGGCAGTGGATTTCCAGCGGCAGATAGTCCTGGGCGGACACCTGCCCGTCGCGTCCCACGACGGCGGCGCGCGTGCCCGAGGTGCCTTCGTCTATGCAAAGGATCACGGCTTCATGGTGCATGGGGTGGTCTCTTTCAGGCGGTGGTTTGAGCGACCTTGGCGGGCGGGGCTGCGTCGTCCGCGAACTGGGGCGCGCCGGGCTCGTCGTCGGGATTCACCGTGGTGCGCGTGGGGTCCCAGCGGATGGAAAAGCAGACGATGCTGGCCAGCAGCGGCACCACGGACAGGATGAGGAAGGTGTTCTCCAGCCCGTACTGCTGGCGGAACAGCGGGAACACCAGCAGCCCCAGCGCCGCGCCCATGGCGCCCAGCGCACCGATCACGCCATTGGCGCCCGCGCGCAGCTCGCTGCGGAACGACAGGGTGGACAGGCTCTTGCCGTTGGCGCCGGGCCCGCCCGAGTGAAAGAGGATGAACAGCGAGGGCACGGCCACGGCCAGCCAGATGGGCATGCGGCCGTTGAACAGGCCCAGCACCAGCAGCATCAGGAACACCAGCGCAAAGCCGAAGGCCGAGGCCCGCCGCAGGCCCAGCCGGCGCCCGATGACGGGCGACAGGAAACCGCCGACGATGCCGAACACGTTGAACACCAGCGCGCCCAGCGTGGCCTCGCGGAAGTCCTTGCCGAACAGCGAGGCGCTGATCAGCGGCAGGTACCAGCCCACGGCAAAGTACTGGATGGACTGGCCTATCTGCACCGTGGCCGCCAGCAGCGTGCGCGGCAGGTAGATGCCGCGAAAGATCAGCAGCACATTGGCCAGGCCGCGCCGGGCCGGGTTGAGCACGGGCAGGCGCTCGGCAAGGGGCGCTGCCCTGAAGGTCTGGCCATAGATGCGCGTCATGGCGCGGGCCGCGTCATCAAGCCGCTCCTTGCGTGCCAGCCAGGTCGGGCTTTCCACCAGCAGCGCGGCCTGCATGCCCAGGATGAACACGCCGAACACGGCCGTGGCCGCGACCGAGTAGCGCCACAGCGAATCGCCCACATCCCAGGAGTGGAACCACAGCGCCAGCACCAGGTTGCTGCACACGGCCATGTACCACATGCCCTGCCAGACATTGAGCCGGCTCTTGAGGCGGGCGGGCGTGAATTCGGCCAGCACCGCCATGGCGATGGCGAAGTCGATGCCATAGGCCGCGCCCACGAAGAAGCGGCCGAAGAGGATGGTGGCGTAGTCGGGCGCCATGCTGACCAGCAGCGCACCGGCCACGGCCAGCACCTTGGCGATGACCAGGGGGCGCATGCGGCCCCAGCGGTCGGCCATCCAGCCGCCGATGGGGTTGAAGGCGATGGACACCCAGGAGGCCAGCGACGTCATCCAGGCCACCTCGGCCGGCGTGAGCTGCTGGTCGCGCGTCATGGGCCCCAGGCCCACGCTGAGCGCGGAGTTGGAAAAGGCGTCGAGGAAAAGGCCGCCGAGTGCCAGCCACCAGATGGTGCCGGCGCGGCCTGAAATGCCCTGGCGTGCGTCGATGTACGAGATGACATCATGAACGCCACGAATGCTGTGGCCTGTGGTTTGCATCGCTGCCTCCTGGTTGTCTGCAAGAGGCCGGCGCACACCACACAGGCGTGACAAGACCATCTCACAGATGGTCTTCAAATCTTGAACCTGCGCTCAGGATTCTAGGCAGGAGGCGCTCGCTGCGGATCGGTGAAAGCACCAGGGTCCTTGCAATGGCCGCGCCCAAAGAAAAAGCCCGCCGCAGAGAATCTGCGGCGGGCTTGGCACGCGGCCCCTTCAGGGGGCCGTGCGCTGTGTGCTGTCAGTGGACCACGACGGGCTGCTGGGCCAGGCCGGCGTAGCGATCCAGCGCGTCTTCCACCTCTTCCTCGGTGGGGGCGTCGAGCTGCCAGGCAATGATCTGCTTTTGGAACATCTCGGCCCAGGAACCGTCCAGGTAGACCTCCTTGCCCGAGCGCTTGTCCACGATCTCGAAGCCGTGGCGTGGCAGTTGGCGGGCGGTGTCGACTGCCTCATTGCCAGCCGTTGCATCCGGATCCATGTCGGGACGCAGATGGAGCACCACAAAAGATTCGGAGTCGTAAAGCATTTGCATGGTGTTCCCTTTCTGGCCCGTTGCTGGGCGTCGCACAGCCTACATGGCTGCGAAGCGCCGGATTTCAAGAACCGTGGGGGTCCCGATCTATCACAGGCACTTGCATGCAGTATTCCACGGATTGGCATGCGCGGCGGCGTGCGCCGCAGGCCGCGCTGTGGTAGGCGGGCGGCAGCGGTGCCTGCAAGTGCCGGCCTACCCGCGATCAGGGTGCCTGGCGGCCCTTGAGCTGCAGGTCGGCGAAGTCGCCGTTGTCCTGCGCCAGCCGGATGCGCACGGGAAGGTATTGCATGGACGGCGCCAGCCACAGCGAGGCCTGCTGGTCATCGCCGGCCGCCGCGATCTTGTCCAGCCGCAGCGCCTGCGTACTGCCCGAGGGCAGGTCCAGCGTCTCGGTCTCGCCCACGCGGAAGGTCCAGCGGTCGGCGCGCCGTGCGCTGACGGTGATGAAGCTGATCTGCGTGCCCGCCGGGTAGCGCTGCGGCGCCGCCGCCAGCAGGGCCGACAGTTGCAGGAACACGCTGAGCCGGTCCTGCGCGCCGGGCGCGATGGCGGCATCGGGCGCGCCCGTGCTGAAGTGCGCCAGGTTCTGGTCGAACGCCAGCTGCGCCGATTGCTCCTTGCGTGCCTTGTCGTTGAAGCGGCTGGGCTCCAGGCCCCTGTCGGTGATGCGGCCCTCGCTGGTCTGCGAGCGCGAGCCCAGCAGGAACAGGCTGACTTCCTGGCTGGCCTGGTACTGGCCGTTGGCATGGCGCCAGACCAGCTCGGCACTGGCCGAGTAGTTGAAGCGCTTGGCCTGGCCGGTGACGGCGAACGACAGCCGCGCGGGATCGGGCATTTGCACGGGAACGGGGGCGTCGGAGGCCAGCGGCGTGCCGTCGGGCGAGGTGATGGCCATGCCCTGGGCCGGGCCGGCCGAGGGTGTGGGTGGTGTTTCGGGTTCGGGCTTGGGAGCGGGCGGCGCCGGCGGTGTGGCCGGGGTTGCCCCGCTGCCGGCATCGGCAGCGGCGGTTTCCGAGGCGTCCGATGCGGCAGGCTCCTGCGCTGCGGCCATCGGCAAGGGTTCGACGGTTTCGCGGATGGGCGTGTCCAGCGGTTCGGGCGTGGGCGCGGGTGCGGCGGGTGCCGGGCGCTGGACCTTGGGGCGAGGCTGCTGCGGCTTGGGCGCAGGCGCCTTCGAGGCGGGGACGGGCGCTGCAGGCG
>NZ_JFYT01000029.1:0-116687 GCF_000632165.1 Delftia sp. RIT313 | reverse complement strand
GTTGGTACCACTCCTTCCCATCCCGAACAGGACAGTGAAACGACTTTGCGCCGATGATAGTGCGGGTTCCCGTGTGAAAGTAGGTCATCGTCAGGCTCTTACAGCCCAAGAAACCCCGTAGCCCAAAGCTACGGGGTTTTTTGCATTGGGCTGCAGGAAATGGAGAAACAGGCTGAACAGCCAAAACGGACATCCCAAAAAAAGAGAGCGCTGACGCGCTCTCTTTTTATTCCCGCACCCGGATGCAACATCCGGCGCAGTTTCCTGTGGCCAATTCCGCTAGCATTGACGTTAACGTCAACGTCGCATTCCCATGGCCGCCGGCTGTGGATGCTGGCGGACTCTCCAGCCATGTCGACCACCTACACCATCAGCGATCTTGCCAAGGAGTTCGATCTCACGACCCGGGCCATCCGCTTCTATGAAGACATGGGCTTGCTTGAGCCCGAGCGCGCCGGGCCTGGCGGGCGCAATCGCGTCTACAGTGCGCGTGATCGCACACGTCTTCGCCTGACCTTGCGGGCCAAGCGGCTGGGACTTTCTCTGAACGAAGCCAAGGAGATCATCGATCTCTACGACAGCCCCCGCGACACGGGCGTGCAGCTGCGCAAATTCCTGGAAGTGCTGGCTGTGCATCGCCGCCAGCTCGAGGACCGCCTGGCCGACCTGCAGGCCAACCTGGCCGAGGTGCGAGAGCAGGAATCCGAGGCTCGCACTCTGTTGAAACACCTGGATGGGAAAAATGCTTCATAATTGACGTTTACGTAAACGTAATTTGTGAGGCTTGCCTTGACCGTGCTCCGCCTGGAACCTGCCAACAGCGACTTTGCCCGCCGTGTGCGAGACAGCTTTGCACGCCAGGGCGCGATGCACACCCTGGGCGCCGAGCTGTCCCTGCTGGAGCCCGGCGCCGTCGATGTCTGCCTGGACTGGGCGCCCGGGCTGACGCAGCAGCATGGCTTTTTGCATGCCGGCATGGTTTCCACGGCGCTGGATTCCGCCTGCGGCTATGCAGGGCTGACCCTGATGCCGGCCGATGCTGCCGTGCTCACCATCGAATTCAAGATCAATCTGCTGGCCCCCGCTAAGGGCCAGCACTTTCGCATGGAAGGCCGGGTGATCAAGCCTGGCCGCACGATCACCGTGACCGAGGGGCGCGCCTATGCCATCGACGAAGGCCGCGAAAAACTGATTGCCACCATGGGCTGCACGCTGATGTGCGTGCAGGGCCGCGATCTGGCCGACTGAGCCGGGCGGCGTTTTTTCACCAAATTTCCACAGGAGACACGAGATGAGCCTTTCCAACCTGCCGGGCCTGAACTTCCAACTGGGCGAGGACATCGACGCGCTGCGCGATGCCGTGCGCGAGTTCGCACAGGCCGAGATTGCACCGCGCGCCGGCGAGATCGACCGCGACGACCAGTTCCCCATGGACCTGTGGCGCAAGTTTGGCGATCTGGGCGTGCTGGGCATCACCGTGTCCGAGCAGTACGGCGGCGCCAACATGGGCTACCTGGCCCACATGGTGGCGATGGAGGAAATCTCGCGTGCCAGTGCCTCGGTGGGCCTGTCCTATGGCGCGCACAGCAATCTTTGCGTGAACCAGATCAACCGCAACGGCAACGAGGCGCAAAAGGCCAAGTACCTGCCCAAGCTGATCAGCGGCGAGCATGTGGGCGCGCTGGCCATGAGCGAGCCCGGCGCCGGCTCGGACGTGATCAGCATGAAGCTCAAGGCCGAGGACAAGGGCGGCTACTTCCTGCTCAACGGCACCAAGATGTGGATCACCAATGGTCCCGATGCCGACACCCTGGTGGTCTACGCCAAGACCGAGCCCGAGCTGAACGCCCGCGGCGTGACCGCCTTCCTGATCGAGAAGGGCATGAAGGGATTTTCCATTGCCCAGAAGCTGGACAAGCTGGGCATGCGTGGCAGCCACACGGGCGAGCTGGTGTTCGAGAACGTCGAGGTCCCGGCCGAGAACGTGCTGGGCGGCCTGAACAACGGCGCCAAGGTGCTGATGAGCGGCCTGGACTACGAGCGTGCCGTGCTGACCGGCGGGCCGCTGGGCATCATGCAGTCGGTGATGGACAACGTCGTGCCCTACATCCATGACCGCAAGCAGTTCGGCCAGAGCATTGGCGAGTTCCAGCTCATCCAGGGCAAGGTGGCGGACATGTACACCGTGCTGCAAGCGGGCCGCTCATTTGCCTATACGGTCGCCAAAAACCTCGATCTGCTGGGAACGGAGCATGTTCGCCAGGTTCGCAAGGACTGTGCCAGCGTCATTTTGTGGTGCGCCGAGAAGGCGACATGGATGGCCGGCGAAGGCGTTCAAATCTATGGAGGTAATGGGTATATCAACGAATACCCACTGGGTCGCCTCTGGCGGGATGCGAAACTCTACGAGATCGGCGCCGGCACCAGCGAGATCCGTCGCATGCTGATCGGCCGCGAGCTGTTCGCAGAGACCTGCTGATCCCGCACCCGCCTGCCGCGCCGTTCTTGAGTTTGACCCAACAAAAGGATTGCTTATGAGCACAACCTCCATCGAAGAACTGTTTGTCCATAACCGCGAATGGGCCCAGCAGATGGAGCGTGACCGGCCCGGTTTCTTCACCGGGCTGTTGTCGCAGCAAAAACCCCGCTACATGTGGATCGGCTGTTCCGACAGCCGCGTCCCTGCGAACCAGATCACGGGCCTGGAGCCCGGCGAGGTGTTCGTGCACCGCAACGTGGCCAACGTGGTCGTGCCCAGCGACCTGAACTGCCTGTCCACCATCCAGTACGCGGTGGACCAGCTCAAGGTCGAGCACCTGATGGTCGTGGGCCACTATGGCTGCGGCGGCGTGCTGGCGGCACTGGAAGATGTGCGCGTGGGCCTGGCCGACAACTGGATCCGCCATGTGAAGGATGTGCGCGACAAGCACCAGGCGCTGCTGGCCAGCCTGTCTCCGCAATGGCGCCACGATGCGCTGTGCGAACTCAATGCCATCGAGCAGGTCATCAATGTGGCGCAGAGCACGGTGATGCAGGATGCCTGGGCGCGCGGCCAGAAGGTCACGCTGCACGGCTGGTGCTATGGCCTCAAGGACGGCCTGATCACCAATCTGCAGATGACCGTGCCCGGTGTCGGCGGCATCGCCAACATCCATGCCGAGGCTGTCGAGCTGGTCGCCAGCCGCCAGCGCGACTGAGCGGCCATGGCAGGCGGGACCCCGGGAGACTTCATGCCGATGCCTGCCCAGGACACCCTGCTTGCCCATGACATCGCGCGGGCGATGATGGATGGCTTCAACCGCCATTACCGCCTGTTCCGCGCCGAATCCGCCCGCGCCAAGCACCGCTTCGAAACCGCCGACTGGCTGGGCCAGCAGCGTGCCCAGCGCGAGCGCATCGAGTTCTACGACCTGCGCGTGCGCGAATGCGTGCGCCGGCTGGAAAAGGAATTTGCGGCGGGCGCCCAGCCCATGCCGGTCTGGCAGCAGATCAAGCGCCACTACATCGGGCTCATGGTCAACCACCTGCAGCCGGAGCTGGCCGAGACCTTCTTCAACTCGGTCACCACCAAGATCCTGCACCGCACGCATTTCCACAACGACTTCATCTTCGTGCGGCCCGCCGTCAGCACGGAATACATAGAGAACCAGGAGCCGGCTGCGCGCCCGGCCTACCTGGCCTTCTACCCCACGCGCGAGACGCTGCCGCAGACGCTGCGCGAAGTCGTGGAGCAATTCGCGCTGCAGCGCCCCTTCGAGGACCTGGAGCGCGACATCGCCCGCCTGGCCGAGCGCCTGGAGCCGCAGCTGCAGGCCATGCGCCTGTACGCCAACTTCCAGATCCAGGTGCTGTCCAGCCTGTTTTTCCGCAACAAGGGCGCCTACATCGTCGGCAAGATCATCAACGGCTTTGCCGAGCTGTCCTGGGCCGTGCCCATCCTGCACGGCGACAACGGCCGGCTGGTGCTGCATGCGGCCCTTTTCGGCGAGAAGGACTTCCACGGCCTGTTCAGCTTTGCGCGCGCCTACTTCATGGTCGATACCGACGTGCCCAGCGCCTACGTGCAGTTCCTGCGCAGCCTCATGCCGCGCAAGCCGCGCGCCGAGCTGTACAACGCCCTGGGCCTGGCCAAGCAGGGCAAGACGCTGTTCTACCGCGACTTCCTGCACCACCTGCGGCATTCGCGCGACCAGTTCCGCATCGCGCCCGGCATCAAGGGCATGGTCATGCTGGTGTTCGACCTGCCCAGCTTTCCCTATGTGTTCAAGCTCATCAAGGACCGCTTCGCCGCGCCCAAGGAGATCACGCGCGAACAGGTCAAGGCCAAGTACCGCCTGGTCAAGCAGCACGACCGCGTGGGGCGCATGGCCGACACGCTGGAGTACAGCCTGGTCGCCTTCCCGCGCGAGCGCTTTTCGGATGCGCTGATCGCCGAGATCCTGGAGCATGCGCCCAGCCAGGTCGAGATCAGCGACCGCGACGGCGATGGCCGGCAGGAGGTCATCATCTCCCACCTCTACATAGAGCGGCGCATGGTGCCGCTGAACATGCTGCTGCAGGAGTGCTTCGATGACGGGCTGGACCTGCCGGCACCGCGGCAGCGCCTGGAGAGCGCCGTGATCGAGTACGGCAATGCCATCAAGGATCTGGTCGCGGCCAACATCTTTCCGGGCGACATGCTGTGGAAGAACTTCGGCATCACGCGCGGCGGCAAGGTGGTGTTCTACGACTACGACGAGATCGAATACCTGACCGACTGCCACTTCCGCCAGGTGCCCGCGCCGCGCAACGAGGAGGACGAGCTCAGCGGCGAGGTCTGGTACCCCGTGGGCCCGCGCGATGTGTTCCCGGAAACCTTCGCGCCCTTTCTGCTGGGCAACCCGGCCGTGCGCGAAGTCTTCATGCGCCACCATGCCGACCTGCTCGACCCCGCCTTCTGGCAGGCGCACCAGCAGCGCATCCGCGAAGGCCATGTCCACGATGTCTTCCCCTACGAGCGCAGCCGCTGGCTGGCCTGACCCGTTTTCCCTTTCTTTCACCATCACGACAACCCAGGAGACAAGCATGCAAGACCCCATCGTCATCGTCGGCGCAGCCCGCACCCCCATGGGCGCCTTCCAGGGCGACTTCGCCGACCTCGCGGCCCATGATCTGGGCGGCGCTGCCATCAAGGCGGCCGTGCAGCGCGCGGGCGTGGCGCCCGAGAAAGTGGACGAAGTTCTGTTCGGCAACTGCCTGATGGCGGGCCAGGGCCAGGCGCCCGCCCGCCAGGCCGGCTTCAAGGGCGGCCTGCCACGCAGCACGGGCGCCGTGACCCTGTCCAAGATGTGCGGCGCCGGCATGGAGGCCACCATCCTGGCGCACGACCAGCTGGTCGCAGGCAGCCGCGATGTCGTGGTCTCCGGCGGCATGGAGAGCATGACCAATGCGCCCTACCTGCTCAAGAAGGGCCGTGGCGGCTACCGCATGGGCCACGACAAGGTCTATGACCACATGATGCTCGACGGCCTGGAGGACGCCTACGAGCCTGGCCGCTCCATGGGCACTTTTGGCGAGGACTGCGCCGCCAAATACCACTTCACGCGCGAGCAGCAGGACGCCTACGCCATCGAAAGCGTCAAGCGCGCCCAGGCGGCCACGGAAAGCGGAGCCTTCGCCGCCGAGATCACGCCCGTCACCGTCTCCACGCGCAAGGGCGACGTCACCGTCAGCATCGACGAAGGCCCGGCCAAGGCCAAGCTGGACAAGA
Organism: Delftia sp. RIT313; assembly: GCF_000632165.1. Classification (NCBI taxonomy): domain Bacteria; kingdom Pseudomonadati; phylum Pseudomonadota; class Betaproteobacteria; order Burkholderiales; family Comamonadaceae; genus Delftia; species Delftia sp. RIT313. Next base: position 110,938 of record NZ_JFYT01000029.1, on the reverse strand, counting down.
TTTCCAGCCTCAAGCCCGCCTTCAAGAAGGACGGCACGATCACGGCCGCATCGAGCTCCAGCATCAACGACGGCGCCGCCGCCCTGGTGCTGATGCGCGAGTCCACGGCCAAGGAACTGGGCTGCAAGCCGCTGGCGCGCATCGTCGCCCATGCCACGCATGCCCAGGAGCCCGAATGGTTCACCACGGCCCCCGTGGGCGCCACGCAGAAGGCCCTCAAGAAGGCTGGCTGGACGGCGGCGGACGTGGACCTGTGGGAAGTCAACGAAGCCTTTGCTGTCGTGCCCATGGCCCTGATGGCCGAGCTGGGCGTGCCGCGCGACAAGGTCAACGTCAACGGCGGCGCCTGTGCGCTGGGTCACCCCATTGGCGCCAGCGGCGCGCGCATTCTGGTCACGCTGCTGCACGCCCTGCAGGCGCGCGGCGGCAAGCGCGGCCTGGCCACGCTGTGCATAGGCGGCGGCGAGGGAACAGCCATGGCGATAGAAATGGTCACCCCCTGAGGCGCTGCGCGCCCTCCCCCTGAAAGGGGGACGACACCCTCGGTGCGGGGCGGCCCTTCCTCGGTGTCTCTGATTTGCATTGCGCCAGTTTTATGGGCAGCGCCACAGACGTCCAGAGAGCTAGACTTGGATCGGCCGATCCGCTATTACCTTAACCTCTCGACCATGATCACCAGCGAAGAACAGTTGCGCAGCCTGTATGCCATGCCGGCCGAAAGGGCCTTGCTCAAGCAGCAGGTGGACCTGGACCGGCATTGCCTGCGCTTCATCGCGCTGTCGCCGCTGTGCATCGTGGCCACGGGGGGCGGGGCGGGCGCGATGATGGATGCCTCGCCGCGCGGCGGCAAGCCGGGCTTCATCAAGGCGCCCGACAACCAGACGCTGCTGATTCCCGATTCGGGCGGCAACAACCGTCTGGACAGCTTCAGCAACCTGATCGCCGATCCGCGCATCGGCCTGCTGTTCATGGTGCCGGGTTTCGACGAGACCCTGCGCGTCAACGGCGTGGCCAAGCTGCGCGACGAGGCCCACTACACGGCGCTGTTCGCCAGCGAAGGCTTCCGGCCCAAGATCGTTCTGGAGATCCAGGTGCAGGAGGCCTATCTGCACTGTGCCAAGGCCCTGATGCGCGCCCGGCTCTGGAAGCCAGAGTCCCAGGTGTCGCGCAACGTCATGCCCTCGGTGAACCAGATGGTCCACCAGCAGATCGGCCTGCCTGCGCCCACCGAGACGCAGGAGGCCATGGTCGAGCGCTACGAAAAGCAGATCGCGGACGAGCAGGGCCGCTGACCGCATTCCATTTGAAAGGTCGAAAGACATGGCAGTCACTCTGGTGTTGGGAGCCTCGCGCGGGCTTGGTTTTGCCTTGGTGGAGGCCTATGCGGCCCAGGGCCGCAGCGTGGTCGCCACGGTGCGCAGCGAGGCCGACCGCGAGCGCGTCGAGGCCACGGGCGCCAAGGTGCTGCTGGTGGATGTGGCCGATCCGGCCAGCGTCAGCGGCCTGGCCTGGCAGCTCGACGGCGAGAAGATCGAGTTGGCGCTGTATGTGGCCGGAGTGTGGGATGCTCACAGCTCGGCCACGCCGCCCACGCGCGAGCAGTTCGACCGCGTCATGCACACCAATGTGCTGGGCGCCATGCAGGTGCTGCCCCAGGTGGCGCCGCTGGTCGAGGCGGCGGGCGGCGTGTTCGGCCTGTTCTCCAGCCAGATGTCGCTGCTGGCCGACGCCGAATCCGACGCCTGGCTCTACCGCGTCAGCAAGGCTGCGCTCAACATGGTCGTGGCCAGCGCCCAGCCGCAATGGCCGGGCGCCACCGTGGTCGCGCTGGACCCGGGCTGGGTGCAGACCGACATGGGTGGCGCGGCTGCCACCTTCACCGTGGAGCAAAGCGTGCAGGGCCTGGTGCGCACGCTGGCCGGCGTCACGCCGGCCGACCGGGGCCGCATGCTGAGGCATGACGGGCAGCGCATCGCCTGGTAGATCCGACGGCAGATCCGACCGGCGCAACGGACAACGAACAACGAAACAAGAATCAGGAGACAAGACATGCTGCTCAACGCAGACCAGGAAATGATCCGTGATGCGGTGCGCGACTTCGTGCGCACCGAGATCACGCCCCATGCCGCACGCTGGGACAAGGAACACCACTTTCCCAAGAACGTGCACCAGGGCCTGGCGGCGCTGGGCGCCTACGGCATCTGCGTGCCCGAGGAGTACGGCGGCGCCGGCCTTGACTACCTGAGCCTGGCCCTGGTGCTGGAGGAAATCGCAGCCGGCGACGGCGGCACCAGCACGGTGATCAGCGTGACCAACTGCCCCGTCAACGCCATCCTCATGCGCTACGGCAGCGAGGCGCAAAAGCAGCAATGGCTGGCGCCGCTGGCGCGCGGCGAGATGCTGGGCGCCTTCTGCCTGACCGAGCCGCATGTGGGCTCGGATGCCTCGGCGCTGCGCACCACGGCCACGCGCGACGGCAGCGACTACGTGATCAACGGCGTCAAGCAGTTCATCACCAGCGGCAAGAACGGCGACGTGGCCATCGTCATCGCCGTCACCGACAAGGCTGCTGGCAAGCGCGGCATGAGCGCCTTCATCGTTCCGACCTCCGCACCCGGCTACCAGGTGCTGCGGCTGGAGGACAAGCTGGGCCAGCACAGTTCGGACACGGCCCAGATCCAGTTCGAGGGCTGCCGCATCCCCGCCGCCAACCTCATCGGCGCCGAGGGCGAGGGCTACAGGATTGCGCTGTCGGCGCTGGAAGGAGGGCGCATCGGCATTGCCGCGCAAAGCGTGGGCATGGCGCGTGCGGCCTTCGATTGCGCGCTGCAGTACTCCAAGGAGCGCGAGAGCTTCGGCCAGCCCATCTTCAACCACCAGGCCGTGGGCTTTCGCCTGGCCGACTGCGCCACGCAGATCGAGGCCGCGCGCCAGCTGATCTGGCATGCGGCCAGCCTGCGCGATGCCGGCCTGCCCTGCCTCAAGGAAGCGGCCATGGCCAAGCTGTTCGCCAGCGAAATGGCCGAGCGCGTGTGCAGCTCCGCCATCCAGACCCTGGGCGGCTATGGCGTGGTCAGCGACTTCCCCGTGGAACGCATCTACCGCGACGTGCGCGTCTGCCAGATCTACGAAGGCACGAGCGACGTGCAGAAAATTCTCATCCAGCGCGCCCTGGCCTGAGGCCAATCCCCCACGCTGCGGGTCGGGCCGGATGGCCCTGACACCCGCAGGGCTTAGCATGGAGCATCGCCGGCACGGTGCCCGAGAGAGGCGGGCGGCCGTTTCCGGCAGGTTTGTGACCACCTTCGCAGGAGATCCCGACATGCCCATCGCTTCCGTCAACGGCCAGAACCTGTACTACGAGGACACGGGCGGTAGAGGCCCGGTCCTGGTGTTTTCGCACGGGCTGCTCATGGACCACACCATGTTCGCTCCCCAGGTCCAGGCACTGCAAGGGCGCTTTCGCTGCATCAGCTGGGACGAGCGCGGCCATGGCCAGACGGCAGACCCCGAGCAGTGCGCCCCCTTCGACTACTACGACTCGGCCGACGACCTGGCCGCCCTGCTCGAGCACCTGGGCGTGGAGCGCGCGGTGCTGGTGGGCATGTCGCAGGGCGGCTATCTGTCGCTGCGCTGCGCGCTCATCCACCCCGAGATCGTGCGCGCGCTGGTGCTGATCGACACCCAGGCCATGCTGGAAGACCCCGAGCAGATGCCCCACCACGAAGCCTTGCTGCGCGCCTGGATGGAGCATGGCCTCAGCGACGACATGGCGACCACGGTGGAGCGCACCATCCTGGGCCAGGGCTGGAGCGGCGCGGCCGCCTGGCGTGCCAAATGGAAGAAGGCCACGCCCATCAACCTGGGGCAGAGCTTTCTGGCGCTGGCCCAGCGCGATGACATCAGCCCACGCCTGCCCGACATCCATGTGCCGGCCCTGGTCATCCATGGCACGGACGACACCGCCATCGCGCCCGACCGTGCACGCGCCATGGCCAAGGCCTTGCCCAGGGCGCAGTGGGTGGAGGTGCCGGGTGCCGGCCATGCGGCCAACCTCACGCATCCGCAGCCCGTGAACCTGGCCATCGAGCGCTTCCTGGAGCAGCTCGACTGACAGAGCCTGCCGGGCAGGGGGTCAGACCGGCGGATCGCCGTCGTTCTCGCTGTCGCGGCGGCGCAGGACGACGGTGATGCTGCCGTCGGTCTCCAGCGTGGCGCGCTCCACCTCGCGCAGGTGCAGGCAGCCGCCCGCGCGCAGCGCGGCCTCGATATCGTCGCGCGTGATGCGTTCCTCGCGCATCAGGTCCTTGTTCAGGTGTCCGTCCCTGATCAGGGCCTTGGCCTTGCCGTCGATGAGCCGCTCCAGCGCGGGAAAGCGAAAGGTCAGCCAGGACAGCAGCAGATGGCACAGGATCAGCGTGGAGGCCGAGACCATGCCGCCGATCAGCGAGTTGTCCCCGGCATTCATGGAGTTCTGCACCGCATTCGACAGGATGAGCAGCAGCACCAGGTCGAACGGCGCGTACTGCCCCGTCTGGCGCCGCCCGGTCAGGCGCAGGAACACCAGCAAAAACAGGTAGACGGCCACGCCGCGCACCACGAACTCCCACCATGGGACCGACATTGAAAACATGGGCTCTCCTTACAGGCCCGAGGGCCCGCGGTCAGTATCATGGCCCGCCTGTCCTCCATCAAGAACCCGGTCGCAGCAAGGCGGCCGTGACTGACATGCATTCCTGCTCCCGCGCCGTCCTCCCCCAAATTCCGCAAGTTCCGCAAGTTCCGCAGGGCCAGCCGCTATGAGCGCTGCCGCCACCTCCCCGGCCTGTCCCTGCGGTCTTCAGGATGCCAAGGGCCGTCCCCTGGCCTTCGATGCCTGCTGCGGCCGCTACCTGGACCATTTCGGCGACTGCCCTGCGCCCGACGCCCAGGCGTTGATGCGCTCGCGCTACAGCGCCTTCGTGCGCGAGGACACCGCCTATCTGCTGGCCACCTGGCACGCCAGCCAGCGGCCCGCCACGCTGGACTTCGAGCCTTCGGCACGCTGGCTGGGGCTGGCGGTCAAGGACTTCCGCAGCACCGGCGAGGACAGTGCCGAGGTGGAATTCGTCGCGCGCTACCGCGTGGGTGGCCGCGCCGTGCGCCTGCATGAGCGCAGCCGTTTCGTGCGCGAAGCCGGGCGCTGGCTCTACGTGGATGGCGACCAGTTCTGAACACGGCGGCGGCCCTGCCGAGCCGCTGTGGAAACTGCAGCAGCGCCAGCGGCTGCTGCTGTCCATCGCATCGCGGGGCTCGTCCGAGGCGGCGGCCCTCATCATCCCCGGCATCGTGGTCTGGCTGCAGCGGCACGAAACGGGTGCCTTCCAGGCGCCGCTGCTGATGTGGTGGCTGGGCATGGCGTTCATGGCCTGCGTCTTTGTCGGGTTGCGGCGCCAGTTGCGCCGGGACCTGGGTGCTGCCGTGCCATCGGCCGAGTTGCCAGCGCGGCTGCAGCGCTGGGAACGCGTGATGGGCCGCATGGCCCTGCTCAACGCCGGTTCCTGGGCGCTGGCGATACCGCTGACCCATGGCAGCGGCCATGAATTCCGGCTTTTCATCTACCTGGTGCTGTGCGGCGTCGTGGCCTCGGCCGCCACCTTCCTGGCGCCGGCGGCTGCCGTGTTCAAGCGCTTCTTCGGCGTGCTGTACGGCGCCATGCTGCTGGCCGTGGTCTGGTACTTCCCGAACAGGGGCCTGTACCTGCTGCCGCTGCTCATGCTGTATGGCGCCACCATCGCGCGCCATGCCTGGGGGGCGCGCCAGCTCATGCTGCAGCAATGGGCGCAGGAGCGTGACCGCCAGCTGCTGGCCGAGCGCTACCTGGCCGCCAAGGAGCAGGCCGAACAGGCGCTGGAGGCCAAGAGCCGCTTCCTGTCGGCCGCCAGCCATGACCTGCGCCAACCGCTGCATGCTTTGGGCCTGCTGGTGGAAACCGCCCGCCAGCGCAATGCCGACGGCGCACTGGCAGGCGTGCTTGACGATGCCCAGGCCTGTGCCCAGTCGCTGGGCACCATGTGCAACGACCTGCTGGACCTGTCGCGCCTGGAGAACGGCACCTGGGAGCTGCGCGCCCAGGTGATGGACCTGCGCATTCTGCTGGGCGATGCCACGCGCCTGTTCGCGGCCGAGGCGCGGCAGCGCGGGCTGGTGCTGCGCTGGCGCGTGGCGCGCGGCATGGACAGCCTGGTGCGTGCCGACGAGGCCCTGCTGCGCCAGATGGTGTTCAACCTGCTGCACAACGCCCTGCGCTACACCCAACGCGGCGGGGTGCTGCTGGCCGCCCGCGTGCACGGCGGGGGCTGGCGCATCGAGGTCTGGGACACGGGCCTGGGCATTGCGGCCGAAGACCGGCCCCATGTCTTCGCACCGCACTTTCGCGCGCGCTCAGGCCAGGCGGCCCGGCGCGCGGCCCAGCCTGCGGCCGACCACCTGCCCGGCGTGAGCAGCCAGGGCCTGGGCCTGGCCGTCGTGGCCGCAGCCGCGCGGCGCATGGGCGTGGAGCACGGCCTGCTGTCCACGCCGGGGCGGGGGTCCTGCTTCTGGCTGCAATTGCCGTCCAGCCTGAATGTGCAGGCGGCCTTGCCGCAGTCCGAGGGACCGTCCGAGGGACCGCAGGCGCAGGCCCGGCCGCCCCTGCTCCAGGGCCGGTGCTGGGTGGTCGATGACGATGCGCAGGTGGCGCGGGCCCTGGCCGGCCTGCTGCGCGATTGGGGGCTGCAGGTGGATGTGGCTGCCACAGGCCGCGAGGTGGCCGACTGGCTGGCGGCGGGGCAGCACCCCGATTTCGTGCTGTGCGACCACCATCTGGCCCAGGGCGAGAACGGCTTTGCGCTGCTGCAGAACGTGCTGGCGCAAGCGCCGCAGGCGGCGGGCGCCCTGCTCAGTGGCGAGCCGTCACCGGCGCTGGAGCAGGAGGCGCAGGAACTGGGCTATCTGCTGCTGCGCAAGCCCGTGGACCCGCTGGCGCTGCTGGCCCTGCTTCAGCGCAGGCTGGCCGTGGCCGGCGCCTGAACCGTATCGGTCGGCGGCACGGAGGGCGGCAGCTCCAGCGCAATGCCCTGCATGCGCGTGATGGCGTCGATGCGGCTGTGCACGCCCAGGCGCTGCAGGGCGCCGGCCACATGCTCCTTGACCGTGTGCGGCGACAGATGCAGCAACTGCGCAATGCTGGGATTGGGCAGGCCGCGCAGCACCAGATCCAGCACCTGGGCCTGGCGCGGGGTGAGGCCCAGCTCGGCCGCCGTCATGCGGATGGCATGGGCGCCGCCCGGTGACTGCGGCGCCAGCGGGGCGGCGGGGAACCAGGTCTCGCCGCGCAGCAGGGCCGCCACGGCCTGCTGCAGCACCTGCGGCGGCTGGGACTTGAGCACAAAGCCATGGGCCCCGGCCGCGCGTGCCTTCAGGGCAATCGCGCCATGCGTGTCGCCGCTGGTCATGAGCACGCGGCAGGCGGGCGCCAGCGTGCGGATTTCGCGCACCACGTCCGTGCCCGCGCTGGCACCCAGCCAGAAATCCACGATGGCCAGATGCGGCGATCCCCTGCCGGCCATGCACTGCAGGCCTTCGCCCGCATCGGCCACGGCATGGACTTCGGACAGGCCGAATTGTTTCAGGAACTCGGACACGCCCATGGCCGTCAGCGGGTGGTCGTCGATCACCAGGGCATAGCGCCCCGATTGGAGACAGGAGGAATCGGTCAGGAGGGGATGGCTGTGCATGGTCCGCGCAAAGGCATGTCGAAAGGGCTGGAGCGCCAGGGCGCGCCCGGATACACCTTGCGCACATCGTAACGATTACCCCCCGGCCGGGGGGTGACCGGATGTCGGCCAACTCCCCAAAATCGCCGCCGATGCCCTGAGATTCCGCATGGAACGGGCACGTATTCAACGAGAAGGGGAGATAGTCATGAAGATGGTACAGCTCACGCGCCGCAGTGCGGCATTGATGCTTCTGGGAACCCTGGCCGCCTGTGGCGGCGGCGGTGGTGGTGGATCGGGAGAACCGGGCGGCGGAGATCCCGGCAATGGCGGAAATCCCGGCAACCCCGGCACGCCCGGCAACCCCGGCGGCGGCACGACGACCCCGGTGACCGGCCAGTACCGCATGGAGACGGCTGCCGAAAACTTCGACGCGGCCCTGTCCGCCATGAACACGCTGGGGGCGCAAGGCTATGCCTTCACCTACAGCCTGGCCTCGGGCGGCACGACGTTCCCCGTTCCCATCGGTGACTTCTACGTCACCGACACGGCCCACACCGGCACGCGCCTGGACTACCGCATGGTGGCCGACGTGGCGGGCGTCTCGGCCCTGGTGGCCCAGCTCAATGCGCAGGGCGCGCAGGGCTACCTGTACAAGTCGGGCATGGCGTTCCCCAGCAGCACGCAGGACCTGCGCAACCTCTATGTGCGCAGCAGCAGCGCCGCCGCCACCTACAGCTACGAGACGCGCCCCGCCGTGGGTGCGCTGGACACGTCCGGCTTCACGCAGCAACTGGCCGAGATGAGCGGCCGGGGGTTCCGCTACACGGGCCCGCTGATCTCGGGCGACGAGATGTTCAACCTCTACGTCAAGGACTCCAAGGCACCGGCCTTCGAGTACGCGGTGTTCGCCCTGGCCGCGCCCTTCGGCATGGCCAACGGCACGGCGCTGAAGCAGCGCCTGGACGAGATGGGTGCCAAGGGCCACCTGCTGCGTGGCGCCCTGGTGCTGCGCGGCAATACCGAAGGCGTGCAGCTGTACGAAAAGAGCGGCGACCAGCAGGGAGCCATCGAGTACCGCCTCGAATCCGTGTCCAACAACGCCAGCCTCGCGCAGCGCCTGGAGCAGTTCAACCGCAACGCGGCCGAAGGCTTTTTCGCCTTCGGCGATGTGGTTACCGACGATGGCCAGTTCCATTCCATCTCGGTGCGCAACGTCAAGCGCATGGTCCATCCGCTGGCCGGTGCATCCTTCCCCTGAGCAGGGCACAGGCATGCGCGGCCGGCGCATAATCCGGCCATTTTCCGCAGCAAGGGCGCCCCAGGGCGCCCTTGCTCAGTTTGTTTCGAGAATCCATCCATGACTGCTTTCGAGGCCGTGCTCTTCGACTGTGACGGCGTGCTCGTCGACAGTGAATCCATCACCAACCGCGTGCTGTGCACCATGCTCAATGAATCGGGCTGGCCCATCAGCACCGAGGAATGCCTGCGCGAATTCATCGGCAAGACCGTGCGCAGCCAGGCCGCGCTGATCGAGGCGCGCACCGGCAAGCCGCTGACCGACGCATGGATGGCCGCCTTCTACGAGCGCCGCAACGCCGCGCTGCGCGCCGAGCTGGTGGCCATTGACGGCGCGCTGTCCGCCGTCAGCGAATCCCATGCGCTGTGCGCTGGCCGCATCGCCTGCGCCTCGGGCGCGGACCGCGCCAAGGTGGAGATGCAGCTGGCCCAGGTCGGCATGGCCCCGTATTTCGAGGGCCGCGTCTTCAGCGGCCATGAGCTGCCGCGCAGCAAGCCATTTCCCGATGTGTACCTGGCCGCCGCCGCCGCCCTGGGCGTGGAGCCGGCGCGCTGCCTGGTCATCGAGGACACGGTGACCGGCGTCACCGCCGGCGTGGCCGCAGGCGCCACGGTCTGGGGCTACTTCCCGGCCGACCAGGGCCACGCATCGGCCGAGCAACTGCTCGAGGCCGGCGCCAGCTGCGTGTTCGGCGACATGGGCGAGCTGCCCGCCATGCTGCGCGCCATCGGGCAGGCCAGCGTCAGCGCTTGAGCTTGGGCTTGAGCCGGCCCTAGCGCAGCCGCGGCGAAGGCGTCTCGTCCACGGCCTGCGCACGCGCGGCCTGCTGCTCGGCCTGCAGCGCCCGCTGGAAGGCGGGCCGCTGCTGCAGGCGCTGCCAGTAGGCCTGGGTGGCAGGCCCCCATTGCGGCTCCATCTCCAGGTGCGCCGACAGCATCAGCGCATAGCCCACAGCCACGTCGGCAGCGGTGAAGCGGTCTGCCGTGAGCCAGTCGCGCTGCTCCACGGCCTGCTCCACGGCGCGCAGCCGCGCGAGGAACCAGCGCTGGTAGTCCTGGGCCACCTGGGGCTGGCGCCGTTCGGCCGGCTCGAAGTGCGCATAGCGCAGCACCAGGGTCTGCGGGAAGGTCAGCGTGGCATCGCTCATGTGCAGCCAGTTGAGGTAGGCCGCAAAGCCCACCTCCTGCGGCTGCACGGACAGGCCCGCCCCGGGGTGCAGGGCGGCCAGGTATTCGCAGATGGCGGCTGACTCGGTCAGCCTGGCCTCGCCGTGGCGCAGCAGCGGCACCGTGCCCAGCGGGTTGAGCTCCAGGTAGCTGCGCTGCAGCACGCGCGGCGGAAACGGCAGCATGTGCAGCGTGTAGGGAAGCTGCAGTTCTTCGAGCATCCACAGCGCGCGGAAGGAGCGCGCGCTGACGCAGTGGTGGAGATGGTGCATGCGCAAAGCCTAGGCCAGATGCGCGGACGGCGGCTGTCGCGCAGGATGCAAATCGCGCCAGGATGCGCGCTGCCCTCACTCGGGCCGGGCTCGCGCGCTCTTGCGGAATTCGGAAGGCGACAGCCCCGTCCACAGCCGGAAGGCGCGGATGAAGCTCTTGTCGTTGAGAAAGCCGCAGGACTGGGCGATGCGCTTGATGGGCCGGCTGGTGCGCAGCAGCAGCGCCACGGCACGCTCGCGCCGCACCTCGTCCTTGAGCGCCTGCAGCGAGGCGCCTTCTTCCTTGAGCTGGCGATGCAGGCTGCGCTGGGACAGGTGCAGCTGGCGCGCCAGCGTGTCGGCCGTCTGCAGGCATTCGGCGTCGGCCGCCAGCAGCTGGCGCACGCGCTGCACCAGCTGGCGCTCGCGCCGGTAGGGGCGCACCTGCAGCGGCAGGGCGCGCTGCAGCATGCGCTGCAGCGCAGGCTCGTCGCGCGTCAGCGGCATATCCAGAAAACGCGCGTCGAACTGGAGGCAGGCCCGGGCCGCGCCAAACTCCACCTCGCCCGGCGGGAACAGCAGCGCATACACGCCCGCATGCGGCGGGGGATCGAAGGGAAAGCAGGCGCGCCGCAGCGGCAGCGGCTCATCGATGAACCAGCTGGCCAGGCCGTGGATATTGCGCAGCACCGACAGCAGGCAGAACTCGCGCATGGCGCCCAGCGTGGACAGCTCCTCGATGGCCAGCGTGGCCAAGCCGTCTTCCTGCGTCAGCGTGAGGCGGATGTCGTCGGCCAGCAGGCCATGGTGGCGGCACCAGCGCGCCAGCGCCAGGCCCAGCTGCTCGCTGCCCATGCTGGCGCGTGCCAGCATGCCGTAGCTGCCCCAGGGCAGGCGCCGGGAGAACCAGCCCAGGGCCTCGTCGTCGAGTTCGCGCATGGCGGCATCGGACAGTGCCTCCATCTGCAGCGCCGTGATGCACTCGTTGCGCTCTTTGACGGAGTCTGGCGCGATTTGTGCCTTCTCCAGGGCGGACAGGGCGCTGATGCCCCGGCGTTCGTAGGCCAGCATAATGGCCTGCACAAAGGCCATGGGCGTGACTGCAGGGTGTGCGGAGGCCATGGTGGCGGCCGCCTGGGGCAGGGGGGTCTTGACCAGCGAGGGGGTGAACATGCTGGCAATTATTGCAACCTTCGTGGCCTGTTCTGCTCGGGGTTGGCCCTTATGCTGCCACGCAATAGCTGCCGTGACGGGGCAGGCCACTGCATTTGCCCGTCCCAGGCGCCGCCGACGACACAGGAGACAACGCATGCCCGCCCAGAACGCCCCGCTCGCTTCCAGCCATGCCCAAGGCCGCACCGATGTGCCGCTGATCGAGCAGACCATCGGCGACTTCTTTGCCGACATGGCGGCCCGCCAGCCCGATCGCGAGGCCCTGGTCAGCCGCCACCAGGGCCTGCGCTACAGCTATGCCGGCCTGCACACCGAGGCGCGCCGCCTGGCCAGCGCGCTGCTGGGCCTGGGGCTGGACAAGGGCGATCGCGTCGGCATCTGGTCGCACAACAACGCCGAATGGGTGCTGATGCAGCTGGCCACGGCCCAGGTCGGCCTGGTGCTGGTCAACATCAATCCGGCCTACCGCACCTCCGAGGTGGAGTACGCGCTCAACAAGGTCGGCTGCAAGGCGCTGGTGACCATGGCGCAGTTCAAGACCAGCGACTACCTGGGCATGCTGCGCGAACTGGCACCAGAGCTGGCCACGGCCGAGCCCGGCCGCCTGCATTGCGCGCGCCTGCCCCAGCTGCGCAGCGTGGTCTGGATCGACGTGGCAGGGCAGGGCGAAGAGCAGCCCGGCATGCTGCGCTTTTCCAGCCTGCTGGCGCGCGGTGATGCGCAGGATGCGCGCATCGACGCCGTGGCCGCCACGCTGAAGAACACCGACCCCATCAACATCCAGTTCACCAGCGGCACCACGGGCTTTCCCAAGGGCGCCACGCTGACCCACCGCAACATTCTGAACAACGGCTTTTTCATCGGCGAGTGCATGCGGCTGACGCCCGAGGACCGGCTGTGCATTCCCGTGCCGCTGTACCACTGCTTCGGCATGGTGCTGGGCAACCTGGCCTGCTTCACGCATGGCTCGGCCATCGTCTACCCGAATGACGGATTCGATCCGCTGCTGGTGCTGGAGACCGTGCAGGCCGAGCGCTGCACGGGTCTGCACGGCGTGCCCACGATGTTCATCGCCGAGCTGGACCACCCGCGCTTCAAGGAGTTCGACCTGAGCACGCTGCGCACCGGCATCATGGCCGGCTCGCCCTGCCCCATCGAGGTGATGAAGCGCGTGGTCAGCGACATGCACCTGTCCGAGATCACCATCGCCTACGGCATGACCGAGACCAGCCCCGTCAGCTGCCAGAGCGATGCCGACACGCCGCTGGAGCGCCGTGTGTCCACCGTAGGCAAGGTGCAGCCGCACCTGGAAGTGAAGATCGTCGACCCGGCCACGGGCGAGGTCGTGGCGCCCGGCGTCTCGGGCGAGCTGTGCACGCGCGGCTACTCGGTCATGCATGGCTACTGGGGGGACGAGGCCCGCACGCGCGAGGCCATCGACGACGATGCCTGGATGCACACGGGCGACCTGGCCACCATGGATGAGCAGGGCTACGTGAACATCGTCGGCCGCATCAAGGACATGGTGATCCGCGGCGGCGAGAACATCTACCCGCGCGAGATCGAGGAATTCCTCTACCGCCATCCCCAGGTGCAGGACGTGCAGGTGGTCGGCGTGCCCGATGTGCGCTACGGCGAGGAGCTGTGCGCCTGGATCATCGTCAAGCCCGGACAGACGCTGACCGAAGACGGCGTGCGCGACTTCTGCAAGGGCCAGATCGCCCACTACAAGGTGCCGCGCTACATCCGCTTCGTCGAGGCCTTCCCGATGACGGTGACCGGCAAGATCCAGAAGTTCAAGATCCGCGACGAGATGATCGCCATGCTGGATCTGCGTCCGGCCAGGACCGCCTGAGGGCTGCTTTCATGTGCTGCCGCCAGCTGTCCACCGCGTGCCGCCTAGTGCGTGCCGCCCTCGGGCGCGGCCACGGCCGAGGCTGCAGCGCGGCGCGCCACCACCAGGCGCTTGCGCAGCGAGATCTCCTGCATGTCCAGCTCGCTGACCAGGCGGCGCAGCGACTCGTCGTTGATGCGGTGGGCCTGGCGCTCGGCGTAGAGCGCGTCGCGCTCCTGGTGGATGCAGCGCAGGCGCAGCTCGATCTCCAACAGGTAGCGCAGCTTGCGCTGGCGCACGACTTCGGGCGCCTCGCGCTGGATCTCGATGCTGGAGGCCGTGCCGCTGCCGTCGTCCAGCAGCTGGACGCGGTTGCGGTACTCCTGCGTCAGGTGGCCCATGACCTCCTGGTGCATGGCCACCCATTCGGGCGTGTGGCCCTGGATCTCTTCCTCGCTCAGCGTCAGCCCGCCAATGGCGGACTGGCAGGCGGCCACGCGCGCCAGGCGCTCCTCGCGCACCGTGGGCGATTCGCCGGGCTGGGGCATGCGGCGCAGGATCAGCGGCAGCGCGATGCTGCCCAGCACCAGGGTGAACAAGATGGTGCCGGTGGCCAGGAAGATCAGCATCTCGCGGCCCGGAAAGGGCTGGCCGTTGTTCAGCAGCATGGGCACGGACAGCGCGCCAGCCAGCGTCACGGCGCCGCGTATGCCGGCCATGGTGGTGGCCAGGTTCAGCAGGTGCGAGGGGCGCTCTGCCATCTTTCCCTGGAAGTGGGCGCGTGCCAGGCTGCGCTGCACGCCCAGGGTCAGCCAGATCCAGCGCATCAGCAGCAGCGCGCTGGAGATGATCACCACATAGCCCACCAGCACCCACCATTCGCTGCCCGCATCGTGCAGCGTCACGCCGATGATGGAGGGCAGCTGCAGGCCCAGCAGCAGGAAGATGGCGCCGTTGAACGAGGCTTCCACCATGCTCCAGGTGCCCTCGGTCTGCAGCCGCTCGCTGATGTAGCTGCTGCGCTCCAAGTCGGCGAAGTTGGTGGCAATGCCCGCGGCCACGGCCGACAGGATGCCCGACACGCCGATCTTTTCGCCCACGATGTAGGCGGCGAAGGGCAGCAGGATCAGCAGCAGCACCATCTGCGTGGCCGCCACGTCGCCCAGGCGGCGCGTGATGGTGCTGCGCGCATAGGAAAAGCCCCAGCCGATCAGCGTGCCCACGCCCAGGCCGCCCAGGGCCATCCACATGAATTCCTTGGCCACCTCGGTCCACGAGAACAGGCCGGTCAGCGTGGCGGCAATGGCGAACTTCAGCGCCACCAGGCCCGAGGCATCGTTGAGCAGGGACTCGCCTTCGAGGATGTGCATGGTCTTCTCGGGCATGCCCAGGTTGCGCGTGATGGCCGAGACGGCCACGGCATCGGTGGGCGAGACCACGGCGGCCAGCGCAAAGGCCACGGTCAGCGGCATGCCGGGCACCAGCCAGTGGATCAGCCAGCCCAGCCCCACCACCGTGAACAGCACCAGGCCCAGCGCCAGGCGCAGGATGGGGCGGTACAGCGAGAAGAACTCGCGCTTGGGGATGCGCCAGCCGTCGGCAAACAGCAGCGGCGGGATGAACAGCAGCAGGAACAGCTCGGGATCGAAGGCGATGTGCAGGCCCTTTTGCGGCCAGGCGATCAGCGCTCCCAGGGCGATCTGTATCAGCGGCAGCGGGATGGCGCGCACATAGCGCGCGGCAATGCCGGTCAGTGCCCCCAGCAGCAAAACGAGCAAGACGATTTCAACGGTGTGCATACGGCATTTTCCCCAGCCCGGGCCGCCGTTCTTTGCAGCACATTCGAAAAAACCAAGCGCCCGCATCGGGCAAACACAAGAAGAGGCCACACATGAGCATTCTGGGCACCCAACTCAATCCGCGTTCGGCGGACTTCCTGGCCAATGCCGCCGCCATGCGCGCCGTGGTCGAAGACCTGCAGGCCCAGGTGGCCAAGGTCGCCGAGGGCGGCGGCGAGGCCGCGCGCGCCAAGCACGTGGCGCGCGGCAAGCTGCTGCCGCGCGACCGCGTGGCCATGCTGCTGGACCCGGGCACGCCCTTTCTGGAGATCGCGCCGCTGGCCGCGCTCAACATGTACCGCAACGATGCACCCGGCGCGGGCCTGATCGCCGGCATCGGCCGCGTCAGCGGCGTGGACTGCATGATCGTGTGCAACGACGCCACGGTGAAGGGCGGCACCTACTACCCGATGACGGTGAAGAAGCACCTGCGCGCCCAGGAGATCGCCGCACAGAACCGGCTGCCCTGCATCTACCTGGTGGACTCGGGCGGCGCCAACCTGCCCAACCAGGACGATGTGTTTCCCGACCGCGAGCACTTCGGCCGCATCTTCTTCAACCAGGCCAACATGAGCGCCCAGGGCATTGCCCAGATCGCCGTGGTCATGGGCTCGTGCACGGCCGGCGGCGCCTATGTGCCGGCCATGAGCGACGAGTCCATCATCGTCAAGAACCAGGGCACCATCTTCCTGGGCGGCCCGCCGCTGGTGAAGGCCGCCACGGGCGAGGTGGTCAGCGCCGAGGACCTGGGCGGCGGCGACGTGCACACGCGCCTGTCGGGCGTGGCCGACCACCTGGCCCACAACGACACCCACGCGCTGGCGCTGGCGCGCCAGTCCGTGGCCAACCTCAACCATGCCAAGCAGCCGGCGGCCGGCGACCTGCCCCCCGAGGCGCCGCTGTTCGATGGCGGCGAGCTGTACGGCGTGATCCCCGTGGACACGCGCAAGCCCTTCGATGTGCGCGAGATCATCGCCCGCGTGGTGGACGGCAGCCGCTTCGACGAGTTCAAGGCCCGCTTCGGCGCCACCCTGGTCTGCGGCTTTGCGCGCATCGAGGGCATGCAGGTGGGCATCATCGCCAACAACGGCATCCTGTTCAGCGAATCGGCGGTCAAGGGCGCGCACTTCATCGAGCTGTGCTGCCAGCGCAAGATCCCGCTGGTCTTCCTGCAGAACATCACGGGCTTCATGGTGGGCCGCAAGTACGAGAACGAAGGCATTGCCCGCCACGGCGCCAAGCTGGTCACGGCCGTGGCCACGGCGGCCGTGCCGAAGTTCACCATCATCATCGGCGGCTCCTTCGGCGCGGGCAACTACGGCATGTGCGGCCGCGCCTACTCGCCGCGCTTCCTGTGGATGTGGCCCAACGCGCGCATCTCGGTCATGGGCGGCGAGCAGGCGGCCAGCGTGCTGGCCACCGTCAAGCGCGACGGCATCGAGGCCAAGGGCGGCCAGTGGACGGCCGAGGAGGAAGAGGCCTTCAAGGCCCCCATCCGCCAGCAGTACGAGGATCAGGGCCACCCCTATTACGCGACGGCGCGCCTGTGGGACGATGGCGTCATCGACCCTGCCGACACGCGCCGCGTGCTGGCGCTGGGCCTGGCGGCCACGCGCAACGCTCCCATAGCGGACACGCGCTTCGGCGTGTTCCGCATGTGACGGCGGCCCCTCTTTCCTTGCAGCGAGGTACTTCATGAAAACCACCGCACTGACCCTCGAATTCCAGGGCCCCCTGGCCACCATCACGCTGACCCAGCCCGAAGTGCGCAACGCCTTCAGCGACGAGGTCATCGCCGACATCACCCAGGCCTTCCACTCCGTGGGCAAGCGCAGCGACGTGCGCGCCGTGGTGCTGGCCGCCGAGGGCCCGGCCTTTTGCGCAGGCGCCAACCTCAACTGGATGCGCCGCATGGCCGACTACTCGCGCGACGAGAACCGCGAGGACGCCGGCCTGCTGGCCGAAATGCTGCGCGTGATCTACGAATGCCCGCAGCCCACCATCGCGCGCGTGCAGGGCGATGTCTATGCGGGCGGCATGGGCCTGGTCGCTGCCTGCGACATGGCCGTGGCCGCCGAGGGCGCGGGCTTTTGCCTGTCCGAGGTGAAGATCGGCCTGATCCCCGCCACCATCAGCCCCTACGTGATCCGCGCCATGGGCGCGCGCGCTGCCCACCGCTACTTCCTGACCGGTGAGCGCTTCGACGCGGCCGAGGCGCTGCGCATCGGCTTCGTGCACCGCGTGGTGGCGGCCGACGAGCTGGACAACGCCGTGGACGGCCTGCTCAAGCACCTGGTCAGCGCCGGTCCCGCCGCCGCCCGCGCCTGCAAGCGCCTGGTGATCGACGTGGCCGAGCGCGAGATCAACGAGCAGCTGATCGCCGCCACCGTCGAAGGCATTGCCGACATCCGCGCCAGCGCCGAGGGCAAGGAGGGCGTGCAGGCCTTCCTGCAAAAGCGCAAGCCGGCCTGGCTGGCCTGACACGCGCGGGCTACCCATTCATCGCGCCACCACCGAGCAACGCCGAGCCAACGCCGAGCCAACACCATGAGCACCCTGACCGACTCCCTCGTCCAGTGGCTGCAGTCCGTGGGCCTGTACCCGGGCCCGGCCGTGCACCACACGGTCAGCGAGGCGGCTGGCGAAGTGGCCGAGCGCGTGGGCCAGGCCACCAGCGGCATGGACATGGCCGGCCTGCTGGCGCTGGCCGCCGCACTGGGCTGGGCCAGCGGCTTTAGGCTCTACGCCGTGGTCTTCGTGACCGGGCTGCTGGGCGCGCTGGGCTGGGTGGCGCTGCCGGGCGGGCTGCATGTGCTGGAGCATCCGGCCTTGCTGTTCGCCAGCGGCGCGCTGCTGTTCGTGGAGTTCTTCGCCGACAAGATCCCCGGCGTGGACTCGGTCTGGGACCTGCTGCAAAGCGTGATTCGCATCCCTGCGGGCGCGGCGCTGGCGGCCGGCGTCTTCGGCGCCGACAGCGCGACCATGGCCACCATGGCAGCCCTGATGGGCGGCTCGCTGGCCCTGTCCAGCCAGGTGGCCAAGAGCACGGCGCGCGCGGCCATCAACACCTCGCCGGAGCCGTTTTCCAACGTGGGCGCGAGCCTGGTGGAGGACGGTGCCTCGGTGGGCGCGATCTGGCTGGCGCTCACGCATCCGCTGGCCTTCGCCGCCGTGCTGCTGGTCGTGGTCATCGCCCTGTGGCTGCTGACCTGGGCGCTGTGGCGCTTTCTCAAGGCCGTGGTGCAGCGCCTGCGCTCGCTGTTGGGCGGCTCTCCCGCGATGAATCAAAAACCATAGCCGCCGGTCGCCGAATGACCGGGGCTGCAGAGAAAACACTGGAGATAACGCATGTTCAAGAAGATCCTGATCGCCAACCGCGGTGAAATCGCCTGCCGCGTCGCGGCTTCCGCCCGCCGCATGGGCGTGCGCACCGTGGCCGTGTACTCGGACGCCGATGCCCGCGCCAAGCATGTGCAGGCCTGCGACGAGGCCGTGCACATCGGCGGCAGCGCCCCCAAGGACAGCTATCTGCGCTGGGAACGCATCCTGGAGGCCGCCAAGGCCACGGGCGCCCAGGCCATCCACCCCGGCTACGGCTTTCTCAGCGAGAACGAGGAATTCGCCCAGGCCTGCGCCGATGCCGGCCTGGTCTTCATCGGCCCGCCGCCCTCGGCCATCCGCGCCATGGGCCTGAAGGCGGCCTCCAAGCAGCTCATGGAAAAGGCCGGCGTGCCCCTGGTGCCCGGCTACCACGGGGCCGACCAGGACCCGCAGCTGCTGCAGCGCGAGGCCGACCGCATCGGCTACCCGGTGCTGATCAAGGCCAGCGCGGGCGGCGGCGGCAAGGGCATGCGCCTGGTCGAGCGCAGCGAGGACTTCGCCGCCGCCCTGGCCAGCTGCCAGCGCGAGGCCATCAACAGCTTCGGCGACGACGCCGTGCTGGTCGAGAAATACGTGCTGCGCCCGCGCCACATCGAAATCCAGGTCTTTGGCGACACCCAGGGCAACTGCGTCTACCTGTTCGAGCGCGACTGCTCGGTCCAGCGCCGCCACCAGAAGGTGCTGGAGGAGTCCCCAGCGCCTGGCATGACGCCCGCGCTGCGCCAGAAGATGGGCGAGGCCGCCGTGGCCGCCGCCCAGGCCGTGAACTACGTGGGCGCGGGCACGGTGGAATTCATCGTCGAGCAGCCCGGCGGCTACGACCAGCCCGAGGCCATGAAGTTCTACTTCATGGAAATGAACACCCGCCTGCAGGTCGAGCACCCGGTGACCGAGGCCATCACGGGCGAGGACCTGGTGGACTGGCAGCTGCGCGTAGCCAGCGGCCTGCCCCTGCCCAAGCGCCAGGACGAGCTGCGCATCACCGGCCACGCCATCGAGGCGCGCATCTGCGCCGAAAACCCCGACAACGGCTTCCTGCCCGCCACCGGCACCCTGCATGTCTACCGCAAGCCCGACTGCGCCAGCTTCCATGTCGGCGACGTGCGCGTGGACGATGGCGTGCGCGAGGGCGATGCCATCAGCCCCTTCTACGACTCCATGATCGCCAAGCTCATCGTGCATGGCGGCACGCGCGAACAGGCGCTGGCGCGGCTCGATGCCGCCCTGGCCGAGACACGCATCGTGGGCCTGGCCACCAATGTGCAGTTCCTGCGCCTGGTCATCGCCAGCGATGCCTTTGCAACCGCCAAGCTGGACACGGCGCTGATCGAGCGCGAGAAGCAGCATCTGTTCCACCAGCAGCGCCTGCCGCAGGCCCAGGCCGTGGCCGCCGCCGTGGCCCAGGTGCTGCAGGCCGAGCGCGCGCAGGAAACCACCGACCCCTTCAGCCGCCGCGACGGCTGGCGCTCGCACGGCGTGGCCGAGCGGCGCTGGGACTTCCGTCAGGGCGAGGCCGCCGTGCCCGCGCGCCTGCGCTACCTGCATGACGGCGCGCTGCAACTGGCCGTGGGCGAGGGCGAGTCCCTCGCCGAGGGCCTGCTGTCCTGGCAACAGGCCGGGGACGGCGCCTTCGACGTGCAGTTCGCGGGCCAGCGCCTGCGCGCCCAGGTCCATGTGCTGGGCGAGCAATGCCATGTGTTCGCCCCCCAGGGCGCGGCCGTGCTGGGCCTTGCCGATCCGCTGGCCCATGCGGGCGAGGTGCAGTCCGAAGGCGGCCGCCTGACGGCGCCCATGCCGGGCAAGGTGGTCTCCTTTGCCGTCAAGGCCGGAGACAAGGTCAGCAAGGGCCAGCCGCTGGCCGTGATGGAGGCCATGAAGATGGAGCACACCATCGCCGCGCCCGGCGACGGCGTGGTGGCCGAGCTGCTGTACGCGCCCGGCGACCAGGTGACCGAAGGCTCCGAGCTGCTGCGCCTGGAAAGCTGAGCCCGCAGGCAAGACAGTTTTGCGCAAAAGTCGCGCGTGGGCGTCGCCAGGCCGTTAGGCTTGGCCCCCTATGCGAGTGACTTTCTGCTGCGAAGACACCAGGCCCGACGCCTGGCTGCAAGGACTGCGCGCGGCCCTGCCGGGCGCCGAGGTGGACATCTGGTCGCCGGGCGCGCCGCAGGCCGACTACGCCCTGGTCTGGGCGCCACCCCAGCGCTTCATCGACGAGCAGCCGGGCCTCAAGGCCGTGTTCAACATCGGCGCGGGTGTCGATGCGCTGCTGCCGCTGCGCCTGCCGGCCGACCTTCCCGTCTACCGCCTGGAGGACGCCGGCATGGCCGTGCAGATGGCCGAATATGTCTGCCAGGCCGTGATCCGCTTCTTCCGCGGCCTGGACGGCTACGAGGCCGACATGGCCGCCGGCCTGTGGCAGCACCGGCCCAATCCCCGGCGTGCCGACTTCCCCGTGGGCGTCATGGGGCTGGGCCGCATGGGCGAGCGCGTGGCGCGCGCGCTGACGGTGTTCGATTTCCCCGTCAACGGCTGGAGCCGTACGCCGCATGCCATCGACGGCGTGCGGGGCTTCTGCGGCCCGCAGGACTTCGACGCCTTTCTGCGCGCCACCCGCATCCTCGTCAACCTGCTGCCGCTGACGCCCGAGACCGACAGCATCATCGACGCGCGCAGCCTGGCCCTGCTGCAGCCGGGCGCCTATGTGATCAACGTGGGACGCGGCGGTCATGTGGCGGACGAGGACCTCATCGCCGCCATCGACGGGGGCCATGTGTCCGGCGCGTTGCTCGACGTGTTCCGCACCGAGCCGCTGCCCGACGGCCATGCCTTCTGGCGGCATCCGCGCATCACGCTCACGCCCCACACCTCGGCCCGCACCCTGGCGCGCGACAGCGTGGAGCAGATCGTGGGCAAGGTCGCGGCGCTGAGCCGGGGCGAGGCCGTGAGCGGCCGCGTGGACCTGCGGCGCGGCTACTGACGGGCGCGCTCAGTCCAGCGTCACGCCGGTGCTGCGCACCAGCGCACCCAGGCGCTGGGAGTCGCTCTTGATCAAGGCGCCGAATTCGGCCGCCGTGCCGCCCACGGCCGGCGTGCCTATGGCCTCCCAGCGCGTGCGAAAGGCCGGGTCCTTGAAGATGGCGTTGACCGTGGCATTGAGTTTGTCGATGGCGGCGGGCGGCGTGCCCGCGCGCACGGCAATGCCATGCCAGCCCGTGATCTGGTAGCCGGGTACGCCGGCCTGGGCCATGGTGGGCACGTCGGGCAGCACCTTGGTGCGCTCGGCCGAGGTGACGGCCAGCGGGATCAGGCGCCCGCCCTGGATGTGCTGCAGCGAGCTGCCCACGATGTCGAACATCACGCCCACCTGGCCGCCGATCAGGTCGTTGAGTGCCGGTCCTGCACCCCGGTAGGGCACATGGCCCAGCTTGACCTGCTCCATGGAGTTGAACAGCTCGCCCGCCAGGTGCTGGGGCGTGCCATTGCCGGCTGAGGCAAAGCTCAGCGTCTTGCCCGTTTTGGCCAGGGCCAGCAGCTCGGCCACGGTCTTGACGCCCAGCGAGGGATGGACCTCCAGCACCAGCGGGAAGGCCGACAGCTGCACCACGGGCTCCAGGTCCTTGAGCGGGTTGAAGGGCATGCTCTTGTACAGCGAGGAATTCACGGCCATGGGGCCGCTGGCGGCCAGCAGCAGGGTGTGGCCGTCGGCGGGCGCCTGGCGGGCCACCTCGGCGCTGCCCAGGTTGCCGCCCGCGCCGCTCTTGTTCTCCACGATGACGGTCACGCCCAGGCGCTGCTGCAGCTCGGGCTGCAGCATGCGTGCCATCAGGTCGGTGGGGCCGCCGGGTGGATAGGGCACGACGAAGCGGATGGTCTTGCTGGGGAACGCCGGCGACGGGGTCTGGGCCGAGGCCTGGCCCGCCAGGCCCAGGGCCATGAAGGCCAGGGGAAGCGCCGTGAATGCGGTGGCTGCCTTGATTTTGGCGATGGCGTCACGCCGCGTGCCGTGGGTGGGCTGTTGCATGGTTGTGTCTCCTGCCTTTGGTTGGAATGGAAGGCCCGTCTTGTGCGGGCTCATGGGCCTATCGGCTTATGGGCTTATGGGCTTATGGGCCTGTAAGGCGCCTGGTGCTCAGCCCGGTGTGAAGCGCCGGCGTATGTCGTCGGCCGTGGCCAGGGGGCGGCCCAGCGCCTGGGCGGACACCACGGCCTGGCGGACCAGGGCGGCGTTGTCGGGCGCGGTGTGGCCGTCCCGCGTCAGCAGGTTGTTCTCGAAGCCCACGCGCGCATGGCCGCCAAACGCGGCGGCTGCCGCGATGCAGGTGTTTTCCGTGGCGCCGAAGGCGCACACGGCCCAGGGCTCGCCGCCGTCATGCGCCGCAAGAAAGGGCAGCAGGTCCTGGGGCCGCGAGGTCTGGCCAGCGCTGTAGCGGCCCAGCACGAAGAGCAGGAACCAGGGCGCCTCGGGCACCACGCCCTGGGCGCGCAGCGCCTGCCAGCGGCGCAGGTCGGCCACGTCGTAGAGGATGACCTGCACCATGACCTGGTCGCGCACCAGGCCCGTGAAAAAGTGCGCCAGTCCCGCATCGCCGATCTCGGGCTGGTCGATCTCGCGCAGGCCGATGGAGACGGCCTCGGGCCGCAGCGCCTGCACCATGGCGATCTGCTCGGGCGCGCGGTAGACGCCGGCCGCCTCGCTGGTGATCTGCACCACCATGTCCGTGCCCACGGCCTCGCGCACCACGCGCCAGGCTTCGCGGTAGCCGTCCACATCCAGGCTGTGGCGCCCCTGGGCGTCGCGGATGTGCATGTGGATCATGGCCGCGCCGGCATCCAGGCAGGCGCGTGCCGTGGCAGCCAGCGCCTGCGGTGTGATCGGCAGGGCTCGGTGGTCGGCCGGCTGCTTGTAGGCGCCGTTGGGGGCCACGGTGACGATCAGCGTGTCGCTCCACTGCGACGTGGTTGACGTGGGCGATGTGGGCGACGCGGTTGACTTGGGGACCGGCGTGCTCATGGCGTGTCCTGTGCCTGCTCCGGCACCGGCAGCTCGCTGGCCAGCAGGGCCAGGCCCTGGCGCAGCAGCGCGTCGTAGCGGGAACGCTCGGCCAGGCGGCGGTCCTCGGGCCAGTCGAAGAAGCCCTTGCCGGTCTTCATGCCCAGATCGCCGCGCGCCACGCGATCGCGCAGGGCCTGGGCCGGCACATCGGTGTTGGACAGCGTGGGGTACATGGTGGCGGCGGCCGCGCAGTGCACCTCGATGCCCGCATGGTCGCGCTGCAGCACGGGGCCGGCTGCCAGGAAGCGGAAGCCGAAGCCGAAGCGCACGGCGGCATCCACGTCCTCGGGCGAGGCAATGCCCTCGTCGATGAGGGCGAAGGCCTCGCGCGACAGCGCATGCTGCATGCGGTTGGCCAGAAAGCCGGGCTTGTCCTTCTTCACCAGCACCGGCACGCTGCCGCAGCCGCGCATGAAGCCGTGCAGCCACTGGCCCAGGGCCGGGTCGCTGCGCTCTCCCAGCACCACTTCCACCAGTGGCACCAAATGGGCGGGCATGAAGAAGTGCAGGCCCAGCATGCGCTGCGCCGTGGGCAGGCCGCTGGCGATGGCGCTGATGGGAAAGCCCGAGCTGTTGCTGGCCAGCACGGCGTCGGCCGGCGCATGCGCCTCAAGTTCGGCGAACAGCGCCTGCTTGGCATCCAGCCGCTCGGTGATGCATTCCACCACCAGGGCGACGCCATCCCAGGCCACATCCTCCAGCGCCGCGCAGACCGAGACCTGGGACGCGCACCGGGCAAAGCCGGCCGTGGCCAGCTCGATGGCAATGTGCTGCAGCAGCAGCTCGCGCCGTGCCGCGCCGGGGTCGACCACGGTCACCAGGGCGCCGCCCCGGGCCAGGACCACGGCCACATCGGCACCCATGGTGCCTCCCCCGACGACCACCGTGCGCGCGTTGCGCGGCGAACTGCTGTGCATGCTGTCTCCTGCTGATTTCATGGATTTGAGGCGCAGTCTAGGCAGCCGTCATTGAACGGTAAAGACGCATTTTTCGCTAAACTGATCGGCTATGAAGATCAATTGGTCGGCCCGCGAGGTCGATGTCTTTCTGGCGCTGGCCGATTCGCTGAGCTTTCGGCGCACGGCGCTGCAGATGCACCTGTCGCAGTCGGCCGTCTCGGGCACGCTGGCGCGGCTGGAAGAGATGCTGGGCGCGCGCCTGTTCGAGCGCACCACGCGCGCCGTGGAACTGACACAGGCCGGCGAGGTCTTCGCCGAGCAGGCGCGCATCCTGCGCCACCAGATGGACGAGACCGTGCGCCGCGTGCAGGAGGTGGCCCAGGTGCAGGTGGGCCGGCTGGCGCTGGCGGCCCTGCCTTCGCTGGCCGCGGGCCTGCTGCCCCGCGTGCTGGCGCGCTTCGCGGCCGAGCATCCGGGCGTGCATCTGGAACTGTTCGACAGCCTGGCCGGGCCGGCCTTCGACATGGTGCGCGCAGGCCGCGTGGACTTTGCGCTCACGGCGGCCAACCCCGCCTATGCCGACCTGGACTACCTGCCCCTGGCCTCCGACCGCTTCGTGCTGCTGCTGGGCCGCGGCCATGCGCTGGCGCGCGGGCGCGGCGATCTGGGCTGGGCCGACGTGGCCCATCTGCCCCACATCTCCATGCCGGCCGGCACCAGCGTGCGCCAGTACGCCGACGAGGCCCTGCTGACCCACGGCATACGCTTTGCGCCCCAGTACGCCGTGGAGCACCTGGCCACCATCGCGGCCATGGTGGCCGCCGATCTGGGCGTGAGCGCGCTGCCCCTGCTGGCCGCGCAGGTGGTGCAGCGGCCGGAAGTGGTGGCGCGCCCGCTGGCACGGCCGGTGCTGCGCCGCCCCATCGGCCTGGTGCGCCTGAGCGGCCGCCGCCTGTCGCCGGCTGCCGCGCGCATGGTGGAGATGCTGCGCGAGGAAATGGCGGCCCTGCCGGGCTGAAGGGGGCGCTGGCAGCCGTTGTGCATGGCCCGGCAGGATATGGGGTGGTGCCCGGGCCTGCAAGCCTGGACAATAGGGGCCGTACCCGTCATCCCGGTGAGAACACCCCATGAGCATTCCTTCCCGCGTCAAACTCGTCGATGTAGGCCCCCGCGACGGCCTGCAGAATGAAAAACAGCCCGTGCCCGCCGCCGTCAAGATCGAGCTGGTGCACCGCCTGCAGGAAGCCGGCCTCAAGGAAATCGAGGTCACCAGCTACGTCAGCCCCAAATGGGTGCCGCAGATGGCCGACAACGCCGAAGTCATGGCCGGCATCGTCCGCCGCCCCGGCGTGCGCTACAGCGTGCTCACGCCCAACATGAAGGGTCTGGAGGCCGCGCTGTCGGCGCCGCGCGAACTGTGGCCCGACGAGATCGTGGTCTTCGGCGCAGCCAGCGAGGCCTTCAGCCAGAAGAACATCAACTGCTCCATTGCCGAAAGCATCGAGCGCTTCGCCCCCGTGGCCGAAGCCGCCCGCGCCCAGGGCATCTACGTGCGCGGCGCCATGAGCTGCACCGTGGGCTGCCCCTACGAAGGCGAGATCGCCCCCGAGCGCGTGGCCTACCTGGCCGGCCTCATGAAGGGCATCGGCGTGCAGCATGTGGGCGTGGCCGACACCATCGGCGTGGGCACGCCCGTCAAGGTGCGCAAGGCCATCGAGGCCACGCTGCAGCACTTCGCCATCGACGATGTCTCGGGCCATTTCCACGACACCTACGGCCAGGCCGTGTCCAACACGCTGGCCGCGCTGTCGCTGGGCGTGTGGCAGTTCGACACCTCGGTGGCGGGCCTGGGCGGCTGCCCCTACGCCAAGGGCGCCACGGGCAATGTGGCCACGGAGGACGTGGTCTACATGCTGCAGGGCATGGGCATAGAGACCGGCATCGACCTGGACAAGCTGATTGACGCCGGCCAGTTCATCAGCGACCACCTGGGCCGCCCCACGCAGTCGCGCGTGGCCAAGGCACTGCTCACCAAGCGCGCCAGCGCGGCTGCATGCGAGGCGGTGTGAGCATGTGCGGATCTGAACTCCACCATCTTCCCGAAGGCGTGCAGCGCGTGGCGGCCTTCCTGCAGCAGGCCGGCCACGGCGACGGACCGCGCATGCTGGACGGCGCCGCGCGCACGGCCCAGGAAGCGGCCGACCAGCTGGGCATCCTCGTGGGCCAGGTGGCCAAGAGCATCATCTTCCGCCGCCGCAGCGACGGCGTGGCCGTGCTGGTCGTGGCCTCGGGCGACCGCCGCGTGGACGAGAAGAAGGTCGCGGCCCTGGTCGGCCCCGTGGGCCGTGCCGATGCCGACTTCGTCAAGGCGCAGACGGGCTTTTCCATCGGCGGCGTCAGCCCCGTGGCCCATGCCAACACGCCCGTGACCCTGGTGGACCGGGAGCTGCAGCGTTTCGACACCGTCTGGGCGGCCGCCGGCCATCCGCATGCGGTGTTCGCGGCCACGCCGGCTGCGCTGCAACTGCTGGCCGGCGCGCCCTGGGCCGACGTGGTGCAGGAGGTGGCGGCATGATGGGCCCCAAGGAAATGCTGGCCCAGAAGGCCCGCGCCGCATACGCTCCGCGTGCCGAAGAGGAGCCCGTGCTCTCGCCCTGCATCTCGGTCTGCCGCATGACGCCCGACCGCAGCCATTGCGAAGGGTGCTTTCGCACCATCGACGAGATCCGCGCCTGGTCCAAGTCCGATGCGCCGCAGCGCCTGGCGATCTGGAACGCGCTGCTGGAGCGCGCAGGCATCGCGGCCACCGCACCCTAGATCCCCATCACGACGCACCCGCCATGAAGCAGATCACCTTCCATCTCGACTTCATCTCGCCCTATGCCTGGCTGGCGTTCGCGCAACTGCCGCAGGCGCTGCAGGGCATCAGCCACCACATGCAGTACCGCCCCGTGCTGCTGGGCGCGCTGCTGCAGCGCCACGCCAACCCGGGACCGGCCGGCATCGCGGGCAAGCGCGAATGGACCTACCGCCATGTGAGCTGGCTGGGCCATGCCACGGGCGTGGGGCTGGACATGCCGGCCCGCCATCCGTTCAACCCGCTGCCGCTGCTGCGCCTGGCGCTGGAGTGCAGCGATGACGGCTCCATCAACCGCTTTGTGGCGGACGCCGTGCTGCGCCATGTCTGGCTGGGCGGCGCCGACGCGCTGGACCCCGCGCGGCTCGACGCACTGCGCGCCACGCTGGCGCCGCAGCTGCGCACGGATGCGGCGGACAACGCCAAGCGCCTGCTGCGCGAGAACACCGACGCCGCCGCCGCGCAAGGCCTGTTCGGCGTGCCGGCGTGGGAGGTCGATGGCCGCCTCTTCTGGGGCCTGGACAGCCTGCCCATGCTGCGCGCCTACCTGGAGGGCGACAGCTGGTTCGACAGCGGCTGGGACGCGGCTGCAAGCGTGGAGCAAGGCCTGAAGGTTTGAATGGCGGGGCTGGAACAACGGCCCCGCCCCATGCCCAACGCCTTCAACTTCGCCGCCTCGCCCTTCGACTGCCTCACGCCCGACGAACAGGCGCTGGTGCGCGATGGCGTGGACATCGCCTACTTCCCCGAGGGCGCCGTGGTGCTGGACGCGGGCTCGGCGCCCACCCACCTGTTCGTCATCATCAAGGGCCATGTGGTGCAGACCGAGGGCGACGAGGTGCTGGCCAGCTACGGCCCCGACGACAGCTTCGACGGCCGCGCCCTGGTGGCCGGCCGCACGGGTAGCCGCTTCACTGTGGCCGAGGAGCTCATCGCCTACCAGCTTGCGCGCGAAACCGTGGGCGAGCTGATCGCGCGCAACACGGCCTTTGGCGCCCTGCTGTTCTCCGACCTGGGCCACAAGCTGGGCACATTGGCCCAGCGCGCCGACCGGCACGAATTGCAGTCGCTGACGCTGGCGCGCGTGGACCAGGCCTATCTGCGTGCCGCCCATGTGGTGGATGCGGCCACCGACATCGTCTCCGTGGTGCGCCTGTTCCATGCCGAGCGCACAACCTGCGTGCTGATCTCGGGACTGCCGCAGGGCGGCCTGGGCATCTTCACGGGCACCACGCTGCAGCGCGCCATCCTGGACGGCCGCCCGCTGGACCGGCTGGCCGTGGGCGAATTCGCCAGCCAGCCCGTGTTCACCGTGCGCGCCGACGACCAGCTGGGCGATGCCCTGGTCGTGCTGCTGCGTGCGCGCGTGCACCGGCTGGCCGTGCTGGATGCACAGGGCCAGGTGCTGGGCATCCTGGAGGCGCTGGACCTGTTCAGCTTCCTGGCCAACCACTCCCACCTGATCACCGTGCAGATCGAGCAGGCCGCCGACCTGCAGGCGCTGGAGCAGGCCGCCGCCCAGATCACGCGCCTGGTGGCCGCCCTGCACCGGGGCGGCACGCGGGTGGCCCTGATGGCGCGGCTGGTGCAGCAGCTCAATGCGCGCCTGTTCGAGCGTGCCTGGCAGATGCTGGCGCCGCCGGACCTGGTGGCCCACAGCTGCCTCTTCGTCATGGGCAGCGAGGGGCGCGGCGAGCAGTTGCTCAAGACCGACCAGGACAACGGCCTGCTGCTGCGCGACGGCTATGCGCCGCCCCAGGACCTCGATGCCATCTGCGCGCGCTTTTCCGCGCAGCTGCAGCGCTTCGGCTACCCCGAATGCCCGGGCGGCATCATGCTCAGCAACCCGCAATGGCGCGGCACGGTGGCCAGCTTCGGCAGGCAGGTGCGCGAATGGCTGATCCTGCCCGGCCCCGAGGGCCTCATGCACCTGGCGATCTTCCTGGACGCCCATGCCGTGGCCGGCGATGCCGCGCTGCTGGCCACGGTGCGGCGCGACCTGATGGCGCTGGCCCTGGACAGCGATGCCCAGGTGGCGCGCTTCGCCTCGGCCGTCGACGCCTTCGCGCACGAGCCGGGCAGCTGGTGGGAGCGGCTGCTGGGCCGCGGCGGCGAGGGCGCGCCCGTGCACCTCAAGAAGGCCGGCATCTTCCCCATCGTCCATGGCGTGCGCAGTCTGGCGCTGTCCCAGCGCATCGCCGCCACCGGCACGGCCGAGCGCATCGCGGCCCTGGTGGACAAGGGCGTGCTCGACAGCGCCCAGGGCCAGGAGCTGCTCCAGGGCCTGCATTTCCTCATGGGCCTGCGCCTGCAGGCGGGACTGGCCGAGATCGACCTGGGCCGCCCCGTCACCGGCCATGTGGACCCGGCTCGCCTGAGCAGCCTGGAGCGTGATCTGCTCAAGGACACGCTGGCCGTGGTGCGGCGCTTCCGCGAACTGCTGCGCCAGCGCCTGCGGCTGGACGCCGTATGAGCGCGGCGCCCTTGCAGCGCTGGGTGGCGGGCCTGCGGCGCAACTGGCAGCGGCGCAGGCTGGCGGACCCGGCCTATGCCTTTCTCTTCGACGCGCCGCCGCCCGGCGAATGGGTGGCGCTGGACTGCGAGACCACGGGCCTGGATGTGCGCTGCGACCAGATCATCTCCATCGGCGCCGTGCGCATCGTGGGCGAGCGCATCCTGTCCAGCGAGCGCCTGGAGCTGCTGGTGCGCCCCTCGCGCAGCGTGCCCGGCGACAGCGTGCGCATCCACCGCCTGCGCGAGCGGGACCTGGCCCGGGGCCTGGCCATCGAGGACGCGCTGGTGCAGCTGCTGCGCTTCATCGGCAGCCGCCCGCTGGTCGGCTACTACCTGGAATTCGATGTGGTCATGATCGAGCGCGTGCTGCGTCCCTGGCTGGGCACGGGCCTGCCCAACGAGCGCATCGAGGTCTCGGCCCTGTACTACGACCACCGCTTCCGGCAACTGCTGCCCTGGCAGCAGCAGGCGCCCGAGATCGACCTGCGCTTTGCCACGCTGATGGCCGACCTGGGCCTGCCGCAGCGCGAGGCCCACGACGCGCTCAACGACGCTGTGATGGCGGCGCTGGCCTTCATCAAGCTGCGCAGGCTGGCCGGCGCGACGTAGGGCGCCCGGAAAGGCGTTCGCTCAAGCGGCGGAGACCGCAGGGTTCAGGCTGTACAGGCCGGTGATGCTGGCCTTGCCCAGCACCTGGCCGGCTTGCAGCGCCGCGCGCACATTGGCGCCGGTCAGCTCGCCGGAGACCGCCAGCGTGGGCGTGGCCAGCGCATAGACGGTGAAGACGTAGTGGTGGACGATGCTGTCGTTCCACGGAGGGCAGGGGCCGTCGTAGCCGAAGTAGTCGCCCTTCATCTGCTCGTCGCCCGCGAACCAGCCCGTGTAGTCGTTGATGCCGTGGCGCAGGCCGCCGGGGGCTGCCGGGCCGCTCTTGCCGCGCGGCGTGACGCCGTCGGACTGGGCGCCTGCCGCGATCTCGGTGGTGGCGGCCGGAATGTCCAGCAGCAGCCAGTGGAAGAAGTCCACGCGCGGCAGGCTGGCGGGCACTTCGCGGCCTTCCTGGTTCACATCGTCGCCGCGGCTGGGCACGTCGGGGTCATGGCAGACCACGACGAAGGACTGCGTGCCCGCAGGCGCGCCGCTCCAGGCCAGGTGCGGGTTGCGGTTGGACGACAGCGCCACGTGCGAGGCCGCATCGGGCACCGCGAACGCGAATTCGCCGGGAATCGCCTGGCCGTCCTGGAAGCTTTGGCTGATGAGTTGCATGTCGGATCTGTCCTGTGCGTTGAAGAGGGAATCGGTGCT
Organism: Delftia sp. RIT313; assembly: GCF_000632165.1. Taxonomy (NCBI): domain Bacteria; kingdom Pseudomonadati; phylum Pseudomonadota; class Betaproteobacteria; order Burkholderiales; family Comamonadaceae; genus Delftia; species Delftia sp. RIT313. The sequence goes on along the minus strand of NZ_JFYT01000029.1, from coordinate 79,631 downwards.
GCACAGGCGAAGCTGCGCAGACCCCGCAAGTCTAGAGGCCTGGACGGCGCCGGCCATCGCAGATCCGATCAGGCGCCTTCTCCAGCCGATCAAGCTGAGGGCGGCGGCTGCCACGCCAACGAAAAAGCCGGGCGCTGGGCCCGGCTTTTCATGGTGGGAGCCTGAGGGGCTCGGTGGCTCAGTGGCCCGAAGCTCCCGAGGCGCCAAGGCCTGTTTCCGAGCGCACCTGCTGCGCGGGGAAGATGGCGCGTTCCTTGGCGGCCTGGGCGCTCTTGTCGAGCACCGAGAACAGCCACACGCCCACGAAGCCGATGGTCATGGAGAACAGCGCGGGCGAGGCGTAGGGGAACCAGGCCGAGCCTGCGGGGTTGCCCAGCGTGGCCTCCCACACCGGGGGCGAGACCACGGTCAGGCCCACGGAGGAGATCAGGCCCATGAAGCCGCCGATCACCGCGCCCTTGGTGGTGCAGTCCTTCCACAGCACCGACAGCAGCAGTGGGGGGAAGTTGGCCGAGGCCGCGACCGCGAAGGCCAGCGACACCATGAAGGCGATGTTCTGCTTCTCGAACACGATGCCCAGCAGCACGGCGATGGCGCCCAGCGTCAGCGTGGTGATGCGCGAGACGCGCAGCTCGGCGGCGCTGTCGGCCTTGCCCTTCTTGATCACGGTGGCGTACAGGTCATGCGACACGGCCGAGGCGCCCGACAGCGTCAGGCCCGCGACCACGGCCAGGATGGTGGCGAAGGCCACGGCCGAGATGAAGCCGTAGAACACGTCGCCGCCCACGCTCTTGGCCACCAGCACGGCCGCCATGTTGGCCGTGCCCGCGCCGCCGTGGATCACGCCCTTGACCGTATCGGCCATCTCGGGGTTGGTCAGCACCAGGGTGATGGCGCCGAAGCCGATGATGAAGATCAGCACGTAGAAGTAGCCGATCCAGGTCGTGGCCCAGAACACGCTCTTGCGCGCTTCCTTGGCATCGGGCACGGTGAAGAAGCGCATCAGGATGTGGGGCAGGCCCAGCGTGCCGAACATCAGCGCCATGCCGAAGCTGATGGCCGAGATCGGGTCCTTGATGAAGCCGCCCGGGCCCATGATGGCCAGGCCCGCCTTGGCGGCGGCCGAGGGGTCGGCGCCGTTGTTGGCAGCGATCTCGGAGCGCACGCGCACGCCTTCGGCGAACAGCGCCTCGGGGCTGAATCCGTACTTGGCCAGCACCATGAAGCCCATGAAGGTCACGCCGGCCAGCAGCATGCAGGCCTTGATGATCTGCACCCAGGTCGTGGCCGTCATGCCGCCGAACAGCACGTAGATCATCATCAGGCCGCCCACCAGCACCACGGCGATCCAGTAGTCCAGGCCGAACAGCAGCTTGATCAGCTGGCCCGCGCCCACCATCTGCGCGATCAGGTAGAAGGCCACCACCACCAGCGTGCCGCTGGCCGCGAAGGCGCGGAACGGTGTCTGGGAGAAGCGGTAGCCTGCCACGTCGGCGAAGGTGAACTTGCCCAGGTTGCGCAGGCGCTCGGCCAGCAGGAAGGTCAGGATGGGCCAGCCCACCAGGAAGCCGATGGAGTAGATCAGGCCGTCATAGCCGCTGGCCATGACCGAGGCCGAGATGCCCAGGAAGGAGGCGGCCGACATGTAGTCGCCCGCAATCGCCAGGCCGTTCTGAAAGCCCGTGATGCCGCCACCGGCCGTATAGAAGTCGGCGGCCGACTTGGTGCGGCCTGCAGCCCACTTGGTGATCCACAGCGTGGCCACGACGAAGGCCGTGAAGAGAATGATGGCGGTCCAGTTGGTGGCCTGCTTGGCGGCCACGCCGACATCTCCGCCGGCGGCCAGCACGGGCCCCGTCAGGGCCAGCGCCACGGCGGGCGCCAGCAGCATGCGTTGTGCGGAATTCTTCATTTCGTGGCGTCCTTCAGGATGTCCTGGGTGAGCTTGTCGTACTCGCCATTGGCGCGGCGCACGTAGAGGCCGGTGATGATCACCGAGAAGACGATCACGCCCATGGCGATCGGAATGCCCAGCGAGGTCACGCCCGCGCCAATGGGCTGGGCCAGAAAGGATTTGTCGAAGGCAATCAGCGCGATATAGCCGTAATAAACGACCAGCATCAGCAGCGTCAGAAAAAGGCCCAGGCGATTGCGTCTGGATCGCAACTCCTGGTATTTGGGATGGCGCTGTATTTTGTCTACCACCGGATCGGTCATGGTTTGTCTCCTGAAGTTGGAATCGCGGCGGCAGCCCCATGGATCTGCAGCCTTGCGGCGCATTCTGGAAAGCGCTTCTGACCGAGTGCTTACGCAGTGCAGCATGGTTTGGCAGGGTTTTTACGGTGCTTTTCACATGGAAAAAGACGGCATCAGGGTTGCTGCTGAGTTAGTAAGAAATCGTTCAGTTCGCCGTCAATTTCTGTAAGAGGTGAGTCAGATTCGCGTCAGCAGGCAGGCGGATAGTGAATCGGCGGGCCTATGGCAAGCCCGCTAAATATTCAATAAATCAAGGAGACAGACATGGCTATCAACGCATCGCAAGGCGCGGGGGTCAAGGCGACCCCGCGGCCCATGACTCCGGAAGAACGCAAGGTGATCTTTGCCTCGTCGCTAGGCACGGTTTTCGAGTGGTACGACTTCTATCTCTACGGATCGCTGGCGGCCATCATCGCCAGGCAATTCTTCAGCGGGCTCGATGCGGGATCGGCCTTCATCTTCGCGCTGCTGGCCTTCGCGGCCGGCTTCATCGTGCGGCCCTTCGGCGCACTGGTGTTCGGGCGGCTGGGCGACATGATCGGGCGCAAGTACACCTTCCTCGTGACCATCCTGATCATGGGCCTGTCGACCTTCATCGTCGGCATCCTGCCCACCTACGCCAGCATCGGCGTGGCGGCGCCGGTGATCCTCATCGGCCTGCGCATGCTGCAGGGCCTGGCCCTGGGCGGCGAGTACGGCGGTGCGGCCACCTACGTGGCCGAGCATGCGCCGCACGGCAAGCGCGGCGCCTACACCTCATGGATCCAGACCACGGCAACGCTGGGCCTGTTCCTGTCGCTGCTGGTGATCCTGGGCGTGCGCACCTCCATCGGCGAGCAGGCCTTTGCGGACTGGGGCTGGCGCATCCCCTTCCTGCTGTCCATCGTGCTGCTGGGCATCTCGGTGTGGATCCGCATGACGCTGTCCGAGTCGCCGGCCTTCCAGAAGATGAAGGCCGAGGGCAAGGTCTCCAAGTCCCCGCTGACCGAGTCCTTCGGCCAATGGCGCAACCTCAAGATCGTGATCCTGGCGCTGATCGGCCTGACCGCCGGCCAGGCCGTGGTCTGGTACACGGGGCAGTTCTATGCGCTGTTCTTCCTGACGCAGCAGCTCAAGGTCGATGCGGTGACGGCCAATCTGCTGATCGCGGCGGCGCTGATCATCGGCACGCCATTCTTCGTGATCTTCGGTTCGCTGTCCGACAAGATAGGCCGCAAGCCCATCATCATGCTGGGCTGCGTGCTGGCCGTGGTGACCTACTTCCCCGTGTTCAAGGCGCTGACCGAAGCGGCCAACCCCGACTTGGCTGCGGCACAGGCCAAGAACAAGGTGGTCATCGTCGCCGATCCCAAGGAATGCTCGTTCCAGTTCAATCCCACGGGCACCTCCAAGTTCACCAGCTCCTGCGACGTGGCCAAGCAGTTGCTGGCCGCAGGCTCGGTCAGCTATGACTCCGAGGACGCAGCACCTGGCAAGACAGCCTTCATCCGCATCGGCAGCACCGAGATCCCCTCGTTCTCCATCAAGGGCCTGAGCCCCGAGGAAGCCAAGGCCAAGGACGCCGAGTTCAAGAAGACCGTGGCCAAGGTGCTGGCCGAGGACGGCTACCCCACCAAGGCCGACCCCGCGAAGATGAACAAGGTCATGATGGTCGCCATCCTGACCTACCTGGTCATCCTCGTGACCATGGTCTACGGGCCCATCGCCGCCATGCTGGTGGAACTGTTCCCCACGCGCATCCGCTATACCTCGATGAGCCTGCCGTATCACATCGGCAATGGATGGTTCGGCGGCCTGCTGCCCACCATGTCCTTCGCCATCGTGGCCCAGACCGGCAACATGTACAGCGGTCTCTGGTATCCCATCGTCATTGCAGGCGCCACGGCCATCATCGGCACGCTGTTCCTGCGCGAGACCAAGGATGTGGATATCTACGCGAATGATTGAGGGCTCCCCCTGAGGCGCTGACGCGCCTTCCCCCTCTCTCGCTTCGCGGGAGGGGGACGACGCCATCGCCGCGAGGCGGCTCTTGCTCGGCGTCTCTGAGTTGGGCCGCGCCGGTTGCATGCGGTGTGCGCAGTATCCGACTGTGTTTTGTGGCGCTGCATTGACGAAAGCCCATGGCGGTTTGCCGTGGGCTTTTTCTTTGGGTGCTTCTAATGGTTTTCCATGTCATGCCTGTGGCAGCAAAGCATCAGATGGCGCATTTTCAGAGGCGGGCATACATTTTTTGACATGCCCGCACCTAGAATCCGCAGCAGCCGCAAATGGCACTGATCTAGAGCCGGAGTCGGCCCTGAGATTTCAAGAATACCCACTCAACAATCCCAAGGAGATGCCGAGATGATCAAGATGAACCGCGTTGCCCTGGCCGTGCTGGCCGTGCTGGGTTCCACCACCGTGATGGCGCAAAGCAGCGTGACGATTTATGGCCGTATCAATACGACCATCGAACGCGAAAAGATCGGTGACCAGACCGTCAACAAGATGGAGAACAACTCCTCGCGTTGGGGCATGCGCGGTGTCGAAGATCTGGGCGGCGGCCTGAAGGCCGGCTTCGTGCTGGAAAGCGGTTTCGCTTCCGACACCGGCATGGGTTCCTCCTCCACGGGCGCGCTGACCTTCGGCCGTCAGAGCGAAGTGAACCTGTCGGGCAGCTTCGGCAAGATCCGCATGGGCAACTTCTTCCCCGGTTCGTACTTCGCCACGGCCGACTACGTGAGCATGCACAACCATGACACGGGTACCTCGTCCGACGCGCTGTACTTCGATCCCGTCTGGTTCGCCAGCGGCCTGGGCACCGCCAACAAGATCTCCTACACCACCCCCAACATCGGTGGCCTGACGGTCGAAGGCTCGGTCTCCATGCACGAGAAGGCCACGCCCGCTCGCAAGAACGGCTATGACCTGGCCGTCAACTACGACGTGGGCCCTCTGGCCCTGGGCGCCGGCTACAGCCAGGTGGACGAAGACAAGCAGGCCGCCTTCCGCGCTGCCTACACCTTCGGCCAGTTCGTGGTCGGTGGCTACTACCAGCGCAACGACGAGCAGATCCGCGGCACGCGCAACAACTTCCGTCTGTCGGGCATGTACACCCTGGGCGCTTCCGAGTTCCACGTGAACCTGGGCCACGCCAACAAGTGGAGCAACATTGCCGACTCCGGTGCCAACCAGTGGACCCTGGGCTACAACTACAACCTGAGCAAGCGCACCAAGGTCTACGGCTACTACACCAAGGTGGACAACAAGGCCGGCGCCAACTACATGACCGGTGTGAAGGGCGCGGACTTCTCCTCCTTCGCCCTGGGCGTGCGTCACGCATTCTGATCGCCGCGCGGCGTAAGCCGCGAGCAAAGCAGGTCTGTTCCAATCAGCACCTGCCTGCCACATCAGGCCTCGTACCGAAAGGTGCGGGGCCTTTTTGTCTGGGCTCGTCTTTTCAAAGCCTGATCAAGGAAAAAACCATGAGGATCATCGCGGCCGGTTGCCTGGCCTTTATCGTCGTCTCACTGCTGGCCATCACCCAGGTGAAGGGCGTGCCGGGTGAGCAGGCCATGCCTGCCTCCGTGCAGATGGCCAAGTAAGCCCTCGGCAAGAGGCACGAGCCCCGGACTGGTTCCGGGGTTTTTTTATGGTCGCGCGGATGCGTTGAGGGGGTATCTTTTTGTTTAACCTGTATGAAAATACAGGTATTGAGAAGCGTCTGATGCCTGACGCATGGACTGCCTAGAATGTTTGGCTCCCACTGACCACAGAACACCCATGACGCACGGTCTGATTCGAATTCGCGGCGCACGCCAGCACAATCTCCAGAACCTGGATCTCGACATCCGTACCGGCGAGCTGACCGTGGTCACGGGGCCCAGCGGCTCGGGCAAGTCCAGCCTGGTGTTCGATACCCTGTATGCCGAAGGCCAGCGCCGCTATGTCGAGACCTTCTCGGCCTATGCGCGCCAGTTCCTGGACCGCATGGACAAGCCGGCCGTGGACCGTGTGGAGGGGGTGCCGCCGGCCATCGCCATCGACCAGACCAATCCCGTCCGCAACTCGCGCTCCACCGTGGGCACGATGACCGAGCTCAACGATCACCTGAAGCTGCTGTTCGCGCGTGCGGCGCAGCTGTTCGACCGCGACACCGCCGTGCCCGTGCGCCACGACACGCCCGACAGCGTGCTGGAGGAGCTGGCCGAGCGTTGCCGGCAGGCCGGTGATCCGCGCATCGCCATCACCTTCCCCGTCGAGCTGCCCGCCAACACCACGGCTGCCGAGGTGGAGCAATGGCTGTCGGCCAGCGGCTTCACCAAGGTCCAGGCCGAGCGCGAGGCCGAGAAGGCCGGCGCCGTGGAGCCTGCCGCCGACGCCAAGGGCAAGAAGGCCAAGGCGGCGGCGCCGCTCAAGGTCAAGATGCTGGACGTGGTGGCCGACCGCTTCCGCCTGGGCAATGTGGAGCGTGCGCGTGTCTACGAGGCCATCGAGGTCGCGCTCAAGCGCGGCAGCGGCCACATGACGGTCTATGTGCTGCCTGACTCCGCCGTGGAAGCTGCAGGTGGCCAGCCCACCGAGCCCCAGCTGTGGAAGTTCTCGCTGGGCCTGCACTGCCCCGAAAGCGGCCTGAGCTACCAGGAGCCGATTCCCTCGCTGTTCTCCTTCAACTCCGCCGTGGGCGCCTGCGAGGCCTGCCGGGGCTTTGGCCGCGTGATCGGCGTGGACTGGGGGTTGGTCATCCCCAACGACAAGCTCACCCTGCGCACGGGCGCCATCAAGCCCGTGCAGACACCGGCCTGGAAGGAGATCCAGGACGACCTGATGCGCCACGCCGAGGCCGAAGGCATCCCGCGCGACACGGCCTGGGCCAAGCTCACCGACGCGCAAAAGAGCTGGGTGCTGGACGGCTCGCCCAACTGGAACGGCAAGTGGACCCAGACCTGGTACGGCATCAAGCGCTTCTTCGAATACCTGGAGAGCAAGGCCTACAAGATGCACATCCGGGTGCTGCTGTCCAAGTACCGCAGCTATACCGAATGCCCCACCTGCGGCGGCGCGCGCCTGAAGACCGAAAGCCTGCTGTGGCGCCTGGGCGGCAAGCAGGCCGCCGATGCCGTGCTGCCGCCCGGCGACGAAGGCCGCTACCGCCGCTTCATGCCGAAGGGCGTGGCCTGGAGCCGCGAGCAGCTGGACGCGCTGCCGGGCCTGTGCCTGCACGACCTGATGCAGCTGCCCCTGGTGCGGCTGCGTGACTTCTTCCAGCAGCTGGCGCCGGCTGCCGACGCCCCATTGCATGACGGCGAGGCCCAGGCGCTCAAGATGCTGCACGCCGAAATCATGGCGCGCGTGCAGTACCTGTGCGACGTGGGCATCGGCTACCTCACGCTGGACCGCCAGAGCCGCACGCTGTCGGGCGGCGAGGTGCAGCGCATCAACCTGACCACGGCCCTGGGCACCTCGCTGGTCAACACCCTGTTCGTGCTCGACGAGCCGAGCATCGGCCTGCACCCGCGCGACATGGAACGCATCACCGAGGCCATGCAGCGCCTGCGCGATGCGGGCAACACCCTGGTCGTGGTCGAGCATGACCCGGCCGTGATGTTCGCGGCCGACCGCATGATCGACATGGGCCCCGGCCCCGGCGCGCGCGGCGGCCAGATCGTGTTCGACGGCACGCCCGAGGACCTGCGCCATGCCGACACGCTGACCGGCGCCTACCTGGGCGGCCGCAAGCAGGTGGGCTTCGGCCTCAAGCGCATGGTGACCGAATCCACGCCGCGCCTCATCCTCGAAGGCGCGCGCGAGCACAACCTGCGCAGCATCGACGTGGACTTTCCGCTGCAGCGCCTGGTCACCATCACCGGCGTCAGCGGCTCGGGCAAGTCCACGCTGATCCAGGACGTGCTGGTGCCCGCGCTGATGCGCCACTTCGGCAAGCCCACGGATGCGGCCGGCGCCTTCGAGCGCCTGCTGGGCGCCGACCACCTGAGCGACGTGATGTTCGTGGACCAGTCGCCCATCGGCAAGACGGCGCGCTCCAACCCGGCCAGCTACGTGGGCGCCTGGGACTCCATTCGCGAGCTGTTCGCCATTGCGCCGCTGTCGCGCCAGCGCGGCTACACGGCCGCCAAGTTCAGCTTCAACAGCGGCGACGGCCGCTGCCCCACCTGCGGCGGCTCGGGCTTCGAGCATGTGGAGATGCAGTTCCTCTCCGATGTCTACCTGCGCTGCCCCGACTGCAACGGCACGCGCTACCGCCCCGAGATCCTGGAAGTCACGATCGAGCGCCACGCGGCCGGCGAGCTGCAGCCGCGCAAGCTCAACGTGGCCGATGTGCTGGAACTCACCGTGGCCGAGGCGGCCCTGCTGTTCGCGCAGGACCGCGAGGTCATCCGCGCCCTGCAGCCCATCGTCGATGTGGGCCTTGAATACGTGAAGCTGGGCCAGCCCGTGCCCACGCTGTCGGGCGGCGAGGCCCAGCGCCTCAAGCTCGCGGGCTTCCTGGCCGAGGCGGCCAAGTCCCAGGCCAAGTCGAAGCAGGCGCTTGCCAAGAAGGGCACATTGTTCCTGTTCGACGAGCCCACCACGGGCCTGCACTTCGACGACATCGCCAAGCTCATGCGCGCGCTGCGCAAGCTGCTGGAGGCCGGGCACTCGCTGATCGTCATCGAGCACAACCTCGACGTGATCCGCGCCAGCGACTGGCTGATCGACCTCGGCCCCGAAGGCGGCGACGGCGGCGGCGCCATCGTGGCCCAGGGCACGCCCGAGGAAGTGCGCCAGATTCCCGGCTCGCACACGGCCCAGGCGCTGCGCGAGTACGACCTGGCGATGGGCGTGGGCGGCGAGGCCGTGCGCGAGGTCGCTCCCATGCTCTACAAGAGCCAGCGCAAGGCGCATGCCATGTCGGGCGCCGCGGCTAGGAATGCCATCGAAATCGTCAATGCCAAGGAGCACAACCTCAAGCAGCTGTCGGTGGAGATTCCGCGCGGCAAGTTCAACGTGGTGACGGGTGTCTCGGGCTCGGGCAAGTCCACGCTGGCCTTCGACATCCTGTTCAACGAAGGCCAGCGCCGCTACCTGGAATCGCTCAACGCCTATGCGCGCTCCATCGTCCAGCCTGCGGGCCGGCCCGAGGTGGACGCGGTCTACGGCATTCCGCCCACCGTGGCCATCGAGCAGCGCCTGTCGCGCGGCGGGCGCAAGTCCACCGTGGGCACGACCACCGAGGTCTGGCACTTCCTGCGCCTGCTCTACGTCAAGCTGGGCACGCAGCACTGCATCCACGACGGCGCCGCCGTGCAGCCGCAGACGGCGGAAAGCATCGCGGCCCAATTGCTCACGCAGTTCAGGGGCCAGACCATCGGCCTGCTGGCGCCGCTGGTGGTCAACCGCAAGGGCGTCTACACCGAGCTGGCCGACTGGGCGCGCCCGCGCGGCTACACCCATCTGCGCGTGGACGGCGAATTCCTGCCCACCACGGGATTCCCGCGCATCGACCGCTTCAAGGAGCACACCATCGAACTGCCCGTGGCCAGCGTCACCGTCACGGCGGCCAACGAGCGCGAACTGCGCGGCCACCTGGCGCAGGCGCTGGAAACAGGCAAGGGCGTGCTGCATGTGCTGTCCGGCCTGGACAACCTGGCCGATGCCATGGCCGGCGGCCGGAGCACGGCCGGCATCGGCAGCCTGCAGGTGTTCTCCACCCAGCGCGCCTGCCCGGTCTGCGCCACCAGCTATGCCGAGCTGGACCCGCGCCTGTTTTCCTACAACAGCAAGCACGGCTGGTGCCCCGACTGCGTGGGCACGGGCGTCAAGCTCACCAAGGACCAGCGCAAGGTCTATGACGACACCCTGCTGGTCGAGGACAACCGGGGCCGCGAGGTCAAGTTCGAAGGCCAGGAAATCGAAGACCTGGCCGAAGTGACCTGCCCCACCTGCCAGGGCACACGCCTGAACGCCACGGCGCGCGCCGTGCGCTTCCATGGCGTGGGCATTGCCGAGATCGCCCAGCTGTCGGTCAACGACGTGCGCCAATGGGTGCAGGCGCTGGCCCTGTCCGGACGCGAGTCCGACATTGCGCGCGACCTCATCCCCGAGATCCAGAGCCGCCTCGAATTCCTGGAGGAAGTGGGCCTGGGCTACCTGACGCTGGACCGTGGCGCGCCCACGCTGTCGGGCGGCGAGGCCCAGCGCATCCGCCTGGCCGCGCAACTGGGCAGCAACCTGCAGGGCGTGTGCTATGTGCTGGACGAACCCACCATCGGCCTGCATGCGCGCGACAACCAGATCCTGCTCAACGCCCTGCACAAGCTGGGCGACAAGGGCAACACCCTGGTCGTGGTCGAGCATGACGAGGACACCATCCGCCGGGCCGACCACATCATCGACATCGGCCCCAGCGCCGGCATACGTGGCGGCCGCCTCGTGGCCCAGGGCACGGCGGCCGACATCATGGCGGCCGAGGACTCCATCACGGGCCGCTACCTGCTGCACGCCATGCGCCACCCCTTCCAGCCGCGCCGCTGGGTGGGCGAGGGCCAGCCGCCGCAGGCGGCCGCCGAGCTTGCAGCAGTGGCCGAACCGGTGCCGGAACCCGCGTCTGTCAAGGTATCCAAATCCAAAAAGAAGGCCGCGCCTGTCGTTGTCGACGCCGAACCCGCGTCCGACGCACTGGGCTGGCTGACCGTGCGCGGCGCCCACTTGCACAACCTGCAGAACGTCGATGCGCGCGTGCCGCTCAAGCGCCTGGTGGCCGTCACGGGCGTCAGCGGCTCGGGCAAGTCCACGCTGGCGCGCGACGTGATGCTGGCCAATGTGGCCGCCTGGGTGGGCCAGCGCGCCACCAAGGCCGGGCGCGATGCCATGGACGCGGGCAAGGCGCCGCCGCTGTCCGGCTGCAAGGGTCTGCAGGGCTTCGAGGGCATTGACCGCGTGCTGGAAGTGGACCAGACCCCCATCGGCAAGACCCCGCGCAGCTGCCCGGCCACCTACATCGGCTTCTGGGACACCATCCGCAAGCTCTATGCCGAAACGCTGGAGGCCAAGGCCCGCGGCTACGCGGCCGGCCGCTTCTCGTTCAACACCGGCGAAGGCCGCTGCCCGGCCTGCGAGGGCCAGGGCATGCGCACCATCGAGATGAGCTTCCTGCCCGACGTGAAGGTACCCTGCGAGGTCTGCCACGGCGCGCGCTTCAACCCCGAGACCCTGGCCGTCTCCTGGCGCGGCAAGAGCATTGGCGACGTGCTGCAGATGGAGGTGGACGAGGCCGTCGAGTTCTTCGCCAGCATGCCCAGCATCGCCCACCCGCTGCAGCTGCTCAAGGACGTGGGACTGGGCTATCTCACGCTGGGCCAGCCCTCGCCCACGCTGTCGGGCGGCGAGGCCCAGCGCATCAAGCTCGTCACCGAGCTGACCAAGGTGCGCGACGACGTGACCCGGCGCGGCAACAAGGCACCGCACACGCTCTATGTGCTGGACGAACCCACGGTGGGCCTGCACATGGCCGATGTGGACAAGCTCATCCGCGTGCTGCACCGGCTGGTCGATGCGGGCCACAGCGTGGTCGTCATCGAGCATGACCTGGACGTGATCGCCGAGGCCGACTGGATCATCGACCTTGGCCCCGAAGGCGGCAAGGACGGCGGCCGCATCATTGCGGCCGGCACGCCCGAGGATCTGGTGGCTGCGGGCACGCACACGGGCAAGGCGCTCAAGCCCGTGCTTGCCCGTTGAGCCTCAGGCGCAGGCCACGCCTGCGCTGCGTGCGGAGCCTGCGGACAGGCGACTGCTCCAGAAGACCAGCACCAGGCCCACGGCCGTCAGCGCGGCGGCGGCCCAGCCCAGGTTGACCAGGCCCAGGCCACCGGCCAGGGCCAGGCCGCCAACCCAGGCACCCAGGGCATTGCCCAGGTTGAAGGCCGCAATGTTCAGGCTGGAGACCAGGTTGGCACCCTGGGGGCCGGCCTGGTCCAGCACGCGCATCTGCATGGGTGCCACCGTGGCGAAAGCCACGATGCCCAGCACGATCACATAGGCCATGGCCACGGCCTGGTTCCCGAAGGCCCAGCGGCCTGCCGCCAGCACCACCATCAACGCCGCAATGCTCCACACCAGTGCGCGCATCACGCCCCGGTCGGCCAGCTTGCCACCCAGCAGATTGCCTGCGGCCAGGCCCGCGCCGAACAGCAGCAGGGTCAGTGCCACCAGGCTGTCGCCCATGCGGGTCACCTGGGTCAGCAGCGGCTCCACATAGGTGTAGAGCGCAAACACGCCTGCAAAGCCGAAGGCCGTGATGCCCAGGCCCAGCCAGACCTGGCCGTTGGCCAGCACGGCCAGCTCCTGCGCCAGCGGCGTGACCTCGGGGCGGCCCTGGTCGCGCGGCACGAAGGCGGCCAGGATGGCAAAGGCCAGAACGCCGATCGCGGCCACGGCCAGGAAGGCGCTGCGCCAGCCGAACATCTGGCCGATCCAGGCGCCGGCAGGCACGCCCAGCAGGGTGGCCAGTGTCAGGCCCGAGAACATCAGCGCGATCGCCGACGCCTTCTTGTCCACCGGCACCAGGCCCGTGGCCACCACGGCGCCCACGCCGAAGAAGGTGCCGTGGGTCAGCGAGGTCAGCACGCGCGCCGACATCAGCCATTCATAGCTGGGCGCGAACGCGGCGGCCAGGTTGCCGGCAATGAAGATCAGCATCAGCGCCAGCAGCAGGCGCTTGCGCGGCCATTGGCGCGTCAGCAGCGTGAGCACGGGCGCGCCCACGGCCACGCCGATGGCGTAGCCCGAAATCAGCGAGCCCGCCGTGGGAATGCTGATGTGAAGATCCTGGCTGACCTGTGTCAGCAGGCCCATGATGATGAATTCCGTGGTGCCGATGCCAAAGGCACCGGCCGCCAGGGCGAGTAGGGAAAGAGGCATGGACGGATTCCTTGTGATCCTTGGTGTGATGTCCATTAATGTCGCACTGCAACATACCTTTGTGTAGATGGAATAATGGAAACGGATCTGTTCCTGTGTGGAATAGATGATCCTTTTCTCGGAGACACCATGCCCGCACTTGTTCCTCTCGCCGCCGCCGACACGGGCAGCGCCGATGCCAACCGCTTTGCCGAGCTGGAAATGCTGATCCTGGTGGCCGAGCGCGGCAGCCTCTCGGCCGCTGCGCGCCACCTGGGCATCTCGCCCTCGGCCGTCAGCAAGAGCATGTCGCGGCTGGAGGCGCGCCTGGGCGTGCAGCTGCTGCAGCGCAGCACGCGGCGCCTGCATCTCACGCCCGAAGGCTGCCAGCTGTTCGAGCGCGGCAAGCGCGTGCTGGCCGACCTGGAGGAACTGGAGGCCTGCGTGGCCGTGCGCAGCGAACCACGCGGCCTGGTGCGCATCAACACCAGCTCATCGACTGGAAAAATGCTGCTCGTGCCCCTGGTGCCGCAATTGCTGCAGCGCCATCCCGGGCTGAGCCTGGAACTGAGCTTCACGGACCAGATCGTGGACCTGGTCGAGGCCGGCACGGACATCGCCGTGCGCTGGGGCCAGCTTCCGCCCTCGGACATGGTCGCGCGGCTGCTGGGCCACACGCGGCAGGTCATCCTGGCCTCACCGCAGTACCTGGCCCGCATGGGCAGGCCGCCGCATCCAGACGAGCTGGGCCACCATGTGCGCCTGGGCTGGAGCTACCAGCGCGCCATACCGCACTGGCCATTTCTGGTGGACGGCCAGCGCGTGGCCGTCGATATCGGGGAGGTGGTGCGCGTCAACGACGGCGATGTGATGCGCGAGCTGGCGCTGCACGGCACGGGCCTGGCCCGCCTGTCGCTCTATCACGCCTGGGCCGACGTGCTCGCCGGCCGGCTGGTGCCCGTGCTGGAGGAATTCAACACGGGCGACCTGGAGCCCATCCACGCCGTCTACCTGGGCAAGCCCGACCGCCTGCCCCCGCGCACGCGCGCCGTGCTCGACTTCCTGCAGGCGCATGTGGACCTGCGGCATGCGGAGCAGCTGCCGGCGCTGCCCTGAGGGGTAGCCGGCAGCGGGGGCATCACTCCTGCTCGGCTGGCAGAGGTGCGGCGCTGAAGGACAGGTTCTCGATGATGTCGTGCAGCACGGTGGGCACTGGGTCCACGGGTGCGTCGGCCGCGTAGACGATGCCTGTGCCCACGCCCTTCGGGTCAAGAAGGCGCTTGGCAACCATCACCTGTTCGGGGCGGGTTCCATTGGTGCGGGAACTGCCTTCACCCTCGTTCACGCTGTAGACGAAGTAGTAGGAACGCAGCAACTGGCCAGAGCTGGTGATCTTCACGCACAGCACGCCGCCCGCCAGATTGCCACGGATCTGGTGTTCGCAGCCAAACAGCCGGTCTGCCGTTTCCATCAGGCCATTTCCGTTCGCCGTGGCGGGTGTCTGCAGCTGCATATTCACGACTTCGGAGAAAACGCCTTCGCTGCCGAACGAAGTCAGCGCCCAGATTCCGCGCAGGCTGGATGCCACGGCGGGGTAACCGAAGTTGAAACGCGAAATCGCCACTTCCTGCTCGCCGGGCAGCGTGATGAACCCCGAAACGCCGCTGGTGAAGCGCATGCTGACCTGGCCCATATTCCGGTCTTCTGTGCCCGACAGAGGGCCGCTGCCCAGATAGCGGCCACCCGTATAGCGCATCAGCGGCGCCGAAAAACGGTTGTTGGTCAAGGCGCCCGACGTCATGTAGAAGCTCGGCTGCCCGCTGGGCTCGTAGGCATACATCTGCATGACCAGGGTGCCGTTCTGCGCATCAAGGGCGAGTCCGCGACCCGGCTTGCCGTTGAGTTCGGAAGTCACGACCCAGGTGCCATTGCTGGGCATGAATGCGTGCGCCAGGCCGCAGCCCAGCAAGATGGCTGCTGCCAATGCTTTCTTGAACATGGTCCCTCTCTGTCTGATTAAGAAAATGCATGGGCATTCTAGCCATCGTCTTTACAAAGAGAAACAGTGCGATGGTTTCGAGTGGTTTTTGCTGGAGTCCGTGAAATGGGTTCGTACGCCGGCAATGTGTTTTCCGGCGTGCGTATTCACCTTTCTTGAAAGCGCCCGGATTCCATCCATTCACAGGCCTGCCCTGGCATTGCCCACGGGCCGAAAGGCGCGGGCACCCTGCCCATCCCTCCCGATCGCCCAGGCACACCACGCCGATACCGCTCCCGCAAACACCACATACAGGCACACCAGCCACGGGCTGCCACCGGCCGTCTTGACCAGCGCCGTCGCAATGATGGGCGTGATGCCGGACGCGAAAATGCCCGAGAACTGGTAGACGAAGGAAATGCCGGTGTAGCGCACCTTGGCGTCGAACAGGTCGCAGAAGAGGGCGGCTTCGGGACCGTAGACCGCCGCGTAGAGAATGCCGAAGGGCACGACGATGGCGATCCATATCAGCAGCACATTGCCGCCGCTGTGGGCCATGAGCCAGAAGGCCGGGAAGGCAGAGACCGCGGTGATCAGCGATCCCCACAGATACACGCGGCTGCGGCCCAGGCGGTCGGACAGGCGGCCGAACAGCGGAATCGTGAAGCACATCACCACGGCGGCGATCATCACGCCGATCAATGCGTCGGTGCGGCTGATCTGCAGGGTGGAGGTCAGGTAGCTGATCGAGAACACGCCGAAGACGTTGAAGAA
Organism: Delftia sp. RIT313; assembly: GCF_000632165.1. Lineage (NCBI taxonomy): Bacteria > Pseudomonadati > Pseudomonadota > Betaproteobacteria > Burkholderiales > Comamonadaceae > Delftia > Delftia sp. RIT313. The sequence goes on along the minus strand of NZ_JFYT01000029.1, from coordinate 63,742 downwards.
AACGCCGTCGATATAGCGTGCGCCCATGCCCTTGAGCACATTGCCGGGGTAGCGCCGCATCATGTCCATGAAGGGAATCGCGGTCTCGGCATTGCGTGCCTTGACGGCTGCGAATTCGGGCGTCTCCTTCACATGCAGGCGGATGTACATGCCCACGGCCACCATGAGTCCCGAGATCAGGAACGCGACGCGCCAGCCCCAGGCCATGAATTGCTCTTCGGTACACAGCCAGGACAGCAGGGCCACCACGCCCGAGGCCATGAACAGGCCGATGGCCAGGCCCACCTGGGGCAGGGAGGCGTAGAAGCCCCGCTTTTCCTTGGGCGCGTATTCGTAGGCCATGAGCACGGCACCGCCCCATTCGCCGCCCAGGCCTATGCCCTGGGCCACGCGCAACAGCAGCAGCAGGATGGGCGCGGCCACGCCGATCTGCGCATGCGTGGGCAGCAGGCCGATCAGGAAGGTGGACACGCCCATGATCATCAGCGTGACCACCAGGATGCTCTTGCGCCCCACGCGGTCGCCGAAGTGCCCGAAGATCACCCCGCCCAGCGGCCGCGTGACAAAGCCCACGGCGAAGGTGGTGTAGGCCAGCAGGGTGGAGATCAGCGGATCGTCGCTGGGAAAGTACAGCTTGCTGAACACGATGCCGGCGACCACGCCGTAGAGAAAGAAGTCATACCACTCGATGGTTGCGCCGATGAGCGCGGAGGTCACCACCTTGCGGATGACCCTGGGATCGGTTGCCGTCGTCATGCTGTCTCCTGGTTGTCTGTCGCATTGCCGGGATGCAGGAACGGGCAGTCATGCGACCTTGAGCTGCCCTGTCTCTCCGTGCCTGTCTTCGCGAACCATGTCGGCGGCCTTCTCGGCCATCATCACCACGGGCGCGTTGGTGTTGCCCGAGACCAGGGTGGGCATGACCGAGCAATCGACCACGCGCAGACCGGCCATGCCGTGCACGCGCAGCCGCGCATCGACCACGGCCAGGGCGTCGCTGCCCATGCGGCAGGTGCCGCTGGGGTGGAAGATGGTGGCGCCGTGGTTGCGGCAGAACTCCAGCAGTTCCGCATCGCTGTGCGCATCGGGGCCGGGCTTGACCTCGCGCTTCACGAAGGGGCGCATGGCCGGCGTGTCGGCAATGGCGCGTGCCGCGCGCACGGCCGCCACGTTGGTGCGGCGGTCCAGGTCGGTGGCCAGGTAGTTGGGCTGGATGGAGGGCGGCTCGAAGGCATCGCGCGAGCGGATGCGCAACTGCCCGCGCGACTCGGGCCGCAGCTGGCAGACCGACATGGTGAAGCCCGAGTACGGATGGACCTGCCCCCCTGCCATGTCGGCCGACAGCGTGGAGACGTGGAACTGGATGTCGGGCGTGGCGGCCACGGGCCGGCCCTGCTCGTCCCTGAGCGCACGCATGAAGCAGCCGCCCTGGTTGATGCCCACGGCCAGCGCGCCCGAGCGGAACAGCAGCCATTCCAGCCCCAGCTTTGTCCTGCCCACCCAGGAATTGAGCTGGTCGTTGGTGGTGATGGGCTGGCTGCATTCGTAGCCCAGGCGGATCTGAAGATGGTCCTGCAGGTTCTCGCCCACGCCCGGCAGATCGTGCACCACGGGAATCCCCAGGGACTGCGACAGCGCGGCAGGTCCTATGCCCGACAGTTGCAGCAGCTGCGGCGACTGGATGGCGCCTGCCGACAGAATCACCTCGGCCCGCGCCTGGGCCTGGCGCTCCTGCCCGCCTTGCCGGTAGCGGATGCCGGTGGCGCGCCGGCCGCGCAGCACCAACTGCGTGGCCATGGCATCGGTCTCTATGCGCAGATTGGGGCGGCGCCGGGCCTCGCCCAGATAGGCCTTGGCCGTGCTGCAGCGCAGGCCCTTGTGGGTGGTGAGCTGGTAGTAGCCTGCGCCCTCCTGGTCGCGGCCGTTGAAGTCCTCGGTGCGGGGCACGCCGACCTGGCCTGCACCGGCAATGAAGGCCTCGATCAGCGGATGCTGTGCGCCGATGTCCGAGACCTTGAGCGGCCCGTCCGCGCCATGGCCCGGGAAGGCGCCGCGCGCATTGCCTTCGGACTTCACAAAGTAGGGCAGCACCTCGTCATACGACCAGCCCGCATTGCCCAGCGCCGCCCAGTGGTCGTAGTCCTCGCGCTGGCCGCGCACGTAGATCAGGCCGTTGATGGAACTGCTGCCGCCCAGCGTGCGGCCGCGCGGCCAGTAGATGCGCCGGCCGTTCATGTTGGGGTCCGGGTCGGTCTCGAACTTCCAGTTGTAGACGGGGCTCCACATGGTCTTGCCGTAGCCGATGGGCAGGTGGATCCAGGGCGAGCGGTCCGGCGGGCCGGCCTCCAGCAGCAGCACCCGCGTGGCCGGGTCCTCGGACAGGCGCGCGGCCAGCACGCAGCCGGCAGAGCCTGCTCCCACGATCACGTAGTCATAGCTGTCGATGGGGTCCGGCATGCAGTGGCTCCTTTTGAGTTTCTTTTAAAGGAACTATTTGTTCCTTTGTGTGAAACTTATTCGTTGCCGCTGTGGACTGCAACCCCGCGCAAACCCTTGCCGCCTCCTGGCGATCAGGCATGATCGAAAGCGTTTCCGGCCTTCCACACGACACGACACCCCCCCATGCCGCCATCCCTTGCCAGCGCTGCCCCGGACCCCACCCCTGCACGGCAGGACGAAGCGAACTCGGTCTCCGATCGCTCCCTGGCCGTGCTCGATTTCGTGACCCAGGCCGAGGCCCCGCCGGGCCTCATGGACATCGCAGCCGCGCTCAACCTGCCCAAGGCCACGGCCTCGCGCCTGTGCTCCCACCTGGAGGCGCGGCAATGGCTGCTGCGCCATGAGGGTGACCGCAGCTTCTCCCCCGGCCCAAAGCTGCTGAGCCTGGCCGTGCGCGCCCTGCAAGCCGACCCGCGCCAGGCCCTGCGCCATGAGCTGCTGTCCCAACTGGTGGCGCGGCTGGGCGAGACCTGCAACCTCACCGTGCTGGACGGCACGCGCGTGCGCTACCTGGACCGTGTCGAGACCCACTGGCCGCTGCGCATCCAGCTGGAGGCCGGATCGATGGTGCCCATCCACGCCACGGCCAGCGGCAAGCTGTTCCTGGCCCATATGCCTGCGGCCCGGCGCGCCGCCATTCTGGACAGCGTGGAACTCACCGCCTGCACGGCCAACACGCTGACCACGCCCGAGGCGCTGGCACAGGAGTGCGCGCGCATCGTGCGCGAAGGCCACTCCTGCGACCGCGAGGAATTCATGCGCGGCATGATCGCCGTGGCCGTGCCCGTGCGCGATGCCAAGGGCCAGTGCCGCGCCACGCTGGCCGTACATGCGCCCGAGGCGCGCATGCCGCTGGCGCAGGCGCTGGAGGGCCTGCCGCACCTGAAGGAAACGGCCCAGCGCATGGCCGGCCTGCTCTTCTGAGGCGCTGGGCACCCCAGAAAAAAGGCCCCCACGCTACCCTTGCTGCGCAAGGTCCGCTGCCCCCCAGGGGGCCGCTTCTTGCCTTGGGGCGGCCCGGCGGCAAAAAAAAGGGCCTCACTCGGAGGCCCTTGTCGTCACTGGAAGCCCAGCGTATGCGGCAACCAGGTGGACAGCGCGGGGATGAAGGTCAGCAGGCACAGCACCACGAAGTGGGCCAGCAGGAACAGCGGCATCTCGCGCGTGAGATCGGTGATGGACACGCGCGTGGCCACCGAGGTCACGAACAGCAGCCCGCCCACGGGCGGCGTGATCATGCCCAGCGTCAGGTTCACGATCACCACCATGGCGAAGTGCGTGGGATCGATGCCCAGGCTGAACGCAATGGGCGCCAGGATGGGCACCAGGATCATCACGCCGGGCAGCGGCTCCATGAAGATGCCGAACACCAGCAGCAGGATGTTCACCGCCACCAGGAACAGGGTGGGCGACAGCTCCCAGCTCACGATCAGCTCGGACAGGTACTGTGGGATGCCCTCCACCGTCAGCACCCAGGCAAATGCGGCCGAAGTCGCCATCACCAGCAGCACCGAGGCCGTCAGCATGGCCGAGCGCGCCGCAATGCCCGGCAGCGCCGACCACTGCAGCGTGCGGTACACCCACTTGCCGCAGACCAGGGCGTAGAACACGGCCACCACCGACGCCTCGGTGGGCGTGAAGATGCCGAAGCGGATGCCCACCACGATGAGCACGATCAGCATCAGCGCGGGAATCGCCTTGAAGCTGTTGATCCACATCGTGCGGCCGTCAGGGCGCGGCTCGGTGGAGCGGTAGTCGCGCTTCCTGCACACCCACCAGTTCACGGCGGCCATGGCCAGCGCGATCAGGATGCCGGGAATGAAGCCGGCCATGAACAGCCCGCCCACCGACACGTTCTCATCCTGCAGCGCGTAGATGATCATGCTCACCGACGGCGGAATGATGGGCCCCACGATGGCCGTGCTGGCCGTCAGCGCCGCCGCGTAGGAGCGTGCATAGCCGGCCTTGTCCATCATCTTGACCATCATCGAGCCGGGGCCGGCCGCATCGGCCAGGGCCGAGCCCGAAATGCCCGAGAACAGCGTCAGCGACAGCACATTGGCATAGCCCAGGCCGCCGCGCAGATGGCCCACGAACTGCGCGGCAAAGCGCAGCAGCACATGCGTGAGCGCCCCGCCCGACATCAGCTCGGCCGCCAGGATGAAGAAGGGCACGGCCATCAGCGGAAAGCTGTCTATGCCCGTGAACATCTCCTTGAACACGATGAGCTGCGGATAGCGGCCCCCCACGAAGACGGCCAGTGCGGCGGAGATCGCCAGCGCGAAGGCCACCGGAAAGCCCAGCGTGAGCAGGACGATGATGGCGATGAAAAGCGTGATACCCATGATGTGTCTGCCTGGTGGATCAGATCGACGCGGCTGCGTCGGCATCCATCTCGTCGGATTCGGCGAAGGAGCCATCAGCCACGTAGCCGCGCGCAATGAACAGCAGATGCACCAGCATCAGCACGAAGCCCACGGGCATGGCCGCGTAGACGAAGGAGATCGGAATGTCCGTGGCCGCCGTGGTCTGGAAGCGCGTGGCCCAGACGTACTGCGACGAGGCCACCGCCATCACCGCGCAGAACAGGCCCACGCCCAGCACCACGAGGCGGCGCAGCCACTGCGCCTTGCGCGTGCCCACCGAGCGGTGCAGGTTGTCGATGGCCACATGGCCGCCGAAGCGCAGCACCAGGCCCGCGCCCAGGAAGGTGACCCAGATCATCATGTGCCGGGCCACTTCCTCGGCCCAGACAATGGAGTCGCCCGTGGTGTAGCGCAGCACCACATTGGCAAACACGATGCAGGCCATGGCCAGCAACAGCACGATCAGCAGCCAGCGGTTGCAGGCCACAAGGGCGCGTTCGATTCGGTTGAGCATAGGAGTGGGCGAGGGCAGGAGGGGAGTGGCGCAAGGGCCGGGCTGCCGTCGGAGGTCAGATCATCGGCGTGGGCGCCGTGCGGGGCCATGGGGCTTGCCCGCAGCGGCGGCCCGGTGCCACGGGCGGGCCGCCCGTGGCAGGAAGGATTACTTGGCGTTGGCGATGGTGTCCAGCGTCTTCTGGCCGAACTTCTTCGCGTATTCCTTGTAGGCCGGCTCCAGCGCGGTGCGGAAGGCGGCCTGGTCCACCTTCTCCACCACCTGCATGCCGTGGCTCTTGGCCTCTTCCACGCCCTTCTTCTCCACCGTGTCCACGAACACGCGCGAAGCGATGGCGCCCGACTTGGCGCCCTGCGTGAAGGCCGCCTTCTGGCTGTCGTTCAGCGTGCCCCAGAACGAGGGCGACACCAGCAGGGCCATGGGCGCGTACACATGGGCCGTCAGCGTCAGGTGTTTTTGCACCTGCCACAGCTTGGCCGAGGCCAGCACCGAGATCGGGTTCTCCTGGCCGTCGATCGTGCCCTGCTGCAGCGCACCGATCACCTCGGGCCAGGACATGGGCGTGGGCGATGCGCCCAGCGTGCGGAAGGCCGTGATGTGCACGGGGTTCTCGGTCACGCGGATCTTCAGGCCCTTGAGATCGGCCACGCCGTTGACGGCGTGCTTGTTGTTGGACAGGTGGCGAAAGCCCTGCTCGCCCCAGGCCAGCGCGACCAGGCCGCGCTTGCTGAACTTGGCCAGCAGCTCCTGGCCGAAGGCGCCGTCCAGCACGGCGCGCGCATGCTGCGTGTCGCGGAACAGGAAGGGAATGTCCACCACGCCCACATCGGGCACGAAGTTGCTGATGGCGCCCGTGGAGACGATGGCCGCCTCCACCGTGCCCAGCTGCAGGCCCTCGATCAGCTCGCGTTCGCCGCCCAGGGCGGACGCGGGGAACTGCTTGAACTTGTAGGCGCCGTTCGTGCCCTTTTCCACCGCATCGGCCCAGGCCTGGGCGGCCGCGCCGTAGTGCGAATTCACGGCCAGGGCGTAGCCCACCTTGACCTCCTTGGTCTGGGCCAGTACGGCGCCAGCCGAAGCAGCCGCCATGGCGGCCACGCAGGTCGAAAGAAGGGTGCGGCGGATCATTTGCATAGCGGCAGTCTCACTTGTTGTGTGTTGAAAAATGGCCCCCACGCCCCCCTTGCAGGGCAAGCACTGCGGTCCCCCGCAGGGGGCCGCCTTTCATCCTGGGGCGGCCCGGCGATGAAAAAAAGAGCCCATGGATTGTAGTGACCACTCCCCTTGTGGCGACCACGTACAAAGCGCTCGTCATGTGCGTTGAGGTGCATCTGATTTGGCGATGCCATAGGTGCTGAAATGACAAACGCCCGATGCGCGCAAGCGTCATCGGGCGTCGGGTTCAGATGGAGCGGGTCAGCTCATTGCCACTCAGCGTGCCCCGATCCGCTCGAACTCGCTCTCCACCGCCGCATGCGCCTTCAGGATGCTTTGCGAAGGCGCAGGGCCCATGCGGCTGACGACCACCGTGGCCAGCCAGGCCAGGATGAAGCCGGGGATGATCTCGTACAGGCCCAGCCAGCCGAACTGCTTCCACACCAGCACGGTCACGGCGCCGGTGATGATGCCGGCCAGCGCGCCGCCGCGCGTCATGCGGCTCCAGAACAGCGACAGGATGATCACCGGGCCGAAGGCGGCGCCGAAGCCGGCCCAGGCGTAGCTGACCATGCCCAGCACCTTGGAGTCGGGGTTGCTGGCGATGGCGATGGCGATCAAGGCCACCAGCAGCACCATGGCGCGGCCTATCCAGACCAGTTCGATCTGGCTGGCGTTCTTTCGCAGGAAGGTGCGGTAGATGTCTTCGGTCAGCGCGCTGGAGCACACCAGCAGCTGGCACGACAGCGTGCTCATCACGGCCGCCAGGATGGCTGCCAGCAGCGCGCCCGAGATCCAGGGGTTGAACAGCTGCTTGGTGATCTCCATGAACACCGTCTCGGCATTGGCGTTCACGGCGGCGGCGCCACCGGGGTTGGCCGCGAAGTAGGGGATGCCGATGAAGCCCACGGCCACGGCGCCGGCCAGGCACAGGATCATCCAGGTCATGCTGATGCGGCGGGCCGAAGGAATGGTCTGCACCGACGAGGCCGCCATGAAGCGCACCAGGATGTGCGGCTGGCCGAAGTAGCCCAGGCCCCAGGCCAGCAGCGAGACCACGCCCACGAAGCTGGCGCCACGGAACAGGTCGAACTTCTCTGCCGCCACGATGGCGTGCAGGTCCTGGCCCGGCTGCAGATGGCCCTGCACGGCCAGCCAGGCGATCACGGGCGCCAGGATCAGCGCCGTGATCATCATCGAGGCCTGGATGGTGTCCGTCCAGCTCACGGCCAGGAAGCCGCCGATGAACACATAGGCGATGGTGCACAGCGCGCCCACCCACAGGGCCGTGCTGTAGGGCATGCCGAACATGTTCTCGAACAGGCGCGCTCCCGCCACCACGCCCGAGGCGCAGTACAGCGTGAAGAACACCAGAATCACCACGGCCGTCACGATGCGCAGCACGTTGGAGTGATCCTCGAAGCGGTTGGCCAGGTAGTCGGGCAGCGTCAGCGCATTGCCGGCGCGCTCGGTGTACAGGCGCAGCCGCGCCGCCACCAGGCGCCAGTTCAGGTAGGCGCCCAGGATCAGGCCGATGGCGATCCAGGCTTCCGACAGGCCGGACAGGTAGATGGCGCCGGGCAGGCCCATCAGCAGCCAGCCGCTCATGTCCGAGGCGCCGGCCGACAGCGCCGTCACGAAGCTGCCCAGGCTGCGACCGCCCAGGATGTAGTCGGAAAGATTCTTGGTGCTGAAGTAGCCGATGGCGCCGATGCCGAGCATGGCGACCAGGTAGATGGCGAACATGATCGCCGTCGGGTCGTTCCAGTTGAATTGCATTGAAGTGTCCTGCGTTGGTCGTGTTTTTCGGGTTGTGCGGGGCGCTTGCCAGGGGCCGGTTGTGCCGGCCCCGGCGGTTCAAGCCATGGTCATGAGTTGGGCGTTTCCGCCTGCGGCGGCGGTATTGGTGCTGATGGATTGCTCGTGGAACAGCGCGGCCAGGTCATAGCCGCGGCCCGCATGCAGCTCGTCGCTGTTGCGGCTTTCCACGCGCACCAGGGCACCGTCGCGCGCGGCGACCTGGGCGCAGACCTGCAGCAGGGCGTCGCCGTCGCCCTCGAACAGCAAGGCCGCCATGGGCGCTTGTGCATCAGCCAGCGATTCGGCGCTGGCGCTGTGCAGCCACGACACGCCGGCATCGCCCGCAGCGGCGCGCAGCGCCTGCCAGGTGGCGGCGCAGCCGCTGTCGGCGCCTGTCCCGTTGTCGGGCAGCACCGCATGGCAGGCGTTGCCGCTGGCCAGGGCTGCTGCCACCTGGGCCACCAGGCCCAGCGGCGTGCGCGGCAATGCCCAGACGGGGCCGCGCGGCAGCAGGCGGTAGCGGTTGGATTCGCCCGTGGGGCCGGGCAGCAGCATGGCGGCGTCCAGGCGCGAGGCGGCCAGGGCATCGTCGCAGGCGGCAAGGGCCTGCACCTGCTCATCGGCGGACATGTCCTGGGGCGGGGCCTTGGACAGCGTCTCGCGCAGCAGGCCCAGCAATTGCAGCGGTGCCTGGGCGGACGACTCGGCCCGCGCAAAGACGGACAGCGCCGCGCTGGCCGGCCCCTGCGCCAGCCGGTGCAGGTACAGCGGGCCGCCGGCCTTGGGGCCGGTGCCGGACAGGCCCATGCCGCCAAAGGGCTGCACGCCCACCATGGCGCCGATCACATTGCGGTTCACATAGATGTTGCCCGCATGCACGCGCTGGGTGAGGTGGGCAATGGTCTCGTCGATGCGGCTGTGCACGCCGAAGGTCAGGCCGTAGCCGGTGGCGTTGATGCCATCGACCAGCGAGTCCAGCTGCTCGCGCTTGAAGCGGATCACATGCAGCACGGGGCCGAAGACCTCGCGCTGCAGGCGCGTGGTGCTGTCGATCTCGATGAGGGCCGGGGCCACGTAGTGGCCATTGAGCACGCCGTCCTTGCGTTCCACGCGGGTGACCTTCTGGCCCGCCGCGGCCATCTGCTCTATGTGCTGCTCGATCTGGCGGCGCGCCGCGTCGTCGATCACGGGGCCCACATCGGTGCTCAGGCGGTCGGGGTTGCCCAGGTTCCACTCCTGCAGCGCATCGCGCAGCATGGTCAGCGTGCGGTCGGCCACCTCGTCCTGCAGGCACAGCAGGCGCAGGGCAGAGCAGCGCTGGCCGGCCGAATCGAAGGCCGAGGCCAGCACATCGGCCACCACCTGCTCGGCCAGGGCCGAGGAGTCCACCACCATGGCGTTCTGGCCGCCGGTCTCGGCAATCAGTGGAATGGTGCGGCCTGCAGGCGACAGACGGCGGGACAGCTGGCGTGCAATCAGGCGCGCCACCTCGGTGGAACCCGTGAACATCACGCCCGCCACCTGGGCATGGGCCACCAGGGCCGCGCCCACGGTCTCGCCCGTGCCCGGCACCAGCTGCAGCGCGTCGCGCGGCACGCCAGCCTCGTGCAGCAGGGCCACCATGGCGGCTGCCGTCAGCGGTGTCTGCTCGGCAGGCTTGGCCAGCACCGTGTTGCCGGCGGCCAGGGCCGCAGCCACCTGTCCGCAGAAGATGGCCAGCGGGAAATTCCAGGGACTGATGGCCAGCACCACGCCCAGAGGGCGCTGCGCGGCGTTGTCGAAATGCGCGGCCGCCTGGGCGCCGTAGTAGCGCAGGAAGTCCACGGCCTCGCGGACCTCGGCCACGGCGTTGGAAAGGGTCTTGCCCGCCTCCCGCATGATCAGGCCCATCAGCGGCTGGCTGCGTTGCTCCAGCAGGTCGGCGGCGCGGGCCAGCGCGTCGGCACGGGCGGCGGGTGGTGTGCCGGCCCAGATGGGCGCGGCCTGCGCGGCGCGCGCGGCGGCGGCTTCGGCCTCGGCCGCCGTGGCCTCGCGCACCCAGCCCACGATGTCGGACAGCTCGGCCGGGTTGCGCATGGGCTGCCAGCCTTCGGTACGCGCCGGGTCGGCAGGCAGGTCGGCATCCGCGGGGGCGGCCAGATAGGTCTGGCGCGTGCTGTGCAGCAGCGCGGCGGCCAGCGAGGCCAGTTGCTGCTCGTGCGCCAGGTTCAGGCCCTGGGAATTGGCGCGGGCCTGCCCTGGCTTGTCTCCCTGCTGCGCGAACAGATCGGCCGGCAGCGCAATGCGCGGGTGGGGGGCGCCCAGCCGGCCTTCGTTGCGCGCGATCTTCATCACCTCGTCCACCGGATCGGCCACCAGGTCGGAGACCGGCACGGAGGCATCGCCGATGCGGTTCACGAACGAGGTATTGGCACCGTTCTCCAGCAGGCGGCGCACCAGATAGGCCAGCAGCGTCTCATGGCTGCCCACGGGCGCATAGATGCGGCAGGGACGGGCCAGCTTGCCTTCGGAGGCCGGGCCCGTCACCTGTGCGTACAGCGGCTCGCCCATGCCGTGCAGGCACTGGAACTCGTACTGGCCGCTGTAGTAGCTGCCGCCCACGGCCTGGGCCAGGTGGTAGATGCTGGCCAGGGTCTGCGCGTTGTGCGTGGCGAACTGGGGGTAGATGGCATCGGGCGCATCCAGCAGCTTGCGCGCGCAGGCCAGGTAGCTCACATCGGTATAGACCTTGCGCGTATAGACCGGGTAGCCGGCCTGGCCGCCTTCCTGGGCGCGCTTGATCTCGCTGTCCCAGTAGGCGCCCTTGACCAGGCGTACCATCAGGCGGCGGCGGCTGCGGCGGGCCAGGTCCACCAGGTAGTCCAGCACCTGCGGGCAGCGCTTCTGGTAGGCCTGGACCACAAAGCCTATGCCGTTCCAGCCCTTGAGCGAGGGCGCGGCACACAAGGCCTCCAGCAGGTCCAGCGACAGCTCCAGCCGGTCGGCCTCTTCGGCGTCGATGTTCATGCCGATGTCGTATTGCTTGGCCAGCTCGGCCAGCTGCAGCACGCGCGGCAGCAGTTCGGCCATCACACGCTCGTACTGCGCGCGGCTGTAGCGCGGGTGCAGGGCCGACAGCTTGATGGAGATGCCCGGCCCCTCGAAGATGCCGCGTCCGTTGGAGGCCGCACCGATCGCGTGGATGGCCTGCTCGTAGGCCTGCAGGTAGCGCTGTGCGTCGGAATCGGTGGCGGCCGCCTCGCCCAGCATGTCGTAGCTGTAGCGAAAGCCCTGTTTTTCATAGGCGCGGCTGTTGGCCAGCGCCTCGGCAATGTCCTGGCCCGTCACGAACTGCTCGCCCATCAGCTTCATGGCGCGGTGCACGCCCTGGCGGATCAGCGGCTCGCCGCCCTTGCCGATCACGCGCGTCAGCGCCGACGACAGGTTCTTCTCGCTGCTCGTGGACGTGAGCTTGCCCGTCAGCACCAGGCCCCAGGCCGCCGCGTTCACGAACAGCGAGGGCGAGCGGCCCACATGGGCGCGCCAGTCGCCCTTGCTGATCTTGTCGCGGATCAGCGCATCGCGCGTGGCACGGTCGGGAATGCGCAGCAGCGCCTCGGCCAGGCACATCAGCGCCACGCCTTCCTGGCTGGACAGCGAGAACTCCTGCACCAGCGCCGCCACGCCGCTGCCGGCCGGCGCATCGCGCAGCCCCTGCACCAGCCGGGTCGCCAGCTCGCGGACCTTGTCGGCCTGCTGGGCATCCTGGGCACGTGCCAGCGGCAGCAGCACCGGCAGGCACTCGGGCTCCGGCCGGTGCCAGGCGGCCGTGATGGCAGCGCGCAACGGCGTCTGCGGGAGGATGGACTGGGCGAATTCCAGAAAAGGTTGTACCTCTTGGCCAGCGTTGGGTTGCGCCTCTTCGATCGCGACATCGCCAGGGCTGTCGCCTGCGCCTGCAAGCCGGATGGTGGTTGCGCCGCGCTCCAGCGCATCGACGTACTGAACGACGGCCTGTTTGATCAGCCAGTGCGGTGTGCGACCCATCTGCTGGGCTGCGACGCGGATGCGCTCGCGCAAGGCGTCGTCGACTTTGATGCCTACGGTGGTGGACATAATGGATTGGAAAGGGAAAGTGCTTTTTCGATGACTGGGGTGCAACCGGATTCGGCGTGATTTCACATGGGTTGCACCTTTTTTGATAGGGGGTAAACCCTTTATATTTACTCAGGCAAGCTGGGTCCCATGGAGCCCGTCCAGGCGGGCCGCTCTCACGGCTTCCCGGGTCGTCCTGCGGATGGCTCCAGCGCCTGCGCTTACTGGTAATGGATGGTGAACTCTGCGGAAGCGTTGGCGCTGCCGGGTACAACCCGGTCTTCCGTCTGCACGTAGCGTCCCTGCAGCGGAATCGAGAACGCCGTCTGCCCTTGGGGAACGTCGCCCGCCAACCATCGGCTGGTGTCGTCCGCTTCTGCGCCGAACCGCACCGGCTTGCCGTTGCTGAGGATTTGCGCGGCAATGCCTCGTGCCGTGGAGGTCCTGTTCAGCGTGAGGTTGGAGGACGTGTTGTTGCGGTCGGTCACATCGGTCAGTGTCACGTACACCTGCGTTGCGGTCCCTGTATCGCCGCCCGAGCAGTCCAGCTGAATGTTCTGTTCCTCGCTGCTGGCGCTGGTGGCTCCCACGCCACCGGACGACCTCATGAGCACGGCGCCCATGTCGAACCTTATTTCTTTCATCCTGACCTTGCAGGTAGGAACGCGGGGACGAATGACGACCGGGGCCGCGAAACGAAAATCGACCAGCAATTGTCCGGCCGCATCATTGGCACGGGATTGAGCGAATGAGCCAGATAATGTGCCCCCACTGGAGATGGGGCCCGTTTTGATTAATTCGATATCATAATAAAAGCTCGCTTCATTCCAATTGCCACTTGTCTTTGGAACTGTTGAGTAGACCAAAAAAGGGAACGGAATTGTGAAGGCGCTTAATTTTAACTTGATATTCTTGATGGTTCCAGGGGCTGAATAAAGACCATTTTCATGAGGGCCGATGCCTGTGAGGTAGTCTTCTATTCCAGGAACACATTCAAACTGTGGATTCTTGGATTCTGGGATTTTATTGGTAAGTTTCAACGGGCCGCTGTATTTGTAGATGGTGCTTCCAATGTCGTAGTCACCAGGTGCGAATTCGGGAACTGTCATGCCGGAGAGTTCGGCCGTAAAGTACGGCAAGCCGTCGCTGGTGTTCAATTTGCACAAGGCCCATGTTGAAGGGGTAGTCAAGGCCCAAGTCAATGGAATAAATGAACTTTTGAGGATGCGAAGTGCATTTTTCACGGAGTTTCCTTTCGAGCATCGGGTAAGGTCTGCCCAATGCACGCATGAACGTTGGTTCCCCAAAGGCTCAGAAGTATCAGACCGTGCTACTGATAGCTCATCGTGAATGTGGCCGCACCATTGGCCTTGCCCGGCGTCACCTGGGGAGCGGTGTTCAGATGGCGGGCCTTCAAGGGAATATCCAGTTTGCCTTGCCAGAATACGGCGCTGCCTGCAAACCACTGGTTGGTATTGCCTACGGCTCTGCTAAGTGGTGCCCACGGGCGTGGAAGACGAAAAATGCACATTTCCCAAAAGAAGATGGATAGGGGGCGGATACCTTAGGGGTAATTCTTAATGGTGTGCTTATTTGAAAATAGACCAAGAGTTGGCCAGAATTGCTGCCGGCACGGTATTGCATATTGAACCGCTCATTTTTTCAATCTGCTGCGCAGCCGAGCCGCCGGTTGCAGCCGTCAAACGGCAAGCATGCGTGGCAGCACGAGCCAATGACTGCAAGAGTGCGTTGTGTACGGTACGGCCGCGCAGTGCTGCGTGCCGCTGGCGCGTAAAAGGGCACTATCGAAATGCTTGTCGGTTGCCGCACCATGTGGCGTTTCCTGGGCTAGCGCGAACCCTCTTTTGGGAAGAGGGTTCGCCTCAGATTCAGGTCTTGTCAGTCGCCTTCAAGGCGCTGATCTTCAGGCTGGGCTGCAGGATGGCCAGCGGACGGTCAGCCCGCAGGGTTTGCTGCGGCGGCTTGTGCTTGCCGGTGCCTGCGTCGTGCCCTGCCGCCACGGGAGTTCTGCCCGTGTTGCTGGTGACTGGCACCGTGGTGGGCAAGGCGCTGATCTTGACGCTCATGCGCAGGCCGTCCAGGTTGCGCTCCAGCTTCAGTGCCTGCTGGCTGTCGCTCGGCTGTGTGGCACGAGCGGGCAGCACTGCCGCCGCAGTGACTGCCGGGGCGCTGGCGACTACCGTGGCCGGTGCCGTTACTGCCGTACGTTCCTGGGTCATGCCGGCCAGAGCCACGGCCGACGCAGCGTTGGAGGCCGGGGCGTCTGCCACGGCTGTCTTGGCATCGGTGGTTGCGGTTGAGGTTGCCGCGGTCTTGCCGGGCTTGGCCGATGCCACGTCGGTGGCCGCAGGCAGCAGCTTGTTGCTGGCCACGCAGGGCAGTTCCAGGCTTTGCGGCGGCTGGTAGGTGGTGCTGCGCTTTCTTTCAGGCAGGGTATAGGAGAGGTTGCAACCCACCATGCCGGTGTCCGTCTTCCACTGCACCTGCAGCTCGCCCTGGTCAGACAGTCCGCGCGCCAGCAGCTTGCCGGCCTGGCCGATCACGCCCAATTCCTTGCCGTCCATGTCCAGCACGCTGGCGCCAAAGGGCACAGGCATGTTGCCTGCCTGCCGCGCGCGGATCACGGCCGAGCGGCCATAGGCTGTCTTGAACACCAGCAGTGGCACGGCGCCGGCCAGCGGCGCGACGTGCTGGCTGGTTTCCTTGAGTTCCACGTCCGTCGACAGGCCCTTGGGATCGATGGAGACCTCGTTCATCGAGAACGGCGTCAGATACGGGACGACGGCATAGCCCCGGCTGTCCACCTTCACGCCGGGCGCGTTGTTGATGCGCGCGCCTTCCGCGTTCTTGGCCTCCACGATGGCAAAGGTGTCAGACACCGATTGCGACAGCGTCACGCCGCCCGGGTGGGCCACGATGGCGCCACGTGCGCCTACCGAGAACTGCTGGTAGCCGCTGCTGGCGCTGACGCTGCCGCTGAGTTCGGTCTGCGATGCGCGGTAGGTGGCGTTGGCGCTGGCACTGGTGCTGCTGCCATTCATGCCACCGGTGTTGTGGTTGGCGCTGAGGCCGTAGGAGATGGCGTTGTCGTCGCCCAGCAGCCCGGACAGGTTGGCCTGGGCCTGCACGCGGCCGCGCGAGTCGCGGTTGGTATTGGTGGAGAGCATCATGCCGCGCTCCATGCTGAGCGGAATCGACAGGCCCACGTGCAGGAACGTGTTGGACTGTCCCCAGGCATCGCGCTGGCGCGCCGCAGAGAGGTTGTAGGAGATGTTGCGGAACGAGTTGCTGTAGCCAATGGCGTAGTCGACGTTGGAGCCCTGGCGGTTCCAGTACTTGGCAGTGGACGCCGTGAGGCTGAGGCTGCCTCCCCCGGGGCCAAACTGCTGGCCCATGACCAGGGAGGCGCGGTTGCGAGGCCGGTACAGGTCCGTGGAGGGCCGTAGCAGATTGGCCTGATCCCGTGCGCGCATGGCGTCGTTGAGGCCGAAGAATCCGTTGGTGGAGTAGCGATAGGCGGCAATGGCCACGTGGGTGCCGGTCTGCGCAAAGGACTTGGCGTAGCTGGCACGCAAGCTCTGTCCGGAAAAGGAGCCGTCATTGGGAATGCTGGTGGAGGCGTGCGTGATGTCTGCACCAAAGGCACCCCAGGGCGTGGTGAGCGCCGCGCCAATCATGGGCGAGATATGGCCCTTGGCCACGGACACACCGCCGTAGCCGGTCAGCATGTTGGTGAAGCCGTGCTGCCAGGTCGCCTGCGAGAACAGCGGCGAGGTATTGGGCAGGTGGCGCACCACGCCCGCCGTGAGGCTGTAGCGGTCCTGCCCCTCGCGCAGCGACAGCGGCACGGCCGCGTAGGGCACGGCAAAGCTGCGCACGGCGCCATTGGCCTCGGTAATGCTGACTTGCAGGTCGCCACCGTAGCCCGTGGGATAGAGGTCGTTGATGACGAAGGCGCCGGGCGCCACCGTGGTTTCGTAGAGCTTGATGCCGTTCTGCGTGATGGTGACTCGGGCATTGGTGTTGGCCACGCCGCGCACCACGGGCGCGTAGCCGCGTTGGGAGTCGGGCAGCATGCGGTCATCACTGTTCAAGCGTATGCCGCGAAACGAGGTGGAGTCCATCAGGTCGCCACCCGTGTAGGTGTCGCCCAGTATGAGCTGGGAAGACCAGTCGGCAATGTCGCGCTGTGCGTAGGTGGAGATGTTCTGGTAGTTGCCCCGTCCAGTGTCCGCCCAGCTGAAGGAGCCGTTGTGCCGGAAATGCCAGCGGTCGATGTTGACGCCGCCGTTCAGGCCCAGGTAGCTCTGCGTGGTGTTTTCTGCGTTGCTGGAGCGCCCGTGGTAGGTGTTGAACTGGTAACCGAGCAGACCGACAGGCACGCCGGCGCTCCATTGGTCGGGGCTGACATAGCCGCGCACCGAGCGGCGCAGCGAGGCCTGGGGCACGCTCAGGTCCAGTCGCTGCTTGCCGAAATCGAAACTGGTGAAGGCGCCCGCGATGATCTGGTCCAGACGGTTGCAGCCACCGTCGGCCACCAGCTTCAAGGCGGCCTCGGGCGGCAGGCGCGAGAGGTCGATGCCCCCCTTCTCCAGCAGGGCCTTGTCCAGGCAGGGCAGCGCGTCCTGCGAACCGGCCAGTGCCTTGAACTGCACTTCGCTGCGGCCAACCCAGTTGCCGTTGATGTAGATGTCTGGGTTGTAGCTGCCTGCCGTGACCACGTTGGCGCGCGAGTAGCGCGAGACGTCAATGGTCTGCTTGCCGGTGTTCAGAAAGCTGGGGTCGAAGTCGACGGCAGCCGGCGTGGGCTGCCACTGGCCGGTGGACGTGGAGGTCGTGACTTCCTTGACCTGCTGGCCCTGCTGGGCCTCGGACTGCCAGCACACCAGCACGGAGAGCAGCAGCGCATGGCCGGGCTTCAGTTGGAAATATCCGGCAGGGCCTTGGCCTGGCCCCGGCATTGTTCCTTTTCCTTGCCTTGTATGCCGGCTTTTGATTCCCTTTTCTGAATCTGGAAAGACTGGCCTGATCATTTGCTTATCTCCTAATGCTGTGCGCCCGATGCAAAGCGAACGGCCAAGGCCGATGTGCCAGTCCCGTTAAAGAGACCGATGCAGTTTTGCTGGGTATTAACGCTGTGTATCGGTGTGCTGGCCGGGCTGAAAATGCAGTGGCATTAGATAATCAGACCGGAGAGGACGGGGGATTCGCGTGGCTGTGCTCGCATTGCCCTGTTTATTGGGCGGAATTGCCAATTCTGGCTTCGTGGTTGAGACTGGCTCCCCAATCATTGATGCTGCTGAACATCACCGTGGCACCTGTCGCACCAGCCATATTGGCACCCGCAGGTTCCTTGATTGGGAAGGTGGCCACCTGGCCGGGAAGAACGGGCCCGACACCTGCCTCGAAGGATTTTCCGCCGAGTTGCACTTCAACGCCAGCCACATTGACCACAAAGGCGCTGGGATTGCGTGCGTTCAACACAGGCTGGTTTTTGGCGTCAACGCCTGCTGACCATTGAAGCTGGGCAGGAGCCTCCTGGGCATTGCCGGGCAGATTGCCGGGCCGGTACATGAGCTTGACACGAGTGCGAAAGGCGAACTGGAGATTGTTGGAGTCGCCTTCCATTTTCGCCTTGGGCGGGACGTCCAGCACGTTGAGCCAGAACAGGGATTCCTTGTCAGCAGGCAGTGCTTCGCCCGAATAGATGATGCGCAACGTCTGGGTCTTGCCCGCCTCGATGCGCATGATGGTGGGCGTGATGACGAAGGGAACGTCGATGTTCTCAGGCGATTCCTGGTTGTTGCCCTTGTCCAGCCAGGCCTGCACCAGGGCAGGTTTGCTGCCTTCGTTGGTGAGCTGGATGGTGGCTTCCTTCTCGCCACTGGGGAAGATGATGCGCGTGCCCGTCAATGTCACGCTGGCCTGTGCCGCCGTTCCAAGAAGAAGGGACAACAGGATGGCAGCAAGCCCATATGAACGTTTGATCGTCAGCATCGGAGAACTCTCTGGGTTTTGAGCGAAAGAATGGGGCCGGGCCCATGTCAGAAAAGCAGAAGACACGGCATATCGACCACCGCAAGGCGGCCGATATGCCTGAAAGTCAGTGATTACTGATAGACCAGCGAGTAGGTCACCGAGGTGTCGGTACGGCCGGCCGTCACGGGGCCGGTGGCCACGTATTCGGAGGCGAAACGCATGATGGCCCGGCCATTGCCACCGACCTTGTTGTCGATGTCCACAAAGCGCGATTGGGCGGAACCGATCTTCAGGCGCTCGTTGTTGCTGGGATCCACGATGGCGATCTGGACACCGGAGGCCACGGTGGGCGCACCAGTACCGCTGGCCGCTGCGGGCTTGAGCATGCCGGTGACCAGGTCCACGTTGGGGCCGGCTTCGAAGAACACGGCGACCTTGGAGACGGGCGCTGTGGAGGTGGCGGTGGCCAGCTCACAGCCACTGAGTTCCAGCGAGAACGCCTGGCGGCCGACGGTGGCGCCCACGGTGGCCAGCTGGTTGTTCGCCACGTTGGGCAGCTTCACGCCGTCCTTGGCGGCGCCGGCGACCGTGGTGTCCACCTTGCAGGTGGTGGTGACCACCTCGCCCGTGAAGTTGATGGTGCCGTCTGCTGCTTGAGCGGTGTTCATGGCCATCATGACCAGGCCGGCAACCGATGTCAGCAATGCGATCTTTTTCATGGGTATTCCCTCGAGTTGAAGAGATAAATGAAATTCCAGCAGCGATGAATGCGCTGGTGGAATAAGAGAGTGTGTGAATGGTTGAGTGGTTAATAAATCATCAGTGTTCCATGTTCACCTCATCAATCCAATGGTTGGTAACTGTCAGCATGGTCAAGGATTTGCAGGGGTTGCGATCATGCTGGAATAGGTGGTGGCGCTGACATGGAGAAATTGTTCGGATGAGGGAGCGTTGGCGAGGGATGGGCGAGGTTTGTTTCTCTGGCATGTTTGAAGTTGAATTTTTCAAATACACCAGTGCCCAATGGCGCGGATGGGATGTAGGAGAGAATCTGTCAAAGAAAAAGGCGAAACAAAAACCTGTTCTTTGGGTATGTGATGGATTCTAGGTGTGCACCGCTACTATATGAAATAGGGCGCATTCTGATAATTGATGCTTGATCTAGGAATAGTCCTAGATTTGCTCTGTCGAATGGGGAAAAGAGGGTGCACAGCCCGCCTGCGCCGGGCGGTTGGCTGTGCTGAGGGTGATGGTGTCTGCGGGGGGAGCGCGGGTCCCGCAGATCAGGAGGGGCCGATGGGGGTGGTCGAGGGCGAAGGCCCGCAAGGGCTGCACCGGCCCTCGGCCCTGTGGATCAGGGGCGCTGGGTCAGCAGGTACTGCGCCATTTCAGCAAAGCCGTCTCCTCGCTCGGCCTGGGTGACATGGCGAGGCAGGTGCTTGAGTTGGGGCACGAAGCGCGCGATGTTGGCCACGCCCAGGCTGTGGGGCATGTGCTCGAACATGAGCTGGTCGTTGGTGGAGTCTCCGATGTAGATCCAGCGGTCCAGCGTGGCGTCGAGGTCGATGTCGAACAGCGTGCGCAGGATCCAGCGCGCGCCTTCGAGCTTGTTGTGCGCGCCAAACCAGCCGTTGATGTGGATGGAGCTGACGGTGGCGTTCATGCCCGCCGCCTTCATGATGGCCACGCAGCGGTCAATGTCCTGCTGGGGCATCTGGGTGAATTCGCTGTGGTCCACGGCAATGTCGCATTCGCGGCCCGCCGAGTCGGTGGCGCGCAGCGCCCCGGGCACGGTGGCCTCGATCTCGGCCAGCACCTGCTGCATGCGCGCGTAGTTGGCGGTGCGCGTGGCCTCGTCCTGCTGGTAGAGCTTGTCCAGCCCGCCCTGCGCATTGCGCCGCAGTGCCACGGCGCCGTTCTCGGCCACGATGGCATCCACAGGCCAGGCCTGGGCAAAAGGCTCGCTCCAGCCCACGGGCCTGCCCGTGATCGGCACCACGCGCAGGCCGGACTGCTTGAGCCGGGCGATGGCATCGACGACATGGTCCGGCACCACGCCCTCGGTGGTCAGGGTGTCGTCGATGTCGGTAAGGATGCCGAGCGGCGATGCGGGAGGTGTCCAGAGGGACAGCGGCTGGAGGGTTGTAGGCACGATCGTCAAAATGCAAAAAGCCGCCCGGGGCGGCTTGTAAAAGGGCAGCGTTTGCGCGCACGGTCCGTGCGCGCAAGGGCTCCATCCTACTGCCTGGCGAATTCGACGATGGCCTTGTAGAACTTGTCGGAGCCGTCCTTGGGGTTGTCTGGGGACAGCTCCATGCGGTTGACGCCGTGTTCGGCTGCGCCGCTCAGGCGGGCAGGAATCAGGGAGAAGTAGTAAGGGCTGATGAAGGTTGCACCTCCGTCATAGTGCGACTGCAGGGCTTTCAGGTGCCCTCCTTCGCGCTTCCACTGCTGCGGGTTGAACTCTGGGACGCCGTAACTGGTGATGCCAATTTGCCTCATGTAGTTGCGCATCCACTCGCTGTTGGTGGTGCCGCCATACATGTTCACGCCGGTTCGCCAGGGTGTATCGCCACCGATCGTCTTGTCGGAGGCAAGCAATTGCGGGTTCCAGGACGAGTTCACATTCGCCACGATCTGATGCGAGTAAATCTTTTCGGCCGGCAGCCCTGCATCTACGGCCCTTTGATGGAAGGCTTTCAGAAGACCGTACACCTGCGATTCGCGGTAGGTGTTCCAATCGTGCGCCAACGGGTTGTAGTAGAGATCCTGTGGCCCCGCTGGCATGTCCAGCCAGGTGCGTACTCCTCGCAGCGTTGAGATCCTCGGCATCCATCCCAGTCGCTTGGGCGGCTGTGCCGATACCTTGCTCTGATCGCGCGGAACGACCATGAACTCCACATTGGCCAGCAGGTACCGTCGTTCATGGGTTGCGGCAACGACCTGCGCGATGTGTTTGCCTGGTGGCAGGTCTCGATAGTCCAAATCATGCCGAAAGCCAGAGTTGGGATCGGTGATCGCATCCACGGCACGGTAGACATCCAGCCTGCCCAGCCCGCGGGCAACAGGCGCGACGAATATGCCATCCACGTACAGATCCAGCTTTTTCACGGCCTGCTCTGGGTCCCACAGCCAGCCTGCAATCGGCAGCGTGCCACCTGCGTAGGCGTCATAGTGCTCGCCAAAGGAGCTCAGGCGCTCCTTGCGAATGTCCTTGGAAGGTGCAGGAACGGCATCAAACGATGGGTAATCCAGTCCGGTCTGCTTTTTCAGCTGCCCCACATCCTTGTACTTGGACTGCAGCCAGCGCCGAAAGCCTGCAACGGAATCCGGACTGTAGTCTGTGACCTGGATGGATTGGTAGGCGCCCATGCCGTTCTGGAAGTCAGGGAACATGTGGTGCAGTTCGCCCGGCAGCGTGTAGGCGACGATGCGCTTTTGCACCGCCTCGGGAAGCGCTCGGATTCTCTTTGCAACGTACTCCAGTGCCTTGAAACGGTACTGGTTGACGGCAATGGCGGGGTCATCCGACAGTGTGTACGGCATGATCCGATAGCCGAAATAGCCAAGCTCCAATCGTTTGCCATCACGCAACTGCATCAGGTTGCGGGGATCTTGGGCAAGGTCGACGACGATGGGGCCTGTGGAGTCGAAGTGATCTGCCATGAGGTAGACCACAACCGGGCGCTCCACCTTGCGGATGACATTCAAAAAGCTTTCCACACGGGTTGCGTCGATCTCCCAGCCTTGAGCGGTATGCCGATACAGCGTCAGCAGGGGCAGGGTGATGGTGTAGCCCACTTGGACGGAGCCTTGAGGTCCACCCGGCTCCAGCTTGTCCAGCAATTGCTCGATGGCTGGAGCGCCATCAAGGCCTCTCGTGCGGCAGAAATTGAACAATTCCTCGAGCGTTCTCAACTTCGCATTGCCAGCAGCCTCATCGCAGATGAACCATCCTTCGATGCTGGGGGCCAGGATGAGCGGTGGACGGGAAACAGGAGCCGCATCTGACCCGGTGGCAAGGGTCAGGTATCCAAATGACAGCGCCGCAGCGGAAAGGCGGAGAAGTTGATGCATATGGATATCCGACGAGTAGGTTTGCCAGATGCGTTCACCAGGCGCTGATCAATCGCCGGCCAGGTCTTCCAGAGACAGGCTGACTGGCTCGGTGGGAACACTGCTGACGT
Organism: Delftia sp. RIT313; assembly: GCF_000632165.1. Taxonomy (NCBI): domain Bacteria; kingdom Pseudomonadati; phylum Pseudomonadota; class Betaproteobacteria; order Burkholderiales; family Comamonadaceae; genus Delftia; species Delftia sp. RIT313. Next base: position 41,147 of record NZ_JFYT01000029.1, on the reverse strand, counting down.
CGTAATGCAGAAATGCGATCAGGCACTGGATGCCAATGATGACGGGCAAGGCGGCAAGCATGACCGTGCCGCTGGTGGCGGGGTGGTTGCTGCCGCCAATCCAATGCCACAGGCCAAAGAGAGTGCCCAGCACAACCAGCAGAGTGCCGCTCAGGCTGTACAGCGTGCCTATATTGAAGTCACGTACCAGATAGTTGTAGACATAGCGTCGCCAGAGGCGAGAGCCATGTTTGCGCAGGAATTCAGGTAGCACCTTGCCGATCTTGAGATTGGACTCCTCATCCGCGTAGACGGAATCCATGGGCACATCCTTGACCACAGCGCGCACGGTGTTCAGCCGGAACAGCATGTCGGTTTCGAAGAAATAGCGGTTTTCCAGCTTGTCCAGAGGCAGCTCGGCCAGCACGCAGGTGCGCACGGCGGTATAGCCGTTGGTGGGGTCCATTACGTTCCAGTAGCCGCAACTGAGCTTGGTCATGAAGGACAGCACCGCATTGCCGAACAGGCGTACCGGCGGCATGTCCTGTACCGATTCCGGCCGGTAGAAGCGGTTGCCCTTGGTGTAGTCGGCCTGGCGGCGCAGCAGGGGTCGCACGAACAGCGGCAGCAGCGAGGGGTCCATCTGGCCGTCACCGTCTATCTTGACAACGATGTCCATGCCGTCGGCAATGGCTGCCTTGTAGGCCGTGACTATGGCTCCTCCGACTCCTCGGTTCTCGGGGTTGTAGAGAACACGCACACGCGTATCCGTGTTGTTTTCCTCAATGAACCGCCCGCTGCCAGCCGGGCAGGCATCGTCCACTGCATAGATTTTCTCGACTTCAGGCCCGATATCGCGAATGACACCGAGTACATGCTGGGTGACCTTGTAGCAGGGGATGGCGACGGCGATTTTCATGCTCGTTGTTGCTGTATGGCGGGGAGGCTGTTGATAAGTTCGAGCAGAAGCTTGCTGTGCCTCAATCAGGGGATTCACGCCTGGATTTTCCTTGGCAAGGCCAGGGATCCCCCTCTGAATGAAGCTTCCATGATGGGCCTTTCAACCCGGCGGTACCATACCATGCTGATGAGCACAATCGTGACTGGTAATGCCAGCATGAAAAACAGCAAGACCGTGGGGCTGTCGATTTGCAGCTGTACACGCGCCCTGCCACTTGCGTCCAGCAAGAACGTGTGAAGCAGGTACAGGCTGTATGAGGCATCGCCGACCTTTACAAGCCATGCTGGAGGTGTCAGCGGAGTTTGCTCAAGCGTGAGTGCCAGAACAAGAGCTGCTGCTCCCATCACGCCGAAGCTTGCGGCCCGCAGGATTTCGATTCGATCAAAGTATGGCGAGGTCATTCCCAGGGACACACCTGCCGCCATCAGCACGATACAAATTGGTACGGTCAGGATGGGAGTCTTAAATATCCGAGAACCCGATGTATGCGCGTGAGCAACCAACGCGCCTGCCAGGAACTCCAGACCCAGCCCTGTCAGAAGATAGCGCAGTGGCTGCTGGCCGTTGAACACACCGGCAGGGTCAACAACCAGGCACCCAACACCCCAAGCGATCAGCAGCAGCATGGCACAAACGATGGCCTTGATCTGGTGGCGCTGCGGTAACAACGCTATCAGTGCGATCCAAAGGTAGAAATAGATCTCCATGGTCAAGGACCAGGCCGGAGGAAGCCAGTTGTCCCATATGTTGGGATACAGCAGCAGCGTGCTGAATACCATTTTCTTGAGTGAGGGAAGGTCGGAGCCGTAGACAAATATCGTTGTCAGGGCTATCAATAGAAGGATAGGCCAATAGCCGAAGTAAATTCTCTGTAGTCGCCTTTTGACAAAAGGCCACAAGCCGGTTGCCGACACTGTATTGCGCGCCGAGCGGTAGACAACAAAACCGCTGAGTGCGAAAAATATGTCCACGCCGGAGAACCACCATTTCATCGGGCTGGTCAAGCTTGCCAGCATGGGAACGAGGTCCCAGTGAGGGGACATATGAAAAAATAGCACCAATAGTGCTGCGAGACCGCGCAAGGCCTGTATCCAATGCAGGTTGGCTTTCATTTTTTCACGGAAAGGGCGATATATGGCGAATGGTGGGTTCGCCCTGATTTCTGGAACGCACACATGGTCATGATTTCAGGATGCATGCGCAGTTATCGCTATTCCCGCAAGAATCAGTGCTCCACCCACAAGCGTTGGAATGCGGATTGGCTCTCCCAAAAACATCCATCCGAGGCACGGAACGATCAGGAACGCTAGACCCATGAAGGGGTAGGCGAGATGCAGCGGGGCATGGCGCAGGACCCAGATCCATACCAAGGTCGTGATTCCATAGAGAGCAAGGGCGGTGATCAACCAGCCATTGAACATCCAGTGTTGCCAGGAAGCAGCGGCGGGAATGGCCAAGGCGGCCTTTTTGAAAAGCATCTGCCCCAGGGAGATGCCGAAGACGCAGGCGATGGTGATAACTATGAGATGTAGTGGCATGGGTCTGCTTCAGATATGGATGTCAGGGGTGGTTTTCTAGCTTCTGCAAGACTTGTGCACGATAATAAATTCCTAGGCTTGCTTCATAAAGGCCTATTTCAGAGAGTTGCATCTGAGTATTCGCTTTGCATTCGAAGGCTAGTTGGATGGATTTTCCGGCGCCTTCAGACATGACGAAAAGCATGCCTCGTGCGAAATCCTGCCCTGGACCGAAGCCCCTGATGTTGATTATTTCTTCCCGTAGTTTTCCAGCCTGATTCGTATATTTCACCCACACCTTGGAGCACTCGCCTCGCATATCAGGGATACGCAGTCGCAGTATTGTCAAATTGTTGACAGGATGGATATTTCCTTCCCAAGTGATTGAGAATCTGCCCGATGGTGAATTTGAAAGGCCGTGAAATGGATCTCCTTCGAAGCCCTCAACGCTCAGTTCGGACGGATCGGCTATTTGAAGTGCCTTATGCGGGACCGCCTCAAGATCAGGCAACACAGGAGCGCTATAACGCATATGCCAAGATCCGCCGAGAATGCTCAGCAAGACGGCCGTTGCGGCCAACAACATGACGCGGAGATTTTTCCTTCTTTGCCACAAAAGACTCAAGCCGATGGCTGCCAATAGCATCAACTGCAGTTCCAGTGCGGTGACGCTGTATCGAGGATTGTAGAGAACAGGAATGTGTACACTCAATTGATAAAGAGCGGTTCCTGCGAGCAGCCAGACTATCGGGTGCCTGCGACCGAGAAAAAACCCTATAGCGGCGAGCGTCAATAGTGCTGAACGCCATATACGAGGGCCGTAGTACTTGAGATCGCTTTTGCTGAAGAAAAGTAACGCACCTGCCTTTTCTATATATAGTTTGGTGAGTTCTGGCAATGGCATGTCTGCGATGATATTTCGCGCCACTGCTATCAGGCGTTTATCGCCAGTGATGGAAAGGTGCGAAAGATTGTCTACGACGGTGAATTCGTCATGGGACAATCCGAAGAATGGAGGTTCCTGTCCTTTCAGCATCGGGTTGCTGCCGAAATAAAGGGCCGCACCTGCACCAGCTGCGACGGATGGTTTATCGAATACCACCGCATTTCGGGCTATGTAACTGAAAACCAGAACAAAAGCTGTGAGATGGATGAGGGCGAGACGAAGCCATGCACTTCGAGATCCAAAAAATGGAAATCTTGCCAGCAAACCAAAGAATATGATCGCAGCGGGTAGCCAGTACATGAAAGTGGCTCTTGTCAGAGTCGCTGCCGCGAGCGTGACTCCTGCAAGGAAAACTCCCGCAAAGCTGCGCCAACCATGCTGTTCGAGTGCCCATATGGACGACCAAAACCATAGCGTGACAAGAAAAAGAAAAGGGGCCTCCACCATGACATAGGTACTGAGGTGGGGTAAATAGGGTGAAAGTGCAAAAAGCCACGCAGCTGTGGCTGCTGCTGCTGCGCCGGCAATGCGACGGCCTCCGTCGAAAAACATGACCACCATTGCCAGTCCCAAGGCAAGATTGATCGCCTTGAGTTGGTTGGTGTCGGCATTTCCAAGCGCCATATAGACAAATGGTCCTGGCGCAGTTTTTAGTATGTCGACACTATTCCAAAGCTCTGCCGGATCGCTTAGCAGCCTTCTGGCAAGTGGTAGATAGGTAAAGGCGGTGTCGAATGAGACGTCGGGGCTGGCGATGAATGGGGCGGCTCTGGTTGCATAAATGATCAAAGGTGCAATCAAGCCAAAGATCCACCAGGCATTGCTGGCATTGGTTTTCCCGGTGAACAAAGGACTTGCTGTTTGGGTCATTGAGCTGGCGCAGACTGCTTAATGGTTTATTTGGTATATCGCTTGTGATGCATAAGTCAGGGCGACCAGTGCAATGGCTGAGAGGCTGAGGAAAATAATTGGGCGCCTTGAGATGAAAGACGCCGAATTATTCTCGGGCTCATGGCGCACCTTTAGAAAAGGACGCTCTATGAATAAATATGACAAGAAGGATGCGATCAATATTGGCGGCCAAGTGTAGAGTATCGTGGCAACGAGCTTGTTGTCGGATGTCAAGCCATGTGGCAGGTTTGTCATCACAAAGATGTCAAGAATAATGGTGTGCCAGAGATATATGCTGTAGCTGATGGTTCCGACAAATATCATGACCCGATTGCCGAATAAAAGCCTGGCAATTTTACTATGGGATGCAGCACCGTATATCATAGCTGCGGATATTATGCCGACAATGGTTTGGAAGAAGTAGTAGAAATGGTCTCTGTTCTCGAATAGATTTCCACGTCGGCCAATAAACGAGATGAAAATAAGCATGCCTATGATGCTGGCCATAAGAATGATGCTGCCCTTGCGGGGAGAGGCAGGATGCTTTATGCAGAAATATGCAGCAATGGCGCCGAGAGAGAATTGATCCATTCGGCCAAAGAATGAAAAGAGAAAGATCCCTTTGGATTGGATGGTCGGTGTATTTATGACAATGAATCTCAGCGCAATCGTTAGAAATATGAGGAAAATAAAGACTGTATGAAATGATTTGCAGCGGGATGCTGCAAATATCAGGAATGGCAGGAATACATAAAACAGGGCTTCAACCGGGAGAGACCAAAAAGCACCGCGCAAGGGAGGGGTCTCAAACCATGTATTCGCCAGCAGCACATGCTGAAGCATTTCTGCGGGAGTCGGCAATTTTCCGAGTCCGTATAGTAGGAAGTATATGAGTGCCAGTATTGCGAAGTAATAGGCTGGAAGCAGTCTCAGCGCTCGGCGACGGTAGAAATCAAGTGTCCCTTCAATAAATGGAACATTTTTTCTTGCTCTCAGGAAAGGTGTGGTTAGGAGAAATCCTGACAGGACAAAAAATATGTCCACACCCCATTCTCCCATGCGGATGACTCGCGCAACTCCAATTTCATAAGCTGTGAATGGAATATTGAAATTTACGCTTCCGCTGCCAGTGATTGCCCAGGTGTGGAGAATAAGAACCCATAGAACTGCCAGTGCTCGGATGCCAGTGAGATTATCCAGATATAATCCGGATGAAGTCTTCTTTTCGAGTTCCAGAAAATTTTTAAATGTCATGAAACAACTGGCCTAGTGCTTGAGAAGCGAAATGCTGGATGGCGCGTATTATTTGATTGCAATCTGTTGTTGGTATATTGATTGCAGGCGCGGTATATCAGGTGGTAAATCTGGTTTTTATGTTTTCTGCACTGTGTCGGATGCGCAGTTTGCGAGGCTTTAGCTTGAGTGCCTGTTTTTCTATCAAGTGCCAGCTGGCATAGGCCAGTGTTATTGTCAATAGGGCGGCAAGGCAAAGCGTCCCCGTGAATCCGAGATTTGGCCAAGTATAGAAAATCACAACCTGCTGGATGGGGAAGGCGAACAGATAGATCCCGTAGGATGGGTCACCCCATCGTCCTGCGCGGCGAATGATTGGCGTCGCGAGAGTCCCAGCGTAAATGATCAGAAAGGGCAGGCCGATCAACATGGCTGTGTGCCGCCAGCCCGCGAGCCATGCAACCACGAACGAGAGCAAGACCCCGGTACCCCACAGCAAGGGGTTGCGGCGCCAGTAGATTTCCAAGGCGCACACGGAGACTCCCACTAAAAAGAAGGCGCTGAGCTCTCGGCCGTAGTTCGTGACCCCTGTGATGTCTGCATTGCTGCGCGAAAGAAACCATGCCATGAAAGCAGCCACGCAAAGCAGAAGTACAGGCCGAAATTTAAGCAAGCCTAAGGTGCCAGCAATACCCAGCACGATGTAACAACGTACTTCGTAGGGTATGGTCCACAGTGATCCATTGACGCCACCGGGGTAGGGGTTGTGCGTAAAAACACCAGGCAGAACATAGTGAATTTCCATCCATAGCGTGCGCAGATAGTTGGATGTTGCTCCGTGCTCAAGATACTGCCGAGCTGGCAATTCGGTCATCCATGTGCCGAGCCCATAGGCAGTGAGTACCACGACAAAAGTCAATGCCGGCCATATGCGTAAAAAACGCCGCAAACTGAATCGCAGCACGTTGGGATCTTTCCACCAGCTGTTCATGACCAGATAGCCGCTGATAATAAAGAAAATAACGACCGCAAGTCCGCCAATACTGTACAAACCGAAAAAGGATGGCTCCATCTGACCGGTCAGCGCATAGTGATGGCTATACAGGACCATAGAGGCCGCAACGATACGGATAAAATCGAAGTTATTGCCTTGATGGGTGGCTGAGCTAATTGCCATGATTCAGACTTGACTACTGGCCTTGCAAAGCCAACCCCGCATGCTCGCGCAGCGGATGAAAGTGAATCTTCGGAAACCGCTCCTGCGCCAATCGCACGTCATACGGCGAGGTGCACAGATAGGCCAGCGTATCGGCAGCATCGCGCGCCATGCGCAGCGGGTAGGCGTTCTCGAATTCACGCAGCTCGGCCGGGGTGTCGGCCGTGATCCAGCGGGCGCCGGTGTACTCGCAGCCTTCCAGGCGGATGTCGCAGTCGTATTCGGCGTTCAGGCGGTGCTGGACGACTTCGAACTGCAGTTGGCCCACGGCGCCCAGCAGCATGTTGCCGCCGGCCTCGGGCTTGAAGACCTGGATGGCGCCTTCTTCGCCCAGCTGCATCAGGCCCTGCTGCAGCTGCTTGGTGCGCAGCGGGTTCTTGAGCACCACGGTCATGAACATTTCCGGGGCGAAGAAGGGCAGGCCCGTGAATTGCAGGTTGGTGCCGTCAGTGATGGTGTCGCCCAGCTGGACACCGCCGTGCGTGGTGAAGCCGATGATGTCGCCCGCATAGGCTTCTTCCACGGCTTCGCGGCGCTGGCTCATGAAGGTCACGACCGATGTGGGGCGCAGCTCCTTGGCAGTGCGCTGGACCTTCATCTTCATGCCGGGCGTGTACTTGCCCGAGGCTACGCGCACGAAGGCGATGCGGTCACGGTGGTTGGCGTCCATGTTGGCCTGAACCTTGAAGACCACGCCGGAGAAGCCTTCGTCTTCGGGCTGGATGATCTTTTCCACAGGCTGCTTGTTGACCAGCAGCGAGCTTTTGCGGGGGCCGGGCGGGGGCGACATGTCGACCACGGCATCCAGCACTTCCATGACACCGAAGTTGTTAACACCGGAGCCGAAGAAGACCGGCGTGAGCTTGCCTGCCAGGAAAGCCTCGTGGTCCCAGGGTGCCGAGGCGCCCTGGGCCAGTTCCATGCTTTCCAGCGCATCGTCGAAGGACTGGCCGAAGCGCGCGCGCAGCTTGTCGGCCTCGGCCAGGGGGATGGCTTCGAAGTCCTGTGGGCGGCGTTCGCTGCCGGGCTGGAACACCGTCATGGTCTGGGTGAGCAGGTTGATGATGCCGCCGAACTGCCGGCCCTGGCCCACAGGCCAGGTGACGGGGCAGCAGGGCATGCCCAGCTCGCGCTCGACTTCGTCGAGGATGTCCAGCGGATCGCGCACTTCGCGGTCCATCTTGTTGACGAAGGTGATGATGGGCGTGTCGCGCTGGCGGCAGACCTCGATCAGGCGGCGAGTCTGCGATTCCACGCCGTTGGCGGCGTCGATGACCATCAGCGCCGAGTCCACGGCCGTGAGCACGCGGTAGGTGTCTTCCGAGAAGTCCTTGTGGCCGGGCGTGTCGAGCAGGTTGACCACGTGATCGCGGTAGCTCATCTGCATGACCGAGCTGGCCACCGAGATGCCGCGCTGTTTTTCGATTTCCATCCAGTCGGAGGTGGCATGGCGGCTGGCCTTGCGGCCCTTGACGGCGCCCGCAATCTGGATCGCGCCCGAGAACAGCAGCAGCTTTTCGGTCAGCGTGGTCTTGCCCGCGTCGGGGTGGGAAATGATGGCAAAAGTCCGGCGGCGCCGGGTTTCCAGGGCGTAAGTCAAGGGGGAGTCCAGGAGATGGGTAAATAGCAGGGCGCGCGTACCGGCTGGCGGCCGCGGCGAACCGGCGCATTTTACAGAGCGTGTGTCGCAAGCGGGTTGTCGGAGGAATCCGCCAATGCCTTCGGCGAAACGGTTGTTACAGCATTTGCTCCGGAGATGCTGGGACGAGATATGAGTACAGCCAAAAGAGCTGGCGTGAGAGCGAAGAATGGCAGCAAGTATCGATATTCGCCTGCAGTAGCGAAGACCGCAATGGCGATCAGGTGAATGGCTGCTGGCACGCTGATCAGCAGGGCTGGCACGTTCTTTTGGCGCACGCCATGCCACAGGACCATGGCCAGCAGCGCAAAGCCCAGCCAGGGCGTCCACAGCAGCCAGCGCCAGGCATGACTTTGGCGAAGCAGGCCACGCAGCGCGGTTTCTGCGGAATCCAGCCTGAAAATCCGCATTTGCGATTGCGCCTGGGTGCGCTTGATCACATAGCGGGCATAGTCGAGCGCCGGAAACCCGCCCTGGGCCAGCGCGGCCGACAGAAGCACATTGACGCGGCTGGCCGTCACATCGGGCAGGTTGTGCCAGAGGTTGTAGCGCAGGAATTCATGCGCCAGCTCCTTGCGCTGTTCTTCGGTCAGGCTGAAGAGCTGAGGGCCCTGCGGATGGAACACCAACATATCCCAGTAGGCCGGGTCCGAGTAGGCGAGCATGAGCTGGCGCGGAGCATGGCCTTCCAGGATTTCCAAAGTGCGTGCCGACAGCTTGGGCGACTGCAGTACCCAGGGGTCGTTCATGAGGGGTTGCTTTTGCCAGAGGTCGTTCATGGCCCTGGGCTGCAGCAGCTTGACCGTTTCGAAGAGCACAAGTGAATCCGTGGCGCTTTGCGCAGCGGGCTTGTGCATCTGCGTGCCCGCATAGGCCAGGGCACACCACAGGCCGATGATGGCGCACAGCGGCAAGCGGCTTTTGCGGTGGACCAGAAAGATCGCAACCACGGCTGGTGCCAGAAAGAGGATGCCGTTGGCGCGCACAAAAACCGCAAACGGCAGTGCCAGCGCGATGAGGGCCAGGCTGGCATGGCTATGTCGCTTCTGGCTGCAAATCCACCAAAGCTCGAACAGCAAGGCGCAGGAGGCCACGGCGAAGACGGCGTCTGGATACAGCGTGGCCATGAAATAGACCATGTGAGGCGCCGCGCAGACGAAGACCAGCAGCACGGCGTACAGCAGGCGGTGCCCGCGCGCCCAGTACCAGGCCAACATGCGCGCAAAGAAGAGGGCGCACAGCAACAGCAGGATGGCAACGGGCACCTCTACCCTGTGGGTGACGCCATATGTCCAGCGCACGAAGTAGTACCAGAACACGCTCTTGCCCGAGCGAAAGTGCTCGGGCCTGTCCACTTCCTGGAGGATGGCCGAACTGTCCTCGCCCAGTACGCCGGGCCAGAAGACCAGCAGCCATCCCAGATAGACCAGCACGAGCAGGCCGGCGCTGGCCAGGAAGGCGCGGCGCTCGTTGGAGCCTTCAAGACGGGCCTGCGCGGGCACGGCCGCGGAAGTCGGTGGGCCGGTGGCGGAGAGGTATCTGCTGTTCATGGGCCGTCGACGATGCGTTCAGGTCCTTGGGTAGTGGCAGTGCGGTCAGCGGGGAGCCGCTCACCTTCTTGATGCCGTCTTGATACGGCTCCTGCCAATCTCAACCCATCCTTGACAGCCCCGGCCCTAGAGTTTTCCCCATCGCAACAACAGGTGCCGCCAAGCGGTGCCGATGCGGGAGAAATTCCTATGACCCTGACCGAAATCACCGGATGGCTGGGCGCCTTGGGCGCTCTGGCTCTGTTTGTCTACCTCGGATACGCCTTGCTGCGGCCCGAGCAGTTCTGAGGTGGCGCAGATGCAAGACCTGATCTTTATCGCCCTGAGCCTGGGCTGCTTCGGGGGCCTGCTGGCCTTCGTGGCGGCGCTGGGCCGGATTTGACTGCCTGAAAGGAGACCGCCATGTGGTTGACCTGGATGGAATATGCACTGGTGCTGCTGTTGATGACGGCGCTGGCCGTGCCCATGGGGCAGTGGCTGGCACGCTGCTTCACGAGTGAGCACCATGCCTGGATCGAGCGGCTGAGCTTTCGCGCCCTGGGCGTGAACCCGGCCGAGCGCATGGGCTGGCAGCGCTACGGGCTGGCGCTGCTGCTGTCCAACGGCGCCATGCTGCTGCTGGGCTATGCGCTGCTGCGCGCGCAGGGCTGGCTGCCGCTCAATGCGCTGGGCAATGCGGCGCAGACGCCGGATCTGGCCTTCAACACGGCCGCGTCCTTTGTGACCAATACCAACTGGCAGGCGTATTCGGGCGAGAGCAGCCTGTCCAACGCCACGCAGATGGTGGCCATTACCTTCATGATGTTTGCGGGTGCTATCACGGGCGTGGTCGCGGCTGCGGGCTTCATCCGCGGCCTGGCGCGCTCCAGTGCATCGGACCTGGGCAACTACTGGGTGGACTATGTGCGCGTGCTGTGGCGCGTGATGCTGCCGCTGAGCTTTGTGGTGGCCCTGGTCTATGTGTGGCAGGGCGTGCCGCAGGCGCTGGATGGCCAGGTCTGGGCGACGACGCTGGAGGGCGCGCGCCAGCAGATTCTGCTGGGCCCCGTGGCCAGCCTGGAGAGCATCAAGCACATCGGCACCAACGGCGGCGGCTTCTTCGGCATGAACGCGGCCCATCCGTTCGAGAACCCCACGCCGCTGACCAATGCCATCCACATCCTGGGCATGCTGCTGATTCCCTCGGCGATGACCTATGCCTTTGGCTCCATGCTGCTGCGCCGCCGCCAGGGCTGGGTGCTGTTCGGCGCCTGCCTGGTGATGTTCGTGGGCTTTCTGGCGCTGGTGTTCACGGCCGAGCAGGCCGGCAATCCGCTGCTCACGGCCGCAGGTGCCGACCAGCAGATCAGCGCCACCCAGCCGGGCGGCAACATGGAGGGCAAGGAGCTGCGCTTCGGCATCGCCGATACGGCGCTGTTCGTGGCCACGACCACGGCCGCTACCACGGGCTCGGTCAATGCCATGCATGACTCGCTGACGCCGCTGGGCGGGCTGGTGCCGCTGGCGCAGATGATGCTCAACTGCGTGTTCGGCGGTGATGGCGTGGGCCTGATCAACCTGCTGCAGTACGCCATCCTCACGGTCTTCCTGGCCGGCATGATGATTGGCCGCACGCCCGAGTTCCTGGGCAAGAAGATCGAGGCGCGCGAGATCAAGCTGGTGATGCTGGCTGTGATGGCGCATCCCATCTCCGTCCTGGGCTTCACGGCGCTGGCGGCGGTCTGGCCCGACACGCTGGCCAGCCTGGCCAACCGGGGGCCGCATGGCTTCTCGGAAGTGCTCTATGCCTATGCCTCGGGCACGGCCAACAACGGCTCGGCCTTTGCGGGCCTGAATGCGAACACGCCGTTCTTCAACACCACCATCGGCCTGGCCATGCTGGCGGGCCGCTATCTGACGCTGCTGCCCATGCTGGCCCTGGCGGGCAGCCTGGCGGCCAAGCCCACCGTGCCTGCGGGGCCGGGCACCTTCCCGACGGCCACGCCGCTGTTCATGGGGCTGCTGGTCTTCGTGGTGGTCGTGGTCGGCGGGCTGACTTTCCTGCCTTCGCTGGCCCTGGGTCCCGTGGTCGAGCAGCTGCAGATGCTGTCAGGACAGGTCTACCCCTGAATCCCTGAGCCAGCTGAGCCCGTTTTTTTCTTGGCCGCCGGTTCTGCCTTGGCAGGGCCGTGCGGCGGAGGTTTCGAGATGCAAGTTCAAACACATACTTCCGGCCCCTTGCCGGTGCTGCGCGCTGATGCGCAGGCCCAAGCGCAGGCCGTTCCTGGCGGGCTGCGCTCGCTGTTCGGCCCCAGCCTGCGGTCGGCGCTGTTCGTCGCCGTGGTCACGGGCCTGGCCTATCCGCTGGTCACCACGCTCGTGGCCCAGGCTGCGTTTCCCAAGACCGCCAATGGCAGCCTGGTCATGCGCCAGGGCTCGGTCGTGGGCTCGGCCCTGATCGGGCAGGAGTTCGCCTCGCCGCGCTATTTCCAGGGCCGGCCCAGCGCCACCACGGCGCCTGATCCCGACAAGGCCGATGCCACGGTGGCCGCGCCTTACAACGCTGCGCTGTCGGCTGCCACCAACCAGGGGCCGACCCATGCGGCGCTCAAGGAGTCCGTGGCGGCGCGCGTGGCGGCCTACCGCGAACTCAATGGCCTGGCTGCAGATGCTGCGGTGCCTGTGGATGCCGTGACGGCCTCGGCCTCCGGCCTGGACCCGCACATCTCGGTGGCCAATGCCGAGCTGCAACTGCCGCGCGTGGCCCGCGAGCGCCAACTGCCTGTGGCCAAGGTCCAGGAACTGCTGCGCCAGCAGGTGGAGCCGCGCGTGCTGGGCCTGCTGGGCGAGCCGCGCGTGAACGTGCTGCAGCTGAATCTGGCGCTGGACGATCTTTCGGCCGCGACGCTGCAGCCTGCGGCAGTCCATGCCGCCAAGGAGTAAGCCATGTCGCGCAAAACTGCTTTGTCCCTGTTCGATCCTTCGCTGGTGCGCCAGGCGCTGGGTGACTCCATCCGCAAGCTGGCACCCAGCGCGCAATGGCGCAACCCGGTGATGTTCGTGGTCTACCTGGGCGCCATCTTCACCAGCCTGCTCTGGGCCCAGGCCCTGGCGGGCGAAGGCGAAGCGCCTGCGGGCTTCATCCTGGCGATTGCGCTGTGGCTGTGGTTCACCGTGCTGTTCGCCAATTTTGCGGAGGCGCTGGCCGAGGGGCGCAGCCGCGCCCAGGCCGCCAGCCTGCGCAGCATGAAGCGCAGCACCGTCGCCAAGAAGCTGGAGCAGGCCAACTACCAGAGCCGCTGGCATCCCGTGGGTGCCGAAGAACTGCGTTCGGGCATGTGGGTGCTGGTGGAAGCCGGCGACACCGTGCCGCTGGACGGCACCGTGATCGAGGGCGTGGCCTCGGTGGACGAGAGCGCCATCACCGGCGAATCGGCCCCCGTGATCCGCGAGGCCGGTGGTGACTTCTCTTCGGTCACGGGCGGCACGCGCGTGCTGTCGGACTGGCTGGTGGTGCAGATCACCGTCAATCCCGGCGAGTCCTTCCTGGACCGCATGATCTCCATGGTGGAGTCGGCCCGTCGCCACAAGACGCCCAACGAGCTGGCGCTGACCATTTTGCTGGTCGGGCTGACGCTGCTGTTCCTGCTGGTCATCGTTACGCTGCGGCCCTATTCGTCCTTTGCGGTGGAGCTGACGGGCAGCGGCCAGGTCGTGGGCCTGACGGTGCTGATCGCCCTGCTGGTGTGCCTGATCCCGACCACCATCGGCGGCCTGCTGTCGGCCATTGGCGTGGCGGGCATGAGCCGCATGATGCAGGCCAACGTGATCGCCACCTCGGGCCGCGCCGTGGAGGCGGCCGGCGATGTGGACGTGCTGCTGCTGGACAAGACCGGCACCATCACGCTGGGCAACCGCCAGGCCAGCGAGTTCCTGCCCGCGCCCGGCGTGACGGCCGCGCAGCTGGTGGATGCGGCGCAGCTGGCCTCGCTGGCCGACGAGACGCCTGAAGGCCGCAGCGTGGTCGTGCTGGCCAAGGAGATGCATGGCCTGCGCGAGCGCGACTTGGCCACGCTGCATGCGGTCTTCGTGCCCTTCACGGCCCAGACGCGCATGAGCGGCGTGGACATGCCCCAGCCGGACGGCGCCACGCGCAGCCTGCGCAAGGGCGCGGCCGACGCCGTGCGCCGCCACGTTGAATCCCTGGGCGGCCAGTTCCCGCCCGCCATGCTCAAGGTGGTGGAGGATGTGTCGCGGCGCGGCAGCACGCCGCTGGTCGTGGCCGACGGTGCCCGCGTGCTGGGCGTGATCGAGCTCAAGGACGTGGTCAAGCACGGCATACGCGAACGCTTTGCCGAGCTGCGCCGCATGGGCATCAAGACCGTGATGATCACGGGCGACAACCCGCTCACGGCGGCGGCCATTGCGGCCGAGGCCGGCGTGGACGACTACCTGGCCGAAGCCACGCCCGAGGACAAGCTGCGCCTGATCCGCGAACACCAGGCCGCAGGCCGCCTGGTGGCCATGACCGGCGACGGCACCAATGACGCGCCCGCGCTGGCCCAGGCCGACGTGGCCGTGGCCATGAACAGCGGCACCCAGGCGGCCAAGGAGGCCGGCAACATGGTGGACCTGGACAGCAACCCGACCAAGCTCATCGAGGTCGTGGAGACCGGCAAGCAGATGCTGATGACGCGCGGCGCGCTGACCACCTTCAGCGTGGCCAACGACGTGGCCAAGTACTTCGCCATCATCCCGGCCGCCTTCGTGGGCACCTATCCGCAGCTGTCGGCGCTCAACGTCATGGGGCTGGCCAGCCCGGGCTCGGCCATCCTGAGTGCCGTGATCTTCAACGCGCTGATCATCATCGTGCTGATCCCGCTGGCCCTGCGTGGCGTGCCCTACCGCGCCATTGGCGCCTCTGCCCTGCTGAGGCGCAACCTGCTGATCTACGGCCTGGGTGGCCTGGTCGTTCCCTTCATCGGCATCAAGCTGATCGACATGCTGCTGGTAGCTCTGAACCTGGCGTGACTCTGTGCGGCCCGCCTGCCCGGCCGGGCAGGCCCCGCTTTGCTCTTCTCTTCAAGAAAACCAAGATGAAATCCGTTTCTTCCATGACGGCCGCTGGTGCCGTTCCCCGTTTCTCTCTGGCCGCACTGCTGTCGCTGGCGGCCGCATCCTGCCATGCGCAGGCCGAGACCTCCCCCGTCAGCGCTGCCAGTGCCGATGCCCAGCAATCGCCCGCACCCGCCTACGCCCTCACCGGCAGCGTGACGCTGCTCAGCGACTACCGTTTCCGTGGCATCTCGCAAAGCTGGATGGGGCCTGCGCTGCAGGGCGGGCTGGAGCTGTCGCTGCCGCGCGGCGCCTACCTGGGCGTGTCCGGCTCCAGCGTGTCGCGCCACAGCTATCTGGATGGCCGCGCGCTGGAGCTGGACCTGTACGGCGGCTGGCGTACCGAGCTGCTGCCGGGCTGGACGGGCGACATCGGCCTGCTGCACTACAACTACCCCGGCGCGCGCGTGCCCCGCGGGGATGGCAGCGGCGGCGTGCGCTACGACACCACCGAGGCCTATCTGGGCGTCACCAACGGCGGCTTCAGCGCCAAATGGTCGCTGGCGCTCACGCCTTACTTCGGGCTGCGCGACAGCACGGCGGCCACGGCCTTTGCCGAGGCGCTTCCCGGCAGCGGCAGCTCACGCGGCAGCAGCTATCTGGACCTGAACTACCAGCACCCGTTGGGCGACTGGGCCGTGCTGGGCCTGCATGCCGGCCACACGCAGGTGCGCAACTACAGCGAACTGTCGTATGCCGACTGGCGCGTCTCGCTGGCCCGCAGCTGGGGCCCCTGGACGGCCACGCTGGCCTGGGCCGGCACCTCGGCCGACACGCGCTACTACCGCGCGGCCAACGCGGCGGGCCAGATGCAAAGCCTGGGGCGCAGCGGCTGGGTGCTGTCGCTGTCGGCGGCGTTCTAGTGTGGGAGCACGCTCTGGTGCTAGGCTGAGAACCATGCCCATTTCGTCCTCTGCCGAGCCGGCGCCGCCCGGTCTGCCGCGCCCCGATCCCGACGCCCTGGTCGCTCGCCTGCGCCATGAGCGGGCGCAGGAGGGCCGGGGCAAGCTGCGCATCTACTTCGGATCGAATGCAGGCGTGGGCAAGACCTACGCCATGCTGGCCGCCGCTCAGCGCGAACGCCAGGGGGGCCGCGAGGTTCTGGTGGGACTCGTGGAAACCCATGGCCGCAAGGAAACGGCGCAGCAGCTGCATGGCCTGGAGCAGTTGCCGCTGCGCGAGCTGCCGCACCAGGGGCGGACGCTGCGCGAGTTCGACCTGGATGCGGCGCTCGCGCGGCGGCCGCGCGTGCTGCTGCTCGATGAACTGGCGCACAGCAATGCGCCGGGTTCGCGCCATCCCAAGCGCTGGCAGGACGTGCAGGAGCTGCTGGACGCAGGCATCGATGTCTGGACCACGATCAACGTGCAGCACCTGGAAAGCCTGAACGACGTGGTGGGCGGCATCGTCGGCATCACGGTGCGCGAGACCGTGCCCGACCAGATCTTCGACGATGCCGACGAGGTCATCGTCGTCGACATCTCGCCCGACGAACTGCTGCGCCGGTTGAAGGACGGCAAGGTCTACATGCTGGAGCAGGCCGAGCGGGCCTCACGCAACTTCTTCAGGCGCGGCAACCTGCTGGCGCTGCGCGAGCTGGCGCTGCGCCGCACGGCCGACCGCGTGGACGAGGACATGCGCGACTACCGGCGCGAGCGCTCCATAGGCACGGTATGGCCTGCGCGTGAGCGCCTGCTGGTGGCCGTGGCAGGACACGCGGGCGACGACGCCCTGGTGCGCCAGGTTGCGCGCATGGCGCGCCGGCTCGATGCGGACTGGATGGTGGTCTACGTGGACGCGCCCCAGCGCCAGCACCGCCCGCGCAGCGTGCAGGCCGCCGTGCTCAAGACCCTGGCCCTGGCCGCGCGCCTGGGCGCCGAGACGGCCACGCTGCCGGGCGCCGATGTGGCCGAGGCCCTGGTCGCTTTCGCGCGCGAGCGCAACGCCAGCCGCCTGGTGCTGGCCCAGCCGCCGCGCCCGGCATGGTCGCCCTGGCGCTGGTGGGGCCGCAGCCTGCCTGACCGCATCGTCCAGCTGCATCCCGACATCGACGTGCTCGTGCTCTCCGGGGGCTCCAGCGCGGCCCGGACCGAGGCCGCGCCTGCCGCACCGCTGCGGCGCAGGCCGCTGCCCTGGAAGGGCTATGCCGGCGTGACCCTGGCCTGCTTGACCGCCACGGTGCTGGCCGAGCAGCTGCTGCGCATCTTCGACCCGGCCAACGTGGTGATGCTGTTCCTGCTCATCGTCGTGCTGTCTTCGTTGCGCTGGGGGCGTGGCCCGGGCGCCTGGGCGGCGCTGCTGTCGGTACTGTGCTTCGACTTTTTCTTCGTGCCTCCGCGCGGATCCTTCCATGTCAACGACACGCAGTACCTGTTCACCTTCGTGCTGATGCTGGGCGTGGCCCTGGTCTGCGGCCAGCTCATGGCGCGGCTGCGCCACGAGGCGCGCGTGGCGGCCGAGCGCGAGCGGCGCGCGGGCGCCCTGGCGCGGCTGGCGCGCGACCTGTCGGGTGCGCTCACGCAGGAGCAGGTGGTGGAGATTGCGCTGCGCACGGTCTCGGGCGTGTTCGACGCCCAGGCCGGGCTGCTGCTGCCCGATGCCGACGAGCGCCTGCGGCCCGCGGGCGGTGGCCCCTGCCCCATGGACGACAGCATTGCGCGCTGGGCCATGGACCATGGCCAGCAGGCCGGCCAGGGCACGGACACGCTGCCGGCCGCACCGGCCCGCTATGTGCCGCTGGCGGCACCCGTGCGCATGCGCGGCGTGCTGGTGCTGCAGCTGCGTGCGCCGCAGCGCCTGGAGGTGCCCGAGGAGCAGCGCCTGCTGGAGGCCTGTGCCAGCCAGGTGGCGCTGGCGCTGGAGCGCCAGCACTTCGTGGCCGTGGCCCAGCAGACCCAGATCGCCATGGAGGGCGAGCGCATGCGCAACACCCTGCTGTCGGCCGTCTCGCACGACCTGCGCACCCCGCTGACCACCATCCTGGGCGCGGCCGAGGCCGCGCAGCGCCATGTGCCGCCGGGCGGCGCGGCCGACATGCTGGAGCAGGTCCGCATCCAGGCGCAGGCCATGCAGCGCCTGGTGGAGAACCTGCTGGACATGGCGCGCCTGCAGCAAGGCGGCGTGCACCTGCAGCGCGAATGGCTGCCGCTGGACGAAGTGGTGGGCAGCGCGCTGCGCCAGATGCGCGCGCGCCTGGGCCAGCATCCCGTGAGCACCGACGTGCCCGCCAGCCTGCCGCTGCTGCAGCTCGATGCCCTGCTCATGGAGCGCGTGCTGGTCAACCTGCTGGACAACGCCGCCAAGTACACGCCGGCCGGCACACCGCTGGCCATCAGTGCGCGCGTGCAGGATGGCGAACTGCTGCTGTCCGTGCGCGATGGCGGGCCGGGCCTGCCATCCCACCTGCCGGTGGAGACGCTGTTCGAGCCCTTCACGCGCGGCACGGCCGAGTCCACCGTCTCGGGCATCGGCCTGGGCCTGGCGCTGGTGCGCAGCATTGTCGAGGCGCATGGCGGGCGCATCGAGGCTGCCGCCGCACGGCCCGGCCCGGGCACCATCTTCACGCTGCGCTTTCCCGTGCCCGAGCAGCCTGCGCTGGATTAGAGTCCCGCCATGCACGAAAGCACCCCATGAGCACGCCCGCCAACCGCATCCTGATGATCGAGGACGACCCCGGCATCCGCCGCTTCGTGCGCCTGGTGCTGGAAGACGAAGGCTGGCAGGTCTTCGAGGCCGACAGCGCGCGCCGCGGCCTGATCGAGGCCGCCAGCCGCCAGCCCGACCTGGTCATCCTCGACCTGGGCCTGCCGGACGCCGATGGCAAGCAGGTCCTGACCGAGCTGCGCGGGTGGTCCTCCGTGCCCGTGCTCGTGCTCTCCGCGCGCGAGCGTGAGGACGAGAAGGTGGCCGCATTGGATGCCGGCGCCGACGACTACCTGGTCAAGCCCTTCGGCGTGCCCGAGCTGCTGGCCCGGCTGCGCGTGATGCTGCGCCGCCGCCAGCAGCTGGGCGCCGCCGGTGGGGCGGGCGGCACCGCCGCGTCCAGCAAGGTGCACTTCGGCCCGGTGCAGGTGGACCTGGCCACGCATGAGGTGCGGCGCGCGGGGCAGCCGGTGCACCTCACGCCCATCGAATTCCGCCTGCTGGCGGCCCTGATCGCCGCCCAGGGCCGTGTGATGACCCACCGCCAGCTGCTGCTGCAGGTCTGGGGCCCCGAGTACCTGAGCCGCGCCCACTACCTGCGCGTGCACATGGCCAATCTGCGCCAGAAGATCGAGGACGAGCCGGCCCAGCCGCGCCACCTGGTGACCGAGCTGCAGGTGGGCTACCGGCTTGTGGGGCTGGGCGGTGAGGCATCCCCGGGATCGGTATAATCGGCGCCTCTCCGAGGAGCGTTGCAGCGGCCCCCACACATCAGGCGTGGTCGCGAGGCTCGGAGTCATACCTGCAACGACGCTCGCCCACGCTTTCTGTGCGGTGAGCTTTTTTTCGTCTCCCGCAGAACGTGGTTTTTCATTCATCTTTTGGAGAAAACCATGAACGCTGCTGTTCGTCCCGTTTCCGCCGACACGGCCATCGCTGACATTTCCCTCGCTGCCTGGGGCCGCAAGGAAATCCTGATCGCCGAAACCGAAATGCCCGGCCTGATGGCCACGCGCGAGGAATTCGCCGCTGCCCAGCCCCTCAAGGGCGCGCGCATCACCGGCTCGCTGCACATGACCATCCAGACGGCCGTGCTGATCGAGACGCTCAAGGCCCTGGGCGCCGAAGTGCGCTGGGCGTCGTGCAACATCTTCTCGACGCAGGACCACGCTGCTGCCGCCATCGCGGAAACCGGCACGCCTGTGTTCGCCATCAAGGGCGAATCGCTGGCCGACTACTGGGACTACACCCACCGCATCTTTGAATTCGGCGCCGCCGGCACCGAAGGCGAAGGCCCCAACATGATCCTGGACGACGGCGGCGACGCCACCATGCTGCTGCACCTGGGCATGCGCGCCGAAAAGGACCTGTCCGTGCTGGACAACCCCGCCTCCGAAGAAGAGAAGATCGCCTTCGCCGCCATCCGCGCCAAGCTGGCCCAGGACCCCACCTGGTACACGCGCAAGAGCGCCCACATCATCGGCGTGACCGAAGAGACCACGACCGGCGTGCACCGCCTCAACGAGATGTCGGCCAAGGGCACGCTGAAGTTCCGTGCCATCAACGTCAACGACTCCGTCACCAAGAGCAAGTTCGACAACCTCTACGGCTGCCGTGAATCGCTGGTGGACGGCATCAAGCGCGCCACCGACGTGATGATCGCCGGCAAGGTTGCCGTGGTGGCCGGCTACGGCGACGTGGGCAAGGGCTGCGCCCAGGCGCTGCGCGCGCTGTCGGCCCAGGTCTGGGTCACCGAGATCGATCCCATCAACGCCCTGCAGGCGGCCATGGAAGGCTACAAGGTCGTGACCATGGAGTGGGCAGCCGACAAGGCCGACATCTTCGTGACCACCACCGGCAACCGCGACATCATCCGCCACGAGCACATGGTGGCCATGAAGAACGAAGCCATCGTCTGCAACATCGGCCACTTCGACAACGAGATCGACGTCGCCTCCATCGAGCAGTACCAGTGGGAAGAGATCAAGCCCCAGGTGGACCACATCACCTTCCCTGACGGCAAGAAGATCATCCTGCTGGCCAAGGGCCGCCTGGTGAACCTGGGTTGCGCCACCGGCCACCCCAGCTTCGTGATGAGCGCCTCGTTCGCCAACCAGACCATCGCCCAGATCGAGCTGTTCACCAAGCCCGACGCCTACGAGGTCGGCAAGGTCTACGTGCTGCCCAAGATCCTGGACGAGAAGGTTGCCCGCCTGCACCTGAAGAAGGTCGGCGCCATGCTGACCGAACTGACGGACGGCCAGGCCGCCTACATCGGCGTGAGCAAGCAGGGTCCCTACAAGCCCGAAACTTATCGCTACTAAGCACCCCCTGAGGCGCTGACGCGCCTTCCCCCTCTCTATCCGCTTCGCGGAGGAGGGGGACGACGCCCTCGCTGCGGGGCGGCCCTTGCTTGGCGTCCCTGAGTTGGGTCGCGCCGGTTTCGGGCATTAGTCAACTGAGATTTCCTGGAGCGACGCTATGCGCGCAGATGTATTTTTGGTGGAAGCCGGCCATGCGGCCACGCGCTCGCAGGCGCAGCGGCTGATTGCGGGTGGCGTGCAATGGCGCATGACGCCGCTGACGCCTTGGAAGAAGGTTGCCAAGAACGGCGACGAGATTCCTGCGGGTGCCGAGCTGCAGTTGCTGGACGGGGCCGAGGCCCGGTTCATCTCGCGCGGCGGGCTGAAGCTGGAAGGCGCGCTGGCGGCCACCAAGCTGTCGGTGCAGGGCCTGCGCTGCCTGGACGTGGGCCAGAGCACGGGCGGTTTCACTGACTGCCTGCTGCAGGAGGGCGCCGCCCAGGTCATCGGCGTGGACGTGGGCCATGGCCAGTTGCATGACCGGCTGCGCTCGGATGTGCGTGTGATCTGCGTCGAGGGTGTCAATGCCCGCGCGGTGACGGCCGAGGGCCTGCAGGAGTCCTGCGAGGAAGTGCTGTCCGAACGCTGGGAAGAAGATCCCGACGACAACGACACCCAGCCCGTGGCGCCCTATGCCTGGATGCGCAACGGCGGTCTGGTCGATGAAGACTACGACGACAGCGACGACGCCAAGGAAAAAGAGATCGAGGCCTTCAAGGCCGAGCGCGCGGCCAAGGGCAAGGCCCGGGAAGAAGGCACGGTGGCCACGCAGCGCCGCCGCCGCGCCGAGTTTGCCGACGTGGACATCACGCCGCAGTTCGACTTCGTCACGGGCGATCTGTCCTTCATCTCGCTGACCCTGGTGCTGCCGGCCGTCACGCGCCTGCTCAAGCCGCATGGCCAGCTGCTGATGCTGGTCAAGCCGCAGTTCGAACTGCAGCCGGGCCAGGTCGGCAAGGGTGGCATCGTGCGCGACGCAGCCCTGTTCACCGAGGTGGAGCAGCGCATCCGCACCTGCCTGGGCGAGCTGGGCCTGGAGGTCAAGGGCTGGATGGAGTCGGCCATCGAAGGCGGTGACGGCAACCGCGAATTCTTCGTGCATGCCCAGCAGGCGGCCGTGGTGAAGGAGCCTGCACAGCCTGAAACGCAGGACGAGGATGAACCCCGTTCGGCCGTGAAAGCCGCGCCCAAGCGCGTGTCCCGCACCGTGCTGCGCGAGCAGCGCAACGAGCGTGTGATCGACACCAGCACCGAGTTCGGCGTGCCCGGACCGGGCCGCGCCAAGCTGCGCAAACGCAACGAATGAAACACTGAGCAGTGAGTCTTACATGAGCTTTCCGATCAGCTTCGAATTCTTCCCGACCAAGACGCCCGAAGGCGCGGCCAAGCATGTGCAGGTGCGCAAGAACCTCTATGCGCGCAAACCCCAGTTCTGCTCCGTCACCTATGGCGCGGGCGGCTCCACGCAGGCCGGCACCTTCAACATGGTGCGTGACATCCAGAGCGAAGGCGTCAGCGCGGCATCGCATTTCTCCTGCGTGGGCGCCACGCACGACAAGGTGCGTGCCGAGCTGCAGGAGCTCAAGGCCATGGGCGTGCGCCGCATCGTTGCGCTGCGCGGCGACCTGCCCAGCGGCTACGGCCTGGGCGGTGAATTCCAGTACGCCAGCGACCTCGTGGAATTCATCCGCCGCGAGTTCGGTGACTGGTTCCACATCGAGGTGGCAGCCTATCCCGAGGTCCATCCGCAGGCGAAATCCCCACATTCCGATCTGGAAGCGTTTGCGGCTAAAGTGCGCGCTGGCGCGGATTCCGCGATCACCCAATATTTCTACAATGCCGACGCCTACTGCCGTTTCGTTGATGCGGCGCGCGGCATGGGGCTTGATGCACCGGTTGTTCCCGGCATCATGCCCATCACCAGCTCTACGCAGCTGATGCGCTTCTCGGACGCCTGCGGCGCCGAGATCCCGCGCTGGATCCGCCTGCGTCTGCAGGCTTACGGAGATGACACGGCGTCCATTCGCGCCTTCGGCCTCGATGTCGTGTCCCGTCTATGCGAGCAGTTGCGCAGCCAGGGCGCTCCCGGGCTGCACTTCTATACGATGAACCAGAGCGTCGCCACGCTGGAAATCTGCGATCGATTGGGCCTTTGAGCGCGCAGCCACTGCGCCGGCCCCGGGCGGCCCTCTAGAACTTGGGAACGGTCAGGCGTTCCCTGGAGGTTTTTGCCCATGGATCGTAATTTTCGACGCCTGCACTGGCGCTGGCTGGCCATGTGTGCCATCACCGCCACCCTGGCTGGCTGCGCACCGGCTCCCGTGGCCGAAACCGATGCCGAGTCCGGCGCCCTGATGGCAGGTTCTGCTGGTTCGGCAGGTGCCGAGGCCATGGCTGAAGGCCAGACGCCTGCGGCCGTTCCCTCCGCAGGCAAGCGCAGCAGCCGCGCCTCGCGGGCCACGCCGCCTGCCAGCAGGTCCGCGGATGCCAGGCCCTCCGAACCGGCTTCGTCCGAAGAGCGTGCTGACACTCCCTCCAATCCCGATTTCGCCCTCGTTCCCTCGCGCGACAGCGACCAGCAAGGCCTGGCTTCCTGGTATGGCCCGGGCCTGCATGGCCGGCTGACGGCCAGCGGCGAGCGTTTCGACAAGGAAGAGCTGACGGCTGCGCACCGCAGCTTCGCCTTCGGCAGCCGTGTCTGCGTGCGCAGCGCCGCGACAGGCAGGACGGTGGTGGTGCGCATCAATGACCGGGGGCCGTTTGCGCCCGGCCGCGTGATCGACCTGAGCCAGGCCGCTGCGCAGGAGCTGGGCATGGTCGGCCTGGGCATCAAGCCCGTGGAGCTGTGGCAGCTCGATGAAGGCGAGGAAGAATGCCCCGAAACCCTGGTCACGGCCAGGAAGGCCGAGTCGCTCAAGAAGACGCAGCAGGCCAAGGGACAGACACAAACACAGGCGCGGACCCAGGTTCAGGCAAAGGCCCCGGTCCGGCCGCGTGTGCAGGCCAAGGCGCCCGCATCCAGGCCCAATGCACGCACGGCCGTGGCCAGCCGTGCCGCCCCTGCCGCCAGGCCGGTGGCGAAGGCCGCAGCGCCCGCCGCAGCCTCGGCCACGGCAGTGGCCTCTGCGGCGTCGAGCTCGCGCTGAACCGTGTTCAGCCGCCGGATTCGAGCGTGAAGGCCGCGTTCTCGTCCTGACCGAGCAGCTTGACCAGCTGCGGCATGGCCGGCTTGAGCTGTTCCTTGAGATTGAACGGCGGATTGATCAGGAACATGCCGCTGGCCGGCAGGCCGCCGCGCTCCGACGTCTTGTTGCTCTTGACCGTGAGCTCCACGTGCAGCCAGCTCTTGCCGGCCTTGGTGGTCATGGTCTTCAGGCGGCGCGGCAGATCGTGCGCCTCGGGGCGCGGGATGATCGGATACCAGACCGCATACGTGCCTGTGGCAAAGCGCTTGAGGCTGTCGGCCGCCATGTCCAGCACCTTGGCGTAGTCGCTCTTGAGCTCGTAGCTGGGGTCGCACAGCACCAGGGCGCGGCGCGACGGTGGCGGCAGGAACTTCTTGATGCCCTCGAAGCCGTCCTCGTGCAGCACGGCCACCTGGCGGCCCGCTTCGAGCTGGGCAATGTTGCCCACCAGCGATCGCATGTCGGTGGGATGCAGCTCGAAGACCTTGAGCTTGTCGCGCTCCTGCACGCGCAGCAGGGACTGGATGATGAAGGGCGAGCCCGGGTAGTTGCGCAACTGCGCGCCCTGGTTGAAGGAGCGCACCGTGGCCAGGTAGGCCTGCAGCACCGGGGCCAGCTCGGCCTCCTTGGCCTGGGCCAGGCGCATGATGCCGTCGGCGGACTCGCCGCTCTTGTTGGCGTAGTCGCCGTCCAGTCGGTACAGGCCGGCGCCGGCGTGCGTGTCCAGCACCGTGAGGGCGGCATCCTTCTGGAGGAGGTATTGCAGGGTGGCGATCAGCACGGTGTGCTTGAGCACATCGGCATGGTTGCCTGCATGGAAGGCGTGGCGGTAACTGAACATAGGCGTATGGTAACCAGCCGCGCTGCCGGGTGGTTGCCCGTGGCGGCTGAAGGATGGGGGCCGGCGCTGAAGACAGGGCGGCGCAAGGGGGATGGCGAAGACCTGCCGTTTTTGTATAATGGAGGGCTTCGCAGCGATTTTAGGGTCCCGCGGCGAAGTTTACATCCCCGCCTAAGAGGCTTCCTTTTTGAAGAAGCGCCGACCGCGGAAAAGGACCCGCCAAACCTTTCTTGAAAGAGAAAACTCATGTCTACATTCAGCGCAAAGCCCGCTGAGGTGCAACACGAGTGGTTTGTGATTGACGCCACCGATAAGGTGCTCGGACGTGTCGCCAGCGAAGTGGCACTCCGTCTGCGCGGCAAGCACAAAGCCATTTACACACCTCACGTTGACACCGGCGACTTCATCGTCATCATCAACGCCTCCAAGCTCAAGGTCACCGGCACCAAGAACCTGGACAAGGTGTACTACCGCCACTCTGGTTTCCCCGGCGGCATCACTGCCACCAACTTCCGCGACATGCAGGCCAAGTTCCCCGGCCGTGCTCTGGAAAAGGCCGTCAAGGGCATGCTGCCCAAGGGTCCCCTGGGCTACGCAATGATCAAGAAGCTCAAGGTGTACGGCGGTGCTGAGCATCCCCACACCGCCCAGCAGCCCAAGGCTCTGGAAATCTAAGGAGACCTAGATGATTGGTGATTGGAACAATGGCACCGGCCGTCGCAAATCCAGCGTCGCGCGCGTGTTCCTGAAGAAGGGCTCCGGCAAGATTACCGTGAATGGCAAGGACATTCAGGAATACTTCGGCCGCGAAACCTCGATCATGATCGCAAAGCAGCCCCTGGCTCTGACGAGCAACCTGGAAGCTTTCGACATTCAAGTGAACGTCCACGGTGGTGGTGAATCCGGCCAGGCCGGCGCTACCCGCCACGGCATCACCCGCGCCCTGATCGACTATGACGCAGCGCTCAAGCCCGTCCTGAGCCAAGCCGGCTTCGTGACGCGCGACGCTCGTGAAGTCGAACGTAAGAAGGTCGGCCTGCGCTCCGCACGCCGCGCCAAGCAGTTCTCCAAGCGTTAATCCGCTGGCACTGCAGGAAAGTCCTCCGGGGCTTTCCCCAGAAAAAAACCGCCTTTGCCGGCGGTTTTTTTCTGGGCGATGCAAACCCTTCGCATTCACCTTCGCCGTTGGTGGCCAATGCCCCCACTTGCACTGTCGTCAAGCCGGCGGCCCCGGGAATTCCCGAGCCCTTTGCTGTACCATTCGGGCCAATTGAGAACTTCGGAGTATCCCCATGAGCGCCGTCGCAGAAATCACCGAAACCACCACCGCCGAAATGCCCACCCCGATCGTCTTCACCGACAGCGCAGCTGCCAAGGTGGCCGATCTGATCGCCGAGGAAGGCAACCCTGACCTGAAGCTGCGCGTGTTCGTGCAGGGCGGCGGCTGCTCGGGCTTCCAGTACGGCTTCACCTTCGACGAGATCACCAACGACGACGACACGACCATGACCAAGAATGGCGTGTCGCTGCTGATCGACGCCATGAGCTACCAGTACCTGGTGGGTGCCGAGATCGACTACAAGGAAGACCTGCAGGGCGCGCAGTTCGTGATCAAGAACCCCAACGCATCCACCACCTGCGGCTGCGGATCGAGCTTCTCGGTGTAAGCCTTGTCGGCCGCGCTGCAGTGAAGCCCGCAGCAGCCCGCCGCACAACACGCCACCAACCGCCGCGCAGCAATGCGCAGGCGGTTTTTTAACGCCTGCGCCCTTCCTGCCTTGCCATGATTCCTGAAGACAAAAGCGCTTCCGCCTCCTCCACATCCTCCTCGCGTTCGGTGCTGCTATGGCTTGTGGCCATCGGCTTTTTCATGCAGACGCTGGACGGCACCATCGTCAACACCGCGCTGCCCACCATGGCCGAGGCCCTGGGCGAGAGCCCGCTGCGCATGCAGTCGGTCATCGTCGCCTACTCGCTGACCATGGCCATGCTGATCCCGGCCTCGGGCTGGATGGCCGACCGCTTCGGCACGCGGCGCGTCTACCTGTGGGCGATTGCGCTGTTCGTGCTGGGCTCGGTGATGTGCGCGATTGCGCCCAACCTGCAGCTGATGGTGGCCGCGCGCGTGCTGCAGGGCATGGGCGGGGCACTGCTCATGCCGGTGGGGCGGCTGGCCGTGCTGCGCGCCTTTCCGCGCGAGCAGTTCCTCAAGGCCATGAGCTTCGTGGCCATCCCCGGCCTGGTCGGTCCGCTGATCGGCCCTACGCTGGGCGGCTGGATGGTGGAGTACGTGAGCTGGCACTGGATCTTCCTGGTCAACGTGCCCGTGGGCCTGATCGGCCTGGCCGCCACGCTGCGCTTCATGCCGGTGGGCGACCGCTTTGCCGTCAAGCGCTTCGACGGCGTGGGCTATGCGCTGCTGGCCTTTGGCATGGTGGCCGTGTCGCTGGCGCTGGACAGCATGTCGGGCAAGGGCATCCATGGCGCCATGGTCTTCGTGCTGCTGATCTTCGGCCTGGCCAGCCTGGCCGCCTACTGGCTGCATGCGCTGCGCCGGCCCGACCCGCTGTTCGCCCCCGAGCTGTTCGCCGTGCGCAGCCTGCGCGTGGGCCTGCTGGGCAACCTGTTCTCGCGCCTGGGCAGCTCCTGCATGCCCTTCCTGATCCCGCTGGTGCTGCAGGTCTGCCTGGGCTTTTCGCCGCTGCAGGCCGGCATGATGATGCTGCCCACGGTGCTGGCCAGCATGGCCATGAAGCGCCAGACCACCACGCTGATCCAGCGCATCGGCTACCGCCGCGTGCTCATGGGCAACACCCTGGTGCTGTCGCTGATGATCGCCAGCTTCGGTACGGTCTCCACGGCGCTGCCGCTGTGGGTGGTCATCGTCCAGCTGCTGATCTTCGGCGCCACCAACTCCATGCAGTTCACGGCCATGAACACCGTCACGCTCAAGGACCTCGATGCCGGCAACGCCAGCAGCGGCAACAGCCTGCTGTCCATGGTGCAGATGCTGGCCATGGGCATGGGCGTGGCCGCCGCAGGTGCGGTGCTGGCCGGTTTCAGCGAATGGTTCGGCGGCGACACGCCGCAGCACACCCTCAATGCCTTCCGCGCCACCTTTGTCTGCATGGGCGCGGTGACGCTGGCCTCGACCATGATCTTCTCGCAGCTCGGCGACGATGAGGATGTGCGGCCCAAGCCTCTGGAGCCGGCCGAGCACGAGTGAGGGCTGTGCATAGCTTTTGAACCCTGAACCGCTGGAATCCACACTTTTGTTGCGGGTTTACCCTTGTTTTTGGCAAGGATATATGGCAGTCCGCATAGGAAATATCGAGGCCGTCTTATGCGTTTGGGCGGGGCTGGACTTAATCTCGGGTACATCCGCAGGACTTACGCAAGCAAGAACGCAAACACGCCATCGCCACAGGGCCAGCGGCTTTCTTCCTCGGAATTTGCGTAAGTCGTGATCCGAACAGTCCACGCACCAGCAGTTGCCCCCACGAGCATGAGCCAGAGCCCCAGTTCCCAACCCATCCGCTTCTATCACCGCGGCCAGATCGTCGAGGTACAGGGGCCGCATCCCACGCGCTCGGTGCTCGACTGGCTGCGCGGCGACGCGCGCTGCACCGGCACCAAGGAGGGCTGCAACGAAGGTGACTGCGGCGCCTGCACGGTGGTCATCGCCGAGCTGGCCGAAGACGGCGCGCCCGACGCCGTGGGCGGCCTGCAGCTGCAGACGGTCAATGCCTGCATCCAGTTCCTGCCCACGCTGCATGGCAAGGCGCTGTTCACGGTGGAGGACGTCAAGGGCCAGTGCGCCGGCAAGCAGGGCTGTGCCACCGGCAAGCCCGCAGGCGGTGCCGAGCTGCACCCCGTGCAGCAGGCGCTGGTGGACTGTCACGGCTCGCAGTGCGGCTTTTGCACGCCGGGCTTCGTGATGTCGCTGTGGTCGGCCTACGAGCACCACCAGCAGGCCGGCACGCGCCCCTCGCGCCAGCAGCTGGCCGACGAGCTGTCGGGCAATCTGTGCCGCTGCACGGGCTACCGTCCCATCCTGGACGCAGGCCAGCGCATGTTCGACCTGCCCGCCACGCGCATGGCCACCGACCCCGTGGTGCAGGCACTGCAGGGCCTGCGCGCGCAGGATGCCGGCTTGGACTACGCCGCGCCCAACGCCGCCCAGGGTGGCCGTGTGGACAGCTTCCACGCTCCGCGCACGCTGGATGAGCTGGCCGCCGTGTGCGAGGCCAAGCCCCGCGCGCGCCTGCTGGCAGGCTCCACCGATGTGGGGCTGTGGGTGACCAAGCAGTTCCGCGACCTGGGTGACATCGTCTATGTGGGCGACGTGGCCGAGATGAAGCGCGTCGAGGAGCGCCGCGGCGTGGGCAGCCTGGAAGGCGGCGAGCTGTACATAGGCGCCGGTGCCTCGCTGGAATCGGCCTGGTCCGCGCTGTCGCAGCGCTTCGAGGGGCTGACCGATGTGTGGCTGCGCTTTGCCTCCGTGCCCATCCGCCATGCGGGCACCATGGGCGGCAACGTGGCCAATGGCTCGCCCATTGGCGACTCGCCGCCCGTGCTGATGGCGCTGGACGCGCAGATCGAGCTGCGCAAGGGCGCACGCGTGCGCCGCATGCCGCTGCATGACTTCTATCTGGACTACATGAAGAACCAGCTGGAACCGGGCGAGTTCGTGCAGGCATTGGCCGTGCCGCTGGACGCTGCACGGCGCCAGACCCGTGCCTACAAGATCAGCAAGCGCTTTGACTGCGACATCTCGGCGCTGTGCGCGGGGCTGGCCATCGAGCTCGATGGCGAGGTGGTGAAGTCCGCCCGCCTGGCCTTTGGCGGCATGGCCGCCGTGGTCAAGCGTGCGGCCCTGGCGGAGGCGGCCATCGTGGGCCAGCCCTGGGACCAGGCCGCAGTGAAGGCCGCCCAGGCCGCGCTGGCCCAGGACTTCAAGCCCATGTCCGACATGCGCGCCAGCGCCGACTACCGGCTCAAGGTGGCGCAGAACCTGCTGCAGCGCCTGTGGCTGGAGACACGTCCGCAGCAGCCGCTGCCGCTGCAGGCCACCAGCGTCTGGAGCGTGATGCCCCACGCAGTGCACCAAGGAGCCTGAAATGAACCGCCCCATCGATCCCTCCCTGCTGCACTCGTCCGAGGCCTTTGCGCATTACCTGAAGAACACCGCCTTCCGCGTGGACGAGCGTGCCGAGGCCGGCGCCCACACCCAGGGCCAGCGCGTGGGCATCAGCCGCCCGCATGAGTCGGCCCATCTGCATGTGGCCGGCGAGGCCGCCTACATCGACGACCTGCCCGAGCTGGACGGCACGCTGCACTGTGCGCTGGGCCTGTCGCCCGTGGCCAATGGCCGGCTCAATGCGCTCAGGCTGGATGCCATCCGCGCCATGCCCGGCGTGGTGGCCGTGCTCACGGGCGAGGACATTCCCGGCGTCAACGACTGCGGCTCCATCATCCACGACGACCCCATCCTGTGCAGCGGCGAAATCCGCTACCTGGGCCAGCCGCTGTTCGCCGTGATCGCCGAGAGCCGCGAGGCGGCGCGCCTGGCTGCGGCCCAGGCCAAGGCGGCAGCCGACATCACGGCCGAGCCGCCCGTGCTCACGCCCCAGCAGGCGCATGAGCTGGGCCAGTACGTGCTGCCGCCCATGCACCTGGCGCGCAGCACGAATGAAGGCGGCGCGCGCCGCGCCATGGACGAGGCGCCGCACCGCCTGAAGTCATCGTTCTACGTGGGCGGCCAGGAGCAGTTCTACCTGGAAGGCCAGATCAGCTACGCCATTCCCAAGGAGGACGGCGCCGTCCACCTGTACTGCTCCACCCAGCACCCCAGCGAGATGCAGCACCTGGTGGCGCATGCGCTGGGCGTGGCCTCGCACGCCGTGCATGTGGAGTGCCGCCGCATGGGCGGCGGCTTCGGCGGCAAGGAGTCGCAGTCGGCCCTGTTCGCCTGCGTGGCCTCGGTGGCCGCGACGCGGCTGCGCCGCCCCGTCAAGCTGCGCCTGGACCGCGATGACGACTTCATGATCACGGGCCGCCGCCACTGCTTCTGGTACGAGTACGAGGTGGGCTACGACGACGAGGGCCGCATCCTCGGCGCCGAGATCTCCATGGTCTCGCGCGCCGGCCACTCGGCCGACCTGTCCGGCCCCGTGATGACGCGCGCGCTGTGCCACTTCGACAACACGTATTGGCTGCCCGATGTGTCCATGCACGGCTACTCCGGCAAGACCAATACGCAGAGCAACACGGCGTTCCGCGGCTTCGGCGGCCCGCAGGGCGCGATCGCCATCGAGAACATCATGGAGACGGTGGCGCGCGAGCTGGGGCGCGATGCGCTCGATGTGCGCCGCGTCAACTTCTACGGCAAGACCGAGCGCAATGTCACGCCCTATAGCCAGGTCGTGACCGACAACGTGATCCACGAGCTGGTGGCCGAGCTGGAGACCTGCAGCGACTACCGCGCGCGCCGCGATGCCATCGCCGAGTTCAACGCGGCCAGCCCCGTGCTCAAGCGCGGCCTGTCGCTGACGCCGCTCAAGTTCGGCATCTCCTTCAACGTCAAGCACTTCAACCAGGCTGGCGCCCTGGTCCATGTCTACAACGACGGCTCCATCCTCGTGAACCACGGCGGCACCGAGATGGGCCAGGGCCTGAACACCAAGGTGGCCCAGGTCGTGGCGCATGAGCTGGGCGTGGGCTTCGGTCGCGTGCGCGTCACGGCCACCGACACCACCAAGGTGGCCAACACCTCGGCCACGGCGGCATCGACGGGGGCTGACCTCAACGGCAAGGCCGCGCAGGACGCGGCGCGCCAGATCCGCGAACGCCTGGCCGCCTGCGCCGCAGAGCGCCATGGCGGCCGCGCCGAGGACGTGCGCTTTGCCAACGACCAGGTCCACGTCAACGGCAAGGTGCTGGATTTCAAGGCCGTGGTGGGCGAGGCCTACATCGAGCGCGTGCAGCTGTGGTCCGACGGCTTCTATGCCACGCCCGGCCTGTCGTGGAACAAGGACACCATGCAGGGCCGGCCCTTCTTCTACTACGCCTACGGCGCCGCCGTGAGCGAGGTGGTGGTGGACACGCTGACCGGCGAGTTCAAGCTGCTGCGCGCCGACGTGCTGCATGACGTGGGCCGCTCGCTGAACCCCGCCGTGGACGTGGGCCAGGTCGAGGGCGCCTTCATCCAGGGCATGGGCTGGCTGACCACGGAAGAGCTGGTCTGGCACCCGCAAAGCGGCAAGCTCACCACGCACGCGCCCAGCACCTACAAGATCCCGACGGCCAACGACTGCCCGCCCGTGTTCAACGTGCGGCTGTTCGAGGGCGACAACTTCGAGGACTCCATCCACCGCAGCAAGGCCGTGGGCGAGCCGCCGCTGCTGCTGCCGTTCTCGGTGTTCTTCGCCATCCGCGACGCCGTCTCGGCCGCGGGCGGGCACCGCAGCAACCCCCCGCTGCAGTCGCCGGCCACGCCTGAATCCATCCTGCGCGCCATCGAGGCCGTGCAGGCCGCCGGGAGCTGAGCGGACCGGCGCCGCCCCCTCATTCCTTGAATCGGCGCGCAGCGATGCGCGCCACCAGGTCCATGGCCGCCCGGCAGGGTGCCATGCCTTGTGCCGGCCTGGACAGCCGGTGCTCAACCCTGGGCGCTTTCACAACCGTTGCGCCCCGCATGCGAAAACAACACGGAGACAATGCGATGAACTGGATGGAACGGGTGTTCAAGCTCAGTGAGCACGGCACCAATGTAAGAACCGAGCTGGTCGCGGGCCTGACGACCTTTCTGACGATGGCCTACATCATCTTCGTCAATCCTTCGATCCTGGGGGATGCGGGGATGCCCAAGGGGGCCGTCTTCGTGGCCACCTGCCTGATCGCGGCGCTGGGCACGACCATCATGGCGCTGTACGCCAACTATCCCATCGCGCTGGCGCCGGGCATGGGCCTGAACGCCTACTTCGCCTACGTGGTGGTGCTGCACATGGGCTTCACCTGGCAGGCCGCGCTGGGCGCGGTCTTCGTCTCGGGCTGCCTGTTCCTGCTGGTGACGCTGTTCGGCCTGCGGGAGCTGATCATCAAGGGCATACCGCAGTCCATACGCATAGCGATCACCGTGGGCATCGGCCTGTTCCTGGCGCTGATCGCGCTCAAGAGCGCGGGCATCGTCGCCGCATCGCCGGCCACCTTCGTGACCCTGGGCGACCTGCACAAGCCCGAAGTCATCCTGGCCTCGGTGGGCTTTCTGATCATCGTGGTGCTGGACCGCCTGAAGGTGCCGGGCGCCATCCTGATCGGCATCGTCGCCGTCACCGTGGCCTCGTTCTTCTTCGCGGGCAACGAGTTCCACGGCGTGTTCTCGGCGCCGCCCTCCATTGCGCCCACCTTCCTGCAGCTGGACATCAAGTCCGCGCTGACGGGCGGCATCCTCAACGTGGTGCTGGTGTTCTTCCTGGTCGAGCTGTTCGATGCGACGGGCACGCTGATGGGCGTGGCCAAGCGCGCCGGCCTGCTGGTGCCCAGCCGCATGGGCCGCTTCAACCGTTCGCTGCTGGCCGACAGCGGTGCCATCTTCGCGGGCTCGCTGCTGGGCACCTCCAGCACCACGGCGTACGTGGAAAGCGCGGCCGGCGTGCAAGCGGGCGGCCGCACGGGCCTGACGGCGCTGACCGTGGCCGTGCTCTTCCTGTGCTGCCTGTTCCTGTCGCCGCTGGCCGGCGTGGTGCCCGGCTACGCCACGGCGCCCGCGCTGTTCTTCGTGGCCTGCCTGATGCTCAAGGAGCTGACCGAGATCGAATGGGGCGAGACCACCGAGGCCATCCCCGCTGCCGTCACGGCCCTGCTCATGCCTTTCACCTACTCGGTGGCCAATGGCCTGGCCTTCGGCTTCATCACCTATGCCGTGCTCAAGCTGTTCACGGGGCGCGCCAAGGAAGTGCACTGGATGGTGTGGCTGATCGGCGGCGTCTTCCTCTTCAAGTTCGTCTATATAGGCGGATAGCACCCCCTGAGGCGCTTACGCGCCTTCCCCCGTATGCACGGCGCCCTCTCTCGCTTCGCGGGAGGGGGACGACGCCCTCGCCGCGAGGCGGCTCTTGCTCGGCGTCCCTGCTTTTGGGCCGCGCCAGTTTCATAGGCTTTGGGCTCAGGCAAGATGTTTGGTGGGCCCATGCTTGGCGGATGCCTTGCATGGTTTTTTTATGCGGGGTGGATGGCGCCCAGGATGCGCGGGCCGCGTGCGCCCGTCACGGCGGGCAGGTTGCCCGGCAAACCCAGAAGGGCCTGGCGTGCCAGCCAGGCGAAGGCGGCGGCTTCCACCTGCTGAGGCGGCAGGCCGCGCGCGGCCGTGGTGTCCACGGCCACGCCGGGCAGCAAGGCGGCGATGCGCTGCATCAGTTGCGTGTTGAAGGCGCCTCCGCCGCAGACCAGAAGCTCGCCGCCGCCACGCCCGAAGCGCTGCACGGCACCGGCGCAGGCGCGGGCCGTGAATTCGGTGAGCGTGGCCTGCACGTCGGCAGGGCGGGCATCGGCGGCGCTGGTCGCACTGGCGGAAAGATGGCCGGCCAGCCAGTCCGCGTGGAACAGGTCGCGCCCCGTGCTCTTGGGCGGCGGCTGCTGCAGGAAAGGCTCGGCCAGCAGGCGGTCGAGCAGGGCGGGCAGCACCTGGCCCGTGGCCGCCCATTGGCCGCCGTCGTCATAGGGCTGGCCCGTGTGCGCCTGGCACCAGCCGTCCATCAGCGCATTGCCGGGGCCGCAGTCGAAGCCCAGCACCGTGCCATCGCCAGCCAGCACGCTGAGGTTGGCGATGCCGCCGATGTTGAGCACCAGCACCGTCTCGCCGGGCCGGCCGAACACGCCCTGGTGGAAGGCGGGCACCAGCGGCGCGCCCTGGCCGCCAGCGGCCACGTCGCGGCTGCGCAGGTCGGCCACGACGGCAACGCCGCTGAGCTCGGCCAGCAGGGCCGGGCTGTTGAGCTGCAGCGTGTAGCCCGTGCCGTCGAACATCTGCGGCCGGTGGCGCACGGTCTGGCCGTGGGCGCCGATGACGGCGATCTGCGCGGGCGCCAGGCCCGTGGCCTGCAGCAGTTCCCGCACCACCTCGGCATAGCTGCGCGCCAGCGCATTGGCCGCCAGCGCCGCGCGGTGGAGCTCGTCGCGGCCATCGGGGGTGTTGAGGGCCAGCAGCTCGGCGCGCAGCGCGGCGTCGAACCCCCGGCTGGCATGCCACAGCACCTGCGTCCCTTCGGCAAAGTCCACGAGAACGCCGTCCACCCCGTCAAGCGAGGTGCCGGACATCAGGCCTATGCAGTAGCGGTGGGCGATGGGGGAGGGGATGGGCTGGTTCATGCCGGCAATGGTAGCCCTGCGGCCTGGGGCCCGCGATCACAAAAGGATGCGCCTGAAACAACAAAGGCTGCCAGGGCAGCCTTTGCGGGATGGGAGCGCGGTGGCTCAGCGTTCGCTGGCCAGGGCCAGTGCTTCGTTCGATGCCTGCAGCTCGATGCGCATCTGCGCGGCCATCTTGTCGAAGGCGGCGCGGCCGGCCTTGGAGACGGGGCGGGCGGCATCGGTGGCCTGGACGATGGTCATGGGATCGCGGTGCTCGCCGTTGACGCGGAACTCGAAGTGCAGGTGCGGGCCGGTGGCCCAGCCCGTGGAGCCCACGTTGCCGATGATGTCGCCCTGTTCCACGCGCTGGCCGCGCGTGACGCCGATGTGGCTCAGGTGGGCGTAGACCGTGGTGTGGTTGTTGGCGTGGTCCACGAAGATCACGTTGCCATAGCCGTTCTGCACACCCGCGAAGGAGACGGTGCCGTCGCCCACGGTACGCACCTTGGTGCCCGTGGCAGCGGCGAAGTCCGTGCCCAGGTGGGCGCGCCAGGTCTTGTGGATGGGGTGCATGCGCATGGCAAAGCCGCTGCTGATGCGCGAGAACTCCACGGGCGAGGTCAGGTAGGCCTGGCGGCGGCTCTTGCCGTCCATGGTGTAGTAGTCGCCCTTGGCCTTGCCTTCGTCCTGGAACCACAGCGCCTGCACGACCTTGCCGTTGTTGTGGAATTCGGCGCTGAGCACGCGGCCTGCGCGCAGCGGCTCGCCATCGGCTTCCAGCGATTCGTAGACCACGGAGAAGCGGTCGCCCTTGCGCAGGCTGCGGCGGAAGTCCACGTCGCCCTGGAAGATGTCGGCCATCTGCATGGCCACGGCGTCGGGGATGGAGGCCGCGTCGGTGGCGGCGAACAGCGAGCTGCGGATGATGCCGCCGGCCAGGCGGGGCGAGGCCGTCAGCTTGCCCGTCTCGATGCGGGTGCTCAGTTCATTGTTCTTGCGCTCGACCACGAGGCGGCGGAAGCTGCCGTCCTCGTCGGGCGCCCAGCGCACGGTCAGCTGCGACAGCTGGTGGTCAGGCGTGGTCTCGGCCGTCACCAGGCGGCCGGCGCGGCCCAGCACATGCTGGCGAACCTGGTCGTTGCCGCGCATGAAGGCGGCGGCGGCCGGATCGGCCACGCCCAGGCGCTGGAGCAGGGTTTCGGCCGTGTCGCTGCCGCGCGTGTATTCGGACCGGTACAGGGACATGCCCTGCACGCTGTCGGTCAGCTCGGCCAGGGTCTGGCCTTCGGCCAGCGATTCCACGGGCGTGGAGAGCATGCGCACCGGCAGGTCGGCAGGATCGGGTCCCAGGTTGGCCACGGCGAAGGCACCGCCGCCGCCCGTGAGCAAGATGGCTGCCAGTGCTGCGGTGACACGCTTGGGGTGTTGCTGGATCACGGAGGTCAGCCGCGCAACAAGAGCACCGCTGGCATGGTTCAAGCCATATTTCACAACATCAGATCCTTGGGTTGCGCGCATCCGGCCCTGCGGGGGCCGGACAGCATCGCAGCGGCGGGATACGCTCTCCAGACGGGCAACAAGTCCGCGCTCTGCGGTGCGGATAGGCGGGCGTCTAGAATTCGCCGCAGCGGGAAAATCCCCGGAGTATACCGACGCAGTCCTACGCGGCCTGGCGAAAAACCCTTATGAATCAATCTGCTGTTACAACATACCCGGTCACCGACGGTGTAAGCCAAGCGCTTGAAACCACCCTGCGCGGCGTGGATGAGCTGCTGCCCCAGGCGGACTGGGTGCAAAAGCTGGCCCGTTCCGAGGCCACCGGCGTGCCGCTGCGCATTAAGCTGGGCCTGGACCCGACGGCGCCCGACATCCATCTGGGCCACACCGTGGTGCTCAACAAGATGCGCCAGCTGCAGGACCTGGGCCACCAGGTGATCTTCCTGATCGGCGACTTCACCACCCTGATCGGCGATCCTTCGGGCCGCAACAGCACGCGCCCGCCGCTGACGGCCGAGCAGATCAAGGTCAACGCCGAGACCTACTACACCCAGGCCGCCAAGGTGCTGGACCCCGCCCGCACCGAGGTGCGCTACAACAGCGAGTGGTGCGACAAGCTGGGCGCGCGCGGCATGATCGAGCTGTCGGCCAAGTACACGGTGGCCCGCATGATGGAGCGCAACGACTTCCACCAGCGCTTCACCGACGGCAGCTCCATCAGCCTGCACGAGTTCCTCTACCCGCTGCTGCAGGGCTATGACTCGGTGGCGCTGCGCGCCGACCTGGAGATGGGCGGCACGGACCAGAAGTTCAACCTGCTCATGGGCCGCCATCTGCAGCAGGAATATGGGCAGGACACGCAGTGCGTGCTCACCATGCCGCTGCTGGTGGGCCTGGACGGCGAGCACAAGATGTCCAAGTCCAAGAACAACTACATCGGCATCACCGAGGACGCCAACACCATGTTCGCCAAGGTGCTGAGCATCTCGGACACGCTGATGTGGAACTGGTACACCCTGCTGTCGTTCAAGAGCCTGGCCGAGATCGCCGCGCTCAAGGCCGAGGTGGAAGGCGGGCGC
Source organism: Delftia sp. RIT313 (assembly GCF_000632165.1). Classification (NCBI taxonomy): domain Bacteria; kingdom Pseudomonadati; phylum Pseudomonadota; class Betaproteobacteria; order Burkholderiales; family Comamonadaceae; genus Delftia; species Delftia sp. RIT313. The sequence continues at coordinate 3,164 of NZ_JFYT01000029.1, read as the reverse complement.
AATCCCAAGGACGCCAAGGTGCTGCTGGCCAAGGAGATCACGGCGCGTTTTCACAGCGCGGCGCTGGCCGATGCGGCCGAGCAGGATTTCAACAACCGCAGCAAGGGCGGCATTCCCGACCAGATCGACGAGGTCAGCCTGTCGGGCGCGCCGCTGGGCATCGGTGCCCTGCTCAAGCAGGCCAACCTGGCGCCCTCGACCAGCGAGGCCAACCGCCTGATCGACGGCGGCGGCGTGCGCGTGGACGGCACGGCCATCAGCGACCGGGGCCTCAAGCTCGAAGCCGGCACCTATGTGGTGCAGGTGGGCAAGCGCAAGTTTGCGCGCGTGACGCTGGGCTGATGCCCGCGCCGGGCCATGCGCCCGGCTGCACAGGAATGAAGGACGCCGGCATGCCCGCGTCCTTTTTTCATCGCCGGGCCGCACCAAGATGAAAACGGCCCCCTCGGGGGGCAGCGGACCTTGCGCAGCAAGGGGAGCGTGGGGGGGGCATTTTTCAAGCCGGGGGCGATTCGACGGTTTCGCGCGTGACCTCGGCCTGCTCCTGCAGCCACCGGCAGAAGGCGGCCACCTCGGGACGCGCGGCGCTGCGCGGGCCCACGATCAGCCAGTAGGCCAGCGGCGATTCCAGCCGGTGCGCGGGCAGCACCTCGACCAGATCGCCAGCCGCCAGCGCATCGGCCACCAGCGGCAGCCGCGCAATCGCCAAGCCCTGTCCGGCCAGTGCGGCCTGCACGATCTGGTGGGCGTAGTTGAAGTACAGCCAGCGCGGCGGCTGCAGCTGGTCGCAGCCCTGCACGCCGAACCAGCGCTGCCAGCCCAGCCATTCCAGCTGGGGCATGCGGTGGGCGTCGCCGGTCTCGATCAGCGTATAGCGCGCGGCATCGGCCGGCGTCCTGAGCGGCGGGCCGCCGGCCAGCAGGCGCGGGCTGCCCACCACGGCCAGCTGTTCGCCGAACAGGCGCTGCGCCTGGGGCCAGCCGTCGCCCGCGCGGCCGTAGCGCAGGGCCAGGTCCACGTCGGTGGTGTCCAGGTCCATCACGGTGTCGCTGGTGTCGATGCGGATGTCGATATCGGGCCAGGCGCGCTGGAAGGACTCCAGGCGCGGGATCAGCCACATGGCGGCAAAGCTGGCCCAGGTGGTGATGGCCACGCTCTTGCGGCCCACGGTCTGGCGGATCTGGCGCACCGAGGCGTCGATCTGCTCCAGCGCGGGCGCCACCGAGCGCAGCAGCTGGGCGCCGGCCCCGGTCAGCTCCACGGCGCGCGTGTGGCGCAGGAACAGCGGCACGCCGACTTCATCCTCCAGCGACTGGATCTGGCGGCTCACGGCCGACTGCGTCAGCGACAGCTCGTCGGCTGCCGCGCGGAAATTCAGGTGCCGGGCCACGGCCAGGAAGGCACGCAGATGGCCGGCTCCGATGGCGCGTGTGCGCAGCAGGGGAACGGGTGCAGTGGTGGCATGGGGCATGGCGCCGCCAGCATACGTCAATCGTGTGACCGGCCGCAGCCCTTGGCGGGCAGATAATCGGCGGCGTTGCCGGCACAGGTTCTGGCGTTTTGGATGAATCACCTATGACAGCACCTCTGGATCTCGTCATCATGGCCGCGGGCAAGGGCACGCGCATGAAAAGCCGCCTTCCCAAAGTCCTGCAGCGCCTGGCGGGGCGCCCGTTGCTGGGCCATGTGCTGTCCACGGCGGCGCAGCTGGATGCGCGCTCGGCCGTGGTGGTCACGGGCCACGGCGCGGACCAGGTGGAGCCCGCCATGGCGGCGGCCTGCCAGGGCGGCTCCATGGCGCTGAAGTTCGTGCGCCAGGAGCCGCAGCTGGGCACGGGCCACGCGGTGCAGCAGGCCGTGCCCGCGCTGGCGGGCGACGGCATGGTCATCGTGCTCTCGGGCGATGTGCCGCTGACGCAGGCCGACACGCTGCGCGCCCTGGTCGATGCGGCCGATGGCCAGCGGCTGGCGCTGCTGACCGTGCGCCTGCCCGATCCCACGGGATATGGCCGCATCGTGCGCGGCGAAGACGGCACGGTGCAGCGCATCGTCGAGCAAAAGGATGCCAATGACGCCCAGCGCGCCATCCAGGAAATCTACAGCGGCATCATGGCCGTGCCGGCCCGCCACCTGGCCGGCTGGCTGGCCCGCCTGACCAATGACAACGCCCAGGGCGAGTACTACCTGACCGACGTGGTCGCCATGGCCGTGGCCGACGGCGTGCCCGTGGTCGCGCACTGCATTGCCGACCCGGTGCAGGTGGCGGGCGTCAACAGCCCGCTGCAACTGGCCGAGCTGGAGCGCGCCCACCAGGGCGCCCAGGCCCGTGCGCTGATGGAGCAGGGCGTGCGCCTGGCCGACCCCGCGCGCTTTGACCTGCGCGACGACCCGCGCACGGGCCGCGCTGCACGCCTGGCCTGCGGGCAGGATGTGGAGATCGACGTGGGCTGCATCTTCAGCGGCCATGTGGAGATTGGCGAAGGTGCGCGCATCGGCGCCTATTGCAGCATTGCCAACGCCACGATTGCGGCGGGCGCCGTCCTCCATCCGTACACGCATGTCGATGGCGAGAAGGCCGGCGTCAGCGTGGGCGAGGGCGCCCTGGTCGGCCCGTTTGCGCGCCTGCGCCCCGGAGCGCAACTGGGCCGCGAAGTGCACATCGGCAACTTCGTCGAGGTCAAGAACTCCGTGCTGGCCGATGGCGCCAAGGCCAACCACCTGGCCTACCTGGGCGATGCCACGGTGGGCGAGCGCGTCAACTACGGCGCCGGCTCCATCACGGCGAACTACGACGGCGTGAACAAGCACCGCACGGTGATCGAGGCCGACGTGCACATCGGCAGCAACTGCGTGCTGGTGGCGCCCGTCACCATTGGCGCGGGTGGCACGGTGGGCGGCGGCTCCACGGTCACCAAGAGCACCGAGCCCGGCGTGCTCACGGTATCGCGGGGCAGGCAGGTGAGCATCACCAGCTGGAAGCGCCCAGTCAAACTGCCCAAGTCCTGAGACTTCCGAGACACGTGGGCTCGAGGGCCCGCATCGCCGGCGGGTCCCGTACGGGGTACGCCGATTTGCCGAATCTCCTGACCCTGTCCATGCCATGACGGAACCTTTCGCACCCCATCCGCCCCCCGACCCCGCCGCCGACCTGCAGCGTGCGGGGA
>NZ_JFYT01000028.1:0-118445 GCF_000632165.1 Delftia sp. RIT313 | reverse complement strand
GCACCGCCCCCCGGCAACCCTGCGCCGGACAGGGGCGTGCTCGAACGCATACGCCTTCGCCTGGCCCGGTTTGCAGGAGCGCGCCCATGAGCGAACTCAAGATCCTGATCTCCGGCCCTCCAGGCGCAGGCAAGACCACGGCCATCCGCTGCGTCAGCGAGATCGCCCCCGTGAGCACCGACGTGCGCAACACCGATGACACCCTGGACAAGGCGCTGACGACGGCCGGCATGGACTATGGCGAGCTGACCCTGGACAACGGCGAGAAGCTGTACCTCTACGGCACGCCCGGGCAGGAGCGCTTTGACTTCATGTGGCGCATCCTCTCGCGCGGCGCGCTGGGCGTGATCTTGCTGATCGACAACAGCCGCTCCGATCCGCTGGCCGACCTGGATATCTATGTCCAGGGCCTGTCCGATGTCTTGCGCAGCACGGCATGCGTGGTGGCGGTATGCCGCATGCAGGAGTACACAGCGCCTGATCTGGACAGCTTTGCCGTGCACCTGCAATCGCGCGGCCTGCTGTGCCCCGTGGTGCCGGCCGATGTGCGCAACCCCCAGCAGGTGGTGGCCCTGATCGAGCTGTTGCTGCTGCAGATTGAAGCCCTTGCCCAGGAGAAGTCCCATGAAGAATGACGCTGCCTTGAAGGCTGCAGCCCAGGCCGCGGTGCAGTCGCTGATGAGCAGGTTGCACGGCGTGCGTGGCTGCGTGGTCAGCACCGAGGACGGCTTCGAGGTGGCCGCCCGTGCGCAAGGCCAGGGCAGCACGGCGCGGCTGTCGGCCATGGCCAGCTCGATGGCGGCGCTGGGCATGATCGCCGGCGAGGAGAACCAGCTCGGGCATTGCGCCAACGTGGTGGTCGAGGCGGCCGAGGGCTTCATCGTCATGCTGCAGGCACAGCGCCCGGGCCTGACGCTGGTCATCAGCGTGGTGGCCTCGCGCGAGGCCGTTCTGGGCCAGGTTCTCTATGTCTCGCGCGAGGCCGTGCGGACGCTGGAACAAGCGTGATGGCAAAGGCAGGCAAGGGCTGCTCATATGCATCCGGCAAGAAGGCACCGCGAAGGTGCAGAACATTTTCGCAACACAAGGGAGTTAGGAAAACAATGGCCAATATCAAGCAAACCATGGATGAACTGATGCGCTGTGACGGCGCCATGTGCGCTGCACTGGTGGACTACAACAGCGGCATGATCCTGGGGCAGGAAGGCTCGGGCGTGGACCTGGAGCTGGCTGCCGCCGGCAACACCGAACTGGTGCGCGCCAAACTCAAAACCATGCGCTCGCTGGGCCTGGAAGACACCATCGAGGACATCCTCATCACGCTGAGCAAGCAGTACCACATCCTGCGCCCCTCCACCCACCACGAGGGCCTGTTCCTGTACCTGGTGCTCGACAAGACCAAGGCCAATCTCGCGCTGGCGCGCCGCAAGGTGCAGGACGTGGAGAATGCGCTGGTGGTCTGAACAACAGCCCTTGACTGGCTGCGCCGCTCAGAACCGCTCGGCGCACAGCGCCTGCCACTGCAGGATCTCGATCTCGCCGCGCTGCACGCGGATGAGGCCCCGCGCCTGCAGGCCCTGCAGCAGCACGTTGGTGGTCTGGCGTGAGATCGACAGCATGCGCGCCAGTTGCTCCTGCGTGATATCCAGGCGCGGCCGGGCCGGCACATCGTCCAGCCGCTCTCCGTAGCCACGCGCCATGGCCACCAGGCGGCGCGCCAGGCGCTGGGGAGCGGGCAGGAGGGCCAGGTCCTCCAGCGCCGCGAAGGCCGCGCGCATGCGCCCCGACATCAGCACGCCCAGGTCATGCCAGTGCGCGGGGTGCTGCTGCAGCCAATCCAGCAGCGGCTGGCGCGGCACCTGCAGCACCACGCTGGGCTCCATGGCGTGGGCATCGTGGGTGCGCGGCGAACCGTCGAACAGCGCGATCTCGCCAAACCAGGTGGCCGGTCCCATGCGCGTGAGCAGGGCCTCGCGCGCCTGCTCGCTCTGGCCACCCACACCGGAGAAACCGATGCTGCCCCGGACCACTGCAAACAGCCCGCCCTCCAGCGCATCGCCGCGCAGGAACAGGGCCTCGCCCGTCTCCAGGCTGCGCGGCTGCGCCAGCGCCAGCAGCAAATCGGCAAACTGCGGCGCCAGTGCGCTGAACCAGCGACCGGCGCGCAGCGTGGGCAGGTAGGGAAAGGCGTGGGCAGTTTGCATGAGAGGGGATGTCGGGTGGCTGACAGACACAGCCGGCGGACCTGCGTATTTTCGCCGCTGACATCGAACATGCCAGGAGACCTTTCCATGCAAGCCTCACACCCCCTGCCCCGCGCGCTGGCGCGCCCTTCCCGCCTGCTGGCCAGCCTGGCCACAGCCGCTTTGCTGGGCGCCTGCGCCCACGGCAGCCTGCCCGTCTCCGACATGGCCAGGCCCCAGCCGGCCAGCGCCGCCACGCGCGCGGCCCAGCAGGCGGCCTTGGCGCAGCAGCCGCTGGACGATGCGCAGGCCATGGAGGACGCCCGGCGCGGCCTGATCGCACCGGCCGACACCCTGGTCGTGCGCAATGTCCAGGGCCGTCCCATCTGGAGCATGCAGTCCTATGCCTTCCTGGAGCAGGACCAGGCGCCCGACACCGTGCACCCTGCGCTGTGGCGCCAGGCCCAGCGCAACCGCGTCAGCGGCCTGTTCCAGGTGACCGACAGGCTCTACCAGGTGCGCGGCCTGGACCTGTCGAACATGAGCATCATCGAGGGCGAGACCGGCCTGATCGTGGTCGATCCGCTGATGTACACCGAGACCGCCCAGGCCGCCATGGACCTGTACTTCCAGCACCGCCCGCGCAAGCCCGTGGTGGCCGTCATCTACTCGCACAGCCATGTGGACCATTTCGGCGGCGTGCGCGGCGTGGTGCGCCAGGAAGAGGTGGATGCGGGCCGCGTGCAGGTCATCGCCCCGGCGGGCTTCATGGCCGAGGCCGTGGGCGAGAACGTGATCGCCGGCCACGCCATGGGCCGGCGCGCGCTCTACCAGTTCGGCATGCTGCTGCCGCGCGATGTCAGGGGACAGGTGGACGCAGGGCTGGGCAAGGCGGGTGCGCCCGGCACCATGGGGCTGATCGCGCCCACGCGCGTGATCGACAAGCCGCGCGAGACCCTGCGCCTCGACGGCGTGGACATCGAGTTCGCGCTCACGCCCGGGGCCGAGGCGCCGGCCGAGATGATCATGTACTACCCCCAGCTCAAGGTGCTGAACATGGCCGAGATCGCCGTGCACACCCAGCACAACCTGCTGCCGCTGCGCGGCGCCCAGGTGCGTGACGCGCTGGGCTGGTCGCGCCACCTGAACGACGCCCTGCACACCTATGGCGGCAAGGCCGAGATCATGATTGCCCAGCACCACTGGCCGGTCTGGGGCCAGCCCCGGCTGCAGCGCATGCTGGCCGGCCAGCGCGACACCTACAAATACCTGCACGATCAGACCGTGCGCCTCATGAACCACGGCTACGTGGGCTCGGAGATCGCCGAGATGCTGAAGATGCCCGAATCCCTGGCCCGCGACGGCGCAACGCATGCCTTCTACGGCCACCTGCGCCACAACATCCGCGCCATCTACCAGCACTACCTGGGCTACTACGAAGGCAACCCGGCGCAATTGGAGGCGCTGCCGCCCGTGCCCGCCGCGCGCAAGACCGTGGAATACATGGGTGGCGCCGACGCCGTGCTGCGCCGTGCGCAGGCCGACTACGAGCGCGGCGAATACCGCTGGGTTGCGCAGATCGCCTCGCAGCTGGTCTTCGCCGACCCGGCCAACCAGGCCGCGCGCCGCCTGGCGGCCAATGCCTATGAACAGCTGGGCTACCAGATGGAATCGGCCACGGCCCGCAACGCCTTCCTGCAGGGCGCGGCGGAACTGCGCCAGGGCGTGCCCCAGCTGCCCAGGCCCGGCAGCACCGCGCGCGACCTGGTGCGCAGCCTGCCGCTGGAGATGTTCTTCGACTACCTGGGCGTGCGGCTGGACGCGGGCAAGGCCGCAGGCCAGCGCATCGTGCTCAACTGGACCTTCACCGACACCGGCGAGCAGCGCAGCCTGAACCTGGAGAACAGCGCCCTCACCCAGAGCCCGGGCCTTGCGCCCGCCGCCCATGCCAGCCTGCGCCTGACGCGCGCCACGCTGGACGCCATTGCAGGCCAGGAGACCACGATGGCCGAGGCCATCAAGAGCGGCCAGCTGCGCATCGAGGGAGACGCCTCCAAGGTGACGGCGCTCATGTCCATGCTGGACCGCTTCGACAGCGTGTTCCCCATCGTGGAGCCACGCCCCGAGCGGGCCGCTCAGTAACCGTGCTGTGCGCGGAAGTCGCGCGCCTTGCCGAAGTGCCCGTTGCCGATGAAGGGCACGGGCGGGCGCAGCGCCGACAGCGGCGAGGGATGGTTGCTGGTCAGCACCAGATGGCCCCGGTCGGCCGGAATGAAGGCGCGCTTGGACTGCGCATGGCTGCCCCAGAGCATGAAGACCACGGGCCGCTCGCCCTGGGCGATGTGTCGGATCACCGCATCGGTCAGCAGCTCCCAGCCCTTGCCCGAGTGGCTGGCCGCCTGGCCTTCCTCCACCGTGAGACAGGTGTTGAGCAGCAGCACGCCGTTCCTGGCCCACTTGACCAGGCTGCCGCCCGGGTTGGGAAACGGCGGGAAAGGCACGCCCAGGTCACGCTGCATCTCCTTGAAGATGTTCTGCAGCGAGGGCGGCATGCGCACGCCCGGCGCCACCGAGAACGACAGGCCTTCGGCCTGCCCCCGGCCGTGGTAGGGGTCCTGCCCCAGGATGACCACGCGCACTTCCTCGGGCGGGGTCAGCTCCAGCGCGCGCAGCGGCTGGGGCGGAAAGATCACCGCGCCGGCTTCCAGGCGCTGGTGCAGAAAGGTCAGCAGTTGCTGGCCTGTGGCACCCGCGAAGAAGTCCTCGACCAGGGGCTGCCAGTCGGGCGCAACGGGCCAGTCGGCGGGATCGGCGGATTGGAGTTGGTCGGCTTGCGCCGGGGCGATTGCGTCGTCTTGAAGGGCCATGGCGGATGGGGCACCAGCGCACGCATGGCGCGCGATGGTGGTTCCTCGAAGGTACGAAAGAAACGGGAATGCACCGGCGCGCGGCCGGTGCATTGATGTCCTGAGGATACCCGCAGTCGCACAGCCGCCCGGCGTGTGCGACATGCACGTCAGCGCATCAGCGCGTCCGGCGGCGCCGGCGCATTGCCGCCATGGCCAGCAGCACCGAGGCCGATGTGCCCGCCAGACCCGCGAGGTTCCACACGGGAATGGCTGCAGCAGAGGTCGCCGCCATCACCATCAGACCACCCGGATCGACCACCACGCCATTGGCCTGCAGGTCATCGTCGCCCAGGCCACCGTCCTGGACTTCCAGGGTGTAGGTATTGGCCGAGGTCACCTTGAAGCCATCGTTGAATTCATACCAGTGCGGTGCCGGGTTGGCCGCCGTGGGACCGTACTTCCAGTACTGGGCACCCGCAGGCAGGGCCTGCGGCATGGTGACACTGAGCTTCAGCGTCGCGCCTGAGTTGCAGCCCGACGAGCGCAGGTCCAGCACACCCAGCGGATAGGCCGCTGCACCCTGGGGCGGCGCCGTGGGCAGGCTTTGCGCACGCACCAGCGATGCCGATTGCAGGCTGCAGCCGCTGGCCGGATTGCTGACGGTCAGCGTCGCGCTGCCGCCTTGCAGGGTCGAGATGGTGGTGGCGCCAGCGACAGGGGCGTTGACCGTCAGGGGCTGCGAGGCGGGCCCCGCACCGCTGCTGGACTGTGCCGCCACGCTGCAGTTGTAGGCCACGCCGGGTGTCAGGCCGTTGACCGCCACCGTCGGAGTGCTGGACGTGCCCATCAGCACCGCGCCGCCACCTTGCGGGACACATTGCGCCACATAGCCCGTGACCGTCTGGCCGGGGATGGAGGCCACCGGATCGAAGGTCAGCTGCACGGCCGTGCCCTGCGCGAAAAAGCCCGTATCGGCAGGTGGCTGAAGTGCGCCCGGAACGCTGCCGGACCAGACGCTCATCGCATCCACGCCGAAGAACAGGCTTTGCCGGTTGTCCACCTCGGCAATGCGCAGGCGCACGGTCTGGCCCGCGTAGGCCGACAGGTCGAACTGCAGCGACTGGTAGCCGCTGCCGCTGTCCGAAGGACCGGGCGCCGTGGCCGGCGGCCACTGGAAGACATTGGCCAGCACACCGGCGCCCAGGCTGTCGGGCGCGGCGGCAGGGTTCATGACGTCGATGCGCACCTGCTGGTTGGGCGCAGCCACCGTGTAGTCAAGCGTGGCCGGCGCCGCAGCGACCTTGGCCGCATTCTGGACATGGACGCGGGCGCTCAGCGTGGCCGGGCTGCCCGCCGGAATGGCGACGTCCTGGTAGAGCACATGGCTGCCGGGGCCGGGCTGGTCGCTCATGAGGGCAAACGCCCCGTCGGGAGGTGCAGGCACGGCCACGGGCGTGATGGCGCCTTTGGTGCCTTGCTGGGCGGCGAAGCCGCCCTTGGAGCCGGCCTGGGACACGGATTGCCAGCCCGTGAAAACCAGGGAACCCGGACCGGAGTTCTGCTCGAAACTGCCGTTGGCCAGCAGTTCGGCGGCCTGCGCCGGGCCCAGGGCCGCAAACACCGCAAGCCCCAGACAGGACTTGCGGGCAACGCCTTTTACGCTGTGCATGATGCTGCCTTGCGCCGATCAGCGTTCGTAGACGGTGTCGGTGGGCGCGCTGTCCTGGGTGTTGCCCATGACCCGGTTGTTGTTGAACGAGGTGATCTTCCCGCCAGCCACAGCGTTGAACGCCTTGTCATTGCCGAACACCGTGGTGTTGGACAGGTAGACCTGGGCGGTCGTGCTCTGGACACTGATGGCGGCGCGTTCCGGCTCGCCCTGTGCTGGCACTGCATTGCCCAGCAATTGCGAGCGTTGCACCAGAACAGACACAGAAGTAGCGCTCGTCTCGACCTTGACCGCCGCCTGCGTGAAGCCCTGAATCCTGACGTTGTCCAGCACCACTTTGCCTGCCTGGAAGATTCTGACGCCGAACGTTCCTGTGCCGTTGCCGACGATGTCCAGATCCCGCAGCACCACGGTGTCAGAAACACCCGCGTTGATGGTGATGCCCGCGCTACCGGAGACCAGCACGCCGGCAAGCACGCCTGTGCCGTCCACCTGCATGGACTTGGTGATGGTGACTCCACCGACGCCCGCAGGATCCAGCACGTTGATCTCGCCGTTGGCGGCCGTCCTGGCGATGGCCCCCGCAAACGTCTTGCAGGGAGCCGTGCGGCTGCAGGGGTTGACGTCATCGCCCACGCCCGAGACCCAGGTGCGCGTGGCCTGTGCCCAGGCGCCGGACGATGCCAGCGTGGCCGATGCGCAAACGATGAGGGCAGCCCAGCCGCGGCTGGACAGGAAAGGGGCACGGGGCATGAACGACATCGAAGTCTCCGTAGGCGATGGGCTGCGGCCATGTTGCCGGAGCGGCATTTCATGCGCATTGTCAATAATTATCATGCAAACGAAAAACTTTTAGAAACACTATTTGCACAAAAAAAGCCCGCACGCATGGCTGCGGCGGGCTGCTTCGGTGGCGCACCACCGAGGGACCGATCCGGTCTTGGCTTCAGGCAAACAGCTTGGCCAGCGCCTCTCCCGGCTCCTTGGCGCGCATGAAGGCCTCGCCCACCAGGAAGCTGTGGATGCCGGCATCGCGCATGGCCTTGACGTCCTCGCGGCTGCCGATGCCCGACTCGGTGACCAGCAGGCGGTCGGCCGGCACGTTCTTTTGCAGGTCCAGCGTGGTCTGGATGCTGACCTCGAAGCTGCGCAGGTTGCGGTTGTTGATGCCCACCAGCGGCGTCTTGAGCCGCAGGGCGCGGTCCAACTCGGCGCCGTCGTGGACCTCGACCAGCACGGCCATGTCCAGGCTGTGGGCGATCTGTTCCATCTCGGCCATCTGCGCGTCGTCCAGGCAGGCGGCGATCAGCAGCACGCAGTCGGCACCCATGGCCCGCGATTCGTAGATCTGGTAGGGATCGACCATGAAGTCCTTGCGCAGCACGGGCAGGTGGCAGCTGGCGCGCGCCTGCTTGAGATAGTCCACGCTGCCCTGGAAGAACTGCTTGTCGGTCAGCACCGAGAGGCAGGCGGCGCTGACGCCCTTGCCGTCGCCATCGGCATAGCTTTGCGCGATGTCGGCGGGGATGAAGTCCTCGCGGATCACGCCCTTGCTGGGGCTGGCCTTCTTGATCTCGGCGATCACGCCGGCCTGGCCGGCGGCGATCTTGGCGCGCAGCGCGCCCACGAAGTCGCGCGTGAGCACGCGGCTTTCGGCGTCGCGGCGCATGTCCGCGAAGGGCATGCGCTTCTGGGCGGCGGCCACTTCCTGCACTTTCACGTCGCAGATTTGCTTGAGGATGTCGGACACGTTGCTTTCCTTGGTTTCTTGTATTCGGTGGTCGATGGGGGCTGCGCGGCTCAGGCCGTCAGCCGGGCCGTGTAGGCCACGAGTTCGTTGAGCTTGGCCAGGGCAGCGCCGCTGTCCAGCGCCGCCTGGGCGCGGGCCATGCCGTCCTCGATGCTGGAGGCCACGTTGGCCGCATACAGGGCGGCACCCGCGTTCAGGCAGACGATGTCGCGCGCGGCACTCTTTTCGCCATGGAGCACGCCCAGCAGCATGGCCTTGGATTCCTCGGGATTGTCCACCTTGAAGGCGCGCGTGCCCACCATGCGCAGGCCGAAGTCCTCGGGATGGATCTCGTACTCGCGCACCACGCCGTCCTTGAGCTCGCCCACCAGGGTGCCCGCGCCCAGGCTGATCTCGTCCAGGCCGTCGCGGCCATAGACCACGATGGCGTGCTCGGCGCCCAGGCGCTGCAGCGCGCGCACCTGGATGCCGACCAGGTCCTCGTGGAACACGCCCATGAGGATGTTGGGCGCGCTGGCCGGATTGGTCAGCGGGCCCAGGATGTTGAAGATGGTGCGCACGCCCAGCTCCTTGCGCACGGGCGCCACGTTCTTCATGGCCGGGTGGTGGTTGGGCGCGAACATGAAGCCGATGCCCACGTCGGCGATGCTGCGCGCGATCTGCTCGGGGCTGAGCTGGATGTTGACGCCCAGCGCCTCCATGGCGTCGGCGCTGCCGCTCTTGCTGCTGACGCTGCGCCCGCCGTGCTTACTGACCTTGCCGCCCGCCGCCGCGATCACGAAGATGGAGCAGGTGGAGATGTTGAAGGTGTTGGCGCCGTCGCCGCCCGTGCCCACGATGTCCACCAGGTGGCGCTTGTCCTCCACATGGACCTTGTTGGAGAACTCGCGCATGACCTCGGCCGCGGCCGTGATCTCGCCGATGGTCTCCTTCTTCACGCGCAGGCCGGTGACGATGGCGGCCGTCATCACGGGCGACAGCTCGCCGCGCATGATCAGGCGCATCAGGTGCAGCATCTCGTCGTGGAAGATTTCGCGGTGCTCGATGGTGCGCTGCAGCGCTTCCTGGGGGGTGATCTGGGTCATTGCGGTGTCTCGGTTGGGTGCCGGCCTGCTCAGGCCTTCTGTTCCAGGAAATTCTTGAGCATGGCGTGGCCATGCTCGGTGAGGATGCTCTCGGGGTGGAATTGCACGCCCTCGATGGCCAGGCTGGTGTGGCGCACGCCCTGGATCTCGCCGTCCTCGCTGGTGGCCGTGATCTCCAGGCATTCGGGCAGGCTGGAGCGCGCAATGGCCAGCGAGTGGTAGCGGTTGACCGTGAACTGCTCGGGCAGGTCGGCGAACACGCCCTTGCGGTCGGTGGTGATGACGCTGGTCTTGCCATGCATCTGCTGGCCCGCGCGCACGATGTCGCCGCCGAAGGCCGCGCCAATGCTCTGGTGGCCCAGGCACACGCCCAGGATGGGCAGGCGGCCTGCAAAGTGCTGGATGGCCGCCACGGAAATGCCGGCCTCGGCCGGCGAGCAGGGGCCGGGCGAGATCACCAGGCGGTCGATCTTCTCACGCTCGACCAGGGCGATCACCTCGTCCAGCGTGGCCTCGTCATTGCGCACCACGGTGACATCGGCACCCAGCTCGCCGAAGTACTGGACGATGTTGTAGGTGAAGCTGTCGTAGTTGTCGATCATCAGCAGTCTGGTCATACCGGCTCCTGGGTCTCAAAGGGAAAAACGGGTGGCGCGGGCATGCCGCAGCGAAGGCTGGCGCGGGAATGCGCGCGATGCTGCCTGGGTCTGGAAGGGGGAATCTGAGGGCATCTGGGCAATCTCCTGGGTTCTGGGAGCCGCCGTGCCGGGGAGCCATCTGCTGGGTGAGCCTTGCTGCCGTCACGGCGGCAAGGCGCGGTACGCAACCGCAACGACGTGCCGCTTCCTTATTGGAAGCGCCACCACTGTGCAACGATGATCGAAACGGGCGTACCGTTCATGGCTGTCTTGGATCGAGAGTTCAGGTGTCTGGAAGACGGGAATGCAGCAGGCTGCATGGCGGAGCATGCTAACACAGGGTCCGCGCAGCGTGGCGGGACGACCCTGCAGGCGCCTCACTTCAGGAAATCCGGCTGGTCGAACTTCTGCTTCAAAAAGCGCCCGTTGGCCAGCAGCGCCTGCGCATCGCTGGCCGCCACATGGGCCACCACCTGCTGCATCTGCCCGGCCAGCAGCGCCAGCTGCTCGGTCAGCAGTTGCCTGGCCGTCTTGCCGTCCTGCACGGGCTGGGTGACACGGAACAGCGGCGGCAGCGCCGCATAGTGCGACAGCGTGGCGGGCAGGTACTGCAGCACCGTCTCGCGCACGGTGAACAGGCCCTCGTTGAAGACCGGGCCGGCCTCGGCCAGCGAGGGCAGCACCTCGTGCACCGAGCCGCGCACGCTGTCCAGGTGCTTTTGCATCTCGGGCGTGAGCATCGGGCGGGCCCTTTGCACCAGCTCGTCGATGCGTTCGCGGATGTCCTCGGCGCTCCAGTGCTGCTGCAGCGCCCGCTCGAAGCTGGCGCCCGCGGGCTGCAGGGCCCAGCCCAGCAGCAGGCCCGCGACGTACAGCCCCAGCGTGATCCAGCCCCAGCCGCCGCCGATCACGCCCGCGAACAGCAGCACCGGCCCCAGCAGGGCCAGCGCCAGCCCGGCGAGGTTGCCGTTGCCGTAGAAGAAAAGCTGCAGGCGGCGCATCAGGCGGGTCCCATCGCTGGCGGCGCTGTCACTGGTAGCCCCGGATTTCCTTGAACACCAGCGGCAGCCCGCTCTTGCCGGTGTTGCGCGCATCGAAGGCGCGCCCGCCCGTCAGCGCGGCCAGGGCCTGCATTTCGCCGGACTGCGCCTCGCCAAAGATGATGGGAAAGACGCGCACCAGCGGCGCGCCGCCGTCGCGCGCCATGCGCTGCTCGCGCTCGAATGCGGCCCAGTCGCGGCCGGCCGTGTTGGCGCCATCGGTCAGCAGCACGATGCTGACGAAGCGCTCGGGATCGGCCCGCAGTTCCTGGCGTGCCTGCTGCTGGGCCAGCGTGAGCGCGTCGTAGATGGCCGTGCCGCCGTCGGCCACCAGGCTGTCGGCATAGGCCAGCACCTGGGCGCTTGCGGCCTGCAGGTCGCCCGCCGCGAACTGCACGCGCGCGGGCTGGCCGACCAGGCCCGAGAACGGAATCAGCAGCACGCGCTCGCGCGCCTGGAAGGCGGCATAGCGCTGGCTGGCGGCCGAGGCCTCGGCGCCGGACAGCAGCTTGAGCGCCTCCTTCATCTGCGCCAGCCGCGCACCCTTCATGGAGCCGCTCACGTCCAGCACGAAGATGCTGGTGGCCGGGCGGCGCAGATCGCTCTGGTAGGCCGAGAGCACGGCATCGATCACCTCCAGCCGGTTCGGAAAGCTCAACTCCACCACGGGCGCCATGGTCAGCACCGGGCTGGCCTGTGCCTCGGGGCTGGCGGGGCGCAGCTGGGCCTGGCGCAGCGGCTGGCCCTGGAAGGCGGGAGCCTTGAACTGGGCGACCAGCCGGTCATAGTCTGCGCGCCGCGCAGCGTTGAGCAGCATCAGCGGATAGTCGGCCGAGATCACGCCGTCGCGCGGGTAGACCAGGGTGAGCCGGTCGGCGGCGGGCAGCTTCTCGTTCAGGCGCAGGATCACGGCCTCGTAGTTGACCAGCGCATCGACGGCGCCAGGCTCGCGCTCAAAGGCCTCGGCCAGCCAGCCGGAGCTGCCGGCGGTGAGCTTGTGGCCCGACAGGAAGTCCTTGAGCACCTTGGCATTGACCTCCCTGGCGTCCAGGTCCTCGGTCTTGCCGGCCACGGCCGAGGCCACGGCGAACAGCGCGCTCATGCCGGTGTTGGAGCTGGCCGGATTGGTCATGCCGTAGCGCAGCCGGCCCTGGGCGGCAGCGCGTGCGATGTCGGCCCAGGTGGGCGGGGCCTTGTCCCAGCCCAGCTTTTGCAGCACGGGAGCCTTTACGCCCAGGGCCACGCGCGAGTAGAAAAGCTTTTCGCGCGCCAGCGGCTTGTTCGCCAGCGCCAGCGCGGGATAGGCGCCATTGGGCGGCAGGATGGCGTCGTACTGCTCGCCCGCATTGATGCGCTCGACCATCTCCAGCGTGCCCGCATAGCTGAGCTTGAGCGGCACGCCCGCCGCCGTGGCGGCCTGCTCCAGCGCGGGCGCCACGTCCTTGAGCTCGGAGCCGGCCAGCACGGTGAATGCACCCTGGGGACCGGCGGACGGATCGGACTTGGCGGCGGCCTGCGGCGCGGTTTCGGGCGACTTGCCGCAGCCGGCCAGGGCCAGCGCAAGGCCCAGCAGCCACCAGGCCGCCAGGCGCCGGAACATGCTCACAGCACCACCTCGCCGGCGGGCGCCTGCAGCGCCTCGCGCACGTCCTCGCGGCGGCTCTTTTCCAGATAGGCGCGGGACTTGTCCACCTCCTGCGACAGCGTGTCCACCGTGGTCTGCATGGAGGCCAGGGCCTTGACCTTGAAGTCGGCCATGGCGTCCATGGTCTGGTAGATGTTGCCGAAGGCCTGCTGCAGTTTGGCGATGTCGATGGTGCTTCTGGCCGCCTGCTCGTGGATCTTCCCGCTTTGCTCGCGCAGCAGCTCGCTGGTGCCGGCGATCAGGTTGCCCGTGGTGGTGTTCAGCGCCGTGATCTGGTCCAGCACCAGTTTCTGGTTGGCCAGCGCCTGCGCCACGATGACGGCCGTGCGCAGGGCAGAGACCGTGGTGGTGGTCGCGCGGTCCACGCCCTTGGCCAGTTCGAGGTTGTTCTTGCGCACCAGGTCCAGTGCCAGGTAGCCCTGCACGTTCACCGCCATCTGGGTGAGCAGGTCGGTGACCTTCTGGCGTGCGTAGAACAGCATGTCCTCGCGCACCACGCGCGCCTTTTCCGGGTCGCTGGCGTCCAGCTGCGCCGCCTTGGCCTCCAGCGCCGCGTCCAGCTTCTTGCCGATGTGGATGTATTTCTCCAGCCGCTCCATCAGGCCCCACAGGTTGGCCTTTTCCTGCTCGATGGCGGCGTTGTCGCGCAGCAGCTCGTCCTTGCCGCGCTTGAGGCTGTCGATGATGGCGTTCAGGTGGCTCTGGCTGGACTGGAATTTGTCGAAGTAGTCCACCAGCCTGTTGCCCATGGGGATCAAGCCCAGCAGCTTGCGCGGCTTGAACAGGTCGTCCTGGCGCGAGGGGTCCAGCGCCTCCACCTGGCGGCGCAGGTCGATCAGGCCCTGGCCGATCTGGCTGCCCTGGTCGAACAGGCCGTTGTTCAGCGTCTTGACGGGACGCTCCAGCATGCGGTTGGAGACGGCGGCAGCGGCCTGCACCTCCTTGTTGCCCATGCCGTGGATGCGCTCGACCGCGCCCTTGAAGGCGGGCGACTGGCTGTCGTTGGCGGTGATGTCGTCGATGAACTGCGCCACCTGCGCGTCCAGCTGCTGCACTTCCTCGGCCTTGAGGCGGACCTTGCCGCTGGCCGACTCGATGGGCACGGGCAGGGCGGGCGCAGGCGGCTCCAGCACGAAATCCTGCTCCTGTGCAGGCACGGCCACGGCGGCGCTGGCAGCGGTGGTCTGGGGGGTGTTGCTCATCGGTTGCTCCTGGAACGTTCGGTCATTTGAAGCGCTGCTCCATGTCCACGATCATTCGCTCCAGCCACTCCTGGCTGGGCGGATCGATCACCTCCACCAGCTGCGCGGGCGCCTGCACGCCCTGCCCGGCCCAGCGCTCGGGCCCGTGCGTGTCGCCGCCGGTGCGAAAGCCGTATTCCTGCGCCAATGCGCGCAGCTGCGGATCGGATTCGAGCAGCTGGCCCACGCGATCGCCCGCAGGCGTGTAGGGCACGAGCACATGCTTGGAATACAGCGTGGGCTGCGGGTAGAGCATCACCATCTCGCCGCTTCTGCGCTGCGGGTGGCGCAGCAGGAACTCCACCAGCTGCGATTCATAGGCCACCAGCAGCGGCGCCTTGCCCATGCCCAGGGCCAGGTAGTCCTCGAAGGGGCCGGCCGACGAGCTTTCCTGGAAGCCCTGGCGCAGAAACAGCGGCGCCACCTGGGGCATCACGCGCTCCAGGTCGGCCGGGCTTTGCACCACCTGCTGGCCGTTGAGCACATAGCTGGCCAGCGCCAGGTACATGGCCGCGCTGTTGGAGCTGCGCACATCGGTGCTGGCGGGCAGCACGGCCTTGCCGGTGGCAAAGGCGCCGGAGGCCTTCAGGTCACGCCAGCGCGTGCCCTTGCCGGCCATGGCCAGCAGGGCGGGAAGATCGGTCACGTAAAAGAAGTCGCCCTGCTTTTGCGCAACGCCGTTGGCGATCAGGATCTCGGCAATGGGCCGCCAGCTGGCGAACACGATGGGCGTGTAGAACGGCGTGTAGACCGTGCCGGCCCTGGCCGCCGCCTTGAGCTGGGCCGCAGCCGGCGCCCCCGAGGGAAAGCCGAAGTCGTACTGCTTGGGGTCGTAGCTGTTGGCAATGCTGCGCGAGCCGGCCTTTTGCACGGTCACCGTCACGCCGTGGCGCGCCAGCACGTCGCGCACACGCTCGTCCTGGAAGAAGGCTTCCTTCTCGGAGCCGATCAGGCCGCGCGCCGTAACGGACTGCTGCTGCGTCAGCTGCGCCTGGCGGTCCTGCACCAGGGCCGTGCGCGAGTACCAGACGCCGCCGCCCACGGCTGCCAGCAGCAGCGCCGCCAGCCCCGCCGCCAAAGCACGGCGGGCGTTCATTGAGAGGCTCCGCCCTGGATGACGGCAAGATGAAATTCGGTCATGAACGCGCGGGCCGTTGTCATGTTCTGTTCAAAAAAACTTCTTATACGGAAGTTTTGTGACACAACGACGACACGCGGCCCGGCCCGCGCCGCGACTACCTCAGCGCGACTACCTCAGCGCGAGTTGCTCAGTGAAGCTGCGCCCACCGGGCGTTTCGCGGTGCTGCTGGGTGCGGTGCTCCACCAGCTGGTCCCACGTCTGCATCTGGCGCTCTTGCGTCTTGCGCAGCGCGCCGGTGACCTGCTTGCCGGCTGTCTCGATCAGCGTGGTGATGGTGCGGCTGTCCTGCACCTTGGTCAGGTCATAGTTGCCCGTCTGCAAATCCAGCATGCTGCGGTTGCGCGCCTTTTTGGACTCGGCGTTCAGGGACTCGGTGACCACCTGGGCGATCGACTCGCCCTCCCTGCCGCGGGACTGCCGGGTGGTCTTCTGGCCCACCTGGTACTCGGCGCGGCCGATTTCGGTCACGGCGCCGAATTCGTTGGTGTTCTCGAAGTCACCGCTGAAGCTGGCCTGGAAATCGGCCAGGCCGCTTTGCAGGGACTGCACGGAACGCTCCAGCCCGGAGAGCGCGACGATGGCGCCCGGCGCGGCCGGCGCCTGCGCGTTGTGCAGCTGACTGAAGGCACTCTTGAACATGTCCACCAGCGCCGCATCCGCACGGCCGCGCTGCGCGGCGGCATCAAAGCGCTTCAGATGCTGGTCCAGCGCGGCCTGGCGCTGCGAAGCGCTGGCGCCCACGGGGGCATCGGACTCCAGGTTGACGGCCAGCTCGCCCGCCGCGCCCTTCATCGCCACCGATCGGCCATCGGCGCCCACATGCAGGCTGAACGAGGACAGGGGCTGCGAAGGCTTGGGGTTCTTGATGTCCAGGTCCAGGCCGGACAGCACGCTGCGGTCGAAGTCCATCAGCTTGCCCAGTTCCAGCTGGGGCTTGCCCGGCTTTCCCAGGCCTTCCAGCGCTTCGTCCAGCCCGTCGGCCAGCTGGGCAATGGCCGCGCTCTCGGCTTGGCTCAAGGTGCCGGAACTCTTGACCTCGACCCGCAGCCCGCTGCTGCTGCCCGCTTCGCTGCCGTCGTTCGTGGCAATCCGCAGCTCCACGGTCTGGCCCGATTGCGTGCGGATCTTCAGGCTCACGGTGGCAGCGCCCACGGACACATCGCTCAGTGCGGACTTGTCCAGGGCCTGCGCATCCGCGCTGCCTGCGACGGAGTCGGCCGCCGTGGGCGCCTGGTACTCCGCAACCGTCTGTTGGTAGTCTGACGGCGTGGCCGCAAAGCGCGACAGCAGGGCGCCGCCCAGGCCGCGCCAGCGGTCGGCCAGGCTGGCCGACGGGCCCAGGCCCAGGTTGCGCGCCATCAGGGTGCTGATGTCGTCCCTGTCTTGCGAGGCCCAGGCCCGGGTCAGCCTGAACTGCCCCAGTTCCACGGGCTGCGGTTTGGCATAGATGACGCTGGACCCTGTGGACTGGCCCAGCGTGACCTGCGTGCCCGGGTCGGCGGGTGCAGCAGCTGCCGTGGTCGCTGACGACCTCACGGACACCGTGGGCCGCATGCCCGCTGCGCTGGCGGCAAAGCTGGCGCCGGTGGATGAAATGCTGGTCATGGATTGATCGTCTTCCTTCGGTCTTGTCCTGACTGAATGTGGCGGCCCAGGCCTTTGCAGGCAGGGGATTTTCTCTGTTCATGGACCATCGGCAGATTTCCGATTTTCTTTACCCCCCGTGCACCAATATGGTGTGAAAACCTTGTATTCATTGAAATCCGGCCAATACAGGGAATGTTTGGCTGTTGGCGCAAAAATACGCCATTGCTCTACTGGACGCAGCGACCGGCGGCAAGCGACATTCTCTCAGTGACGCCGCCCTCTTTGACCTGAGTC
Organism: Delftia sp. RIT313; assembly: GCF_000632165.1. Taxonomy (NCBI): domain Bacteria; kingdom Pseudomonadati; phylum Pseudomonadota; class Betaproteobacteria; order Burkholderiales; family Comamonadaceae; genus Delftia; species Delftia sp. RIT313. The sequence goes on along the minus strand of NZ_JFYT01000028.1, from coordinate 101,323 downwards.
AAGACTATGGAGTGAACTGCATCGATATAACGAAACGGCATCGCCAAAATCGGTCGCTGCAGTGCAACATAGATAGAATGAAAAAGACCAGGGGACGATATTGGCATGCAAACCTTTGATTTGCATGCATCAAAACAAGCTATCAAAAGCTTCGTAGTCACAGGAAATACAAACATTCGCCGTGGCGCATATGTCGGCAATGCCGCGCCATGCCCCGTGATTCCTGACGAAGCCGCCCCAAGGCGGCCTGTTTCCCGGCAGACCTTCTGATCTGGAGCATTCGAGATGACGCTATTGGCTGGCAAAAAAGGCCTGATCGTCGGCATCGCCAACCGCGACAGCATTGCCTGGGCCTGTGCCCGGGCCATGCATGCGGCGGGCGCCGAGATCGGCGCGACCTGGCAGAACGACAAGGCCCGTGTGCATGTGGAGCCCCTGCTCGACGAGATCGGTGCCGAGCTGCGCATGCCGCTGGACGTGGGCGACGACGAGCAGATGCGCGCACTGTTCGATGCCGCCGCCGTGCGCTGGGGCCGGCTGGACTTCGTGCTGCACGCCGTGGCCTACGCCCCGCGCAAGGACCTGCAGGGCCGCGTGGTGGACAGCTCCCGCGAGGGCTTTGCGCTGGCCATGGACATCTCCTGCCACTCCTTCATCCGCATGGCCCACCTGGCCGAGCCGCTGATGGCGGCCAGCGGCGGCAGCCTCATGACGCTGAGCTACCTGGGCGCCAGCGAGGTCATGCCGCACTACGGAATCATGGGCCCGGTCAAGGCCGCGCTGGAGTCCACCACGCGCTACCTGGCGGCCGAGCTGGGCCCCTCGCGCATCCGCGTCAATGCCGTCTCGCCCGGCCCCATCGCCACGCGCGCGGCCTCGGGCATTGCCGCGTTCGATGAACTCGTGGCCGACAGCGTGCGCCGCTCGCCCATTGCCGGCGAACTGAGGCCCGACGACGTGGGGCCGCTGTGCGCCTTCCTGGCCTCGGACGGGGCGCGCGCCATCACGGGCTGCACGCTGTATGTCGATGGCGGCCACCACATCCTCAACTAGCGGCTGCCGCACCGGCACCCCGCAGCACTGCAGATGACCCTCCCATTCCCCCGAACCGCCGCCGCCGCGCTGGCAGCCGCACTGGCCGCCGCCCTGGCAGGATGTGCCTCCCTGGCGCCGCCGCACGAGCCGCCGCCCCTGCCCACGCCCGAGGCCTGGCCTGCCCATCTGCAGGCGGGCGCCCAGGGTGTCGCCGCCGCCGGCCTGCCCTGGCGCGACTACTTCACCGACCCCGTGCTGCGCCAGCTCATCGCCACCGCGCTGGAGCACAACCGCGACCTGCGCGTGGCCGCGCTGCGCGCCGAAGAGGCGCGCGCGGCCTTCCAGATCCAGCGCTCCGAGCTGTTCCCGGCCATTGGCGTGGGCGGCCAGGCCGCGCGGGCGCGCGTGCCTGGCGACCTCAACCTTTCGGGCCGCTCCGTGGTCAGCGGCGAGTACCGCGCCGAGGTCGGCTTCAGCAGCTGGGAGCTGGACCTGTGGGGCCGCGTGCGCAGCCTCAAGGACGCGGCCCTGCAGACCTGGCTGGCCAGCGATGCGGGCCGCCACGCTGTGCAGACCGCGCTGATCGCCCAGGTGGCCGACGGCTACCTGGGCCTGCGCGAGCTGGACGAGCGCGTGGCCATTGCGCGTGAGACGCTGGCCACGCGCCAGGAATCCTTTCGCATCTTCACGCGCCGCGAGGCCGTGGGCGCCAGCTCGCGCCTGCAGCTGGCCCAGGTCCAGACCCTGCTGACCCAGGCCCAGGCCCTGCTGGCCCAGCTGGAGCTGGCACGCGCGCAGCAGCTGCACGCACTGGCGCAGCTGGTCGGCGCCCACCCGGGCCCGCTGCCCGCCGCCGCACCCTTTGACGACGCCCTGGTGCTGGCCGAGCTGCGGCCGGGCCTGCCCTCGGAACTGCTCACGGCGCGGCCCGACATTGCCGCCGCCGAGCACCAGCTGCGCGCGGCCCGGGCCCAGATCGGCGCGGCGCGCGCCGCCTTCTTCCCGCGCATTGCGCTCACGGCCCGCTGGGGCACGGCCAGCGCCGAACTCGACGGCCTGTTCGACGGCGGCAGCCGCGCCTGGGCCTTCGTGCCCACGGTGTCCCTGCCCATCTTCGACGGCGGCCGGCGCCGCGCCAACCTGGAGCTGGGCGAAATCCGCAGCGACCTGGCCGTGGCCCAGTACGAGAAAGCCATCCAGACCGCCTTCCGCGAGGTGGCCGATGGCCTGGCCGCACGCCGCTGGCTGTCCGAGCAGATCACCGTGCAGCGCACCGCCGTACAGGCCCAGGCCGAGCGCGCGCGGCTGGCGCAGCTGCGCTACGACAACGGCTCGGCCGCCTACCTGGAGGTGCTGGACGCCCAGCGCGACCTGCTGGCCGCACGCCAGCAGCTGGTGCAGGCGCGGCGCGCCTTGCTGTCCAGCCAGGTGGGCCTGTATGCCGCCCTGGGCGGCGGCAGCGGGGCCGAACCTGCCGCGCTGCCCGCCACCCTGCCGGCCACGCCTGCCGATCCCCCGAATTCCTGAAGCCTCCGGACCCGCCCATGGACAAGAACACCTCTCTGAAGAACAAGATCGTGCCGATCGCCGCCGTGGCGGTCCTGGCCCTCGTGGCCTGGTGGGCCTGGAAGACCTTCACGCCCAAGGGCCCGGGCGAGGGCTTCGTCGGCAGCAACGGCCGCGTCGAGGCCACCGAGATCGATATCTCCACCAAGCTGCCCGGCCGCGTGGAGGAAATCCTGGTGCGCGAGGGCGACTTCGTGCAGGCCGGCCAGCCCGTGGCGCGCATGCAGATCGACACCCTGCGTGCGCAACGCCAGGAAGCCGACGCCATGCGCCAGCAGGCCGAGCACAGCGTGGCCGCCGCCGAGGCCCAGGTCACCCTGCGCCGCAGCGACCTGGCCGCCGCCCAGGCCCTGATCGTGCAGCGCGAGACCGAGGTGGACGCCGCGCAGCGCCGCTTCAAGCGCTCGGAAACGCTGGCGCGCGAGGGCGCCTCCTCGGTGCAGGAGCTCGATGACGACCGCGCCCGCGTGCGCGGCAGCGAGGCGGCGCTGGCCGCCACGCGCGCACAGGCCGCCGCTGCCCAGGCCGCCGTGAAGGCGGCCGAGGCCCAGGTGGTCGGCGTGCGCTCCCAGGTGCAGGCGGCCACGGCCACGGTGGCGCGCGTGCAGGCCGACATCGACGACGGCGTGCTCAAGGCTCCGCGCGACGGCCGCGTACAGCTGCGCGTGGCCCAGCCCGGCGAGGTGCTGGGCGCAGGCGGGCGCGTGCTCAACCTGCTGGACCTGTCCGATGTCTATATGACCTTCTTCGTGCCCGAGACCGCCGCCGGGCGCATCGCCCTGGGCAGCGAGGTGCGCCTGGTGCTGGACGCCGCGCCCGAGTACGTGATCCCCGCCCGCGTCTCCTTCGTCGCCAGCCAGGCCCAGTTCACGCCCAAGACCGTGGAGACCGCCAGCGAGCGCCAGAAGCTGATGTTCCGCGTGCGCGCCCAGATCCCGCCAGAGCTGCTGCGCCGCCATCTGGAACAGGTCAAGACCGGCGTGCCCGGCATGGCCTGGCTGCGCACCGATGCCAGCCATGAGTGGCCCGCCAACCTGGCCATCAAGCTGCCAGCTCAGCCCGCGCAATGAGCGAGAGCACGACGCCCCATGCCAGCGGCTGGGTCGTGCGCCTGAAGGGCGTGCACCAGCGCTATGGCCAGGTCGAGGCGCTGGCGGGCATTGATCTGGACATTCCCGAAGGCCGCATGGTCGGCCTGATCGGGCCGGACGGCGTGGGCAAGTCCAGCCTCATGGCGCTGATCTCCGGGGCACGCAAGATTCAGGAAGGCAGCGTCGAGGTGCTGGGCGGCGACATGGCCCAGCGCCGGCACCGCGAGGCCGTCTGCCCGCGCGTGGCCTACATGCCGCAGGGCCTGGGGCGCAACCTCTATCCCACGCTGTCGGTGGAGGAGAACCTGCAGTTCTTCGCGCGCCTGTTCGGCCATGACGCGGCCGAGCGGCGCCGGCGCATCGACGATCTCACCCAGGCCACGGGCCTGCGCAAATTCCTGGAGCGGCCGGCCGGCAAGCTGTCGGGCGGCATGAAGCAGAAGCTGGGCCTGTGCTGCGCGCTGATCCACGACCCCGACCTGCTGATCCTGGACGAGCCCACCACGGGCGTCGACCCGCTGGCGCGCGCCCAGTTCTGGGACCTGATCGCGCGCATCCGCCGCCAGCGCCCCGGCATGAGCGTGCTGGTGGCCACGGCCTACATGGACGAGGCCCAGCGCTTCGACTGGCTGGTGGCCATGGACGAGGGCCGCGTGCTGGCCACGGGCACGCCGGCCGAGCTGCTGCAGCGCACGGACAGCCGCTCGCTGGAAGAGGCCTTCATCGCCCTGCTGCCCGAAGAGAAAAAGCGCGGCCATGCGCCCGTGACCATCGCCCCCCTGCCCGAGGGCGGCGAGGACGACATCGCCATCGAGGCCAGGGACCTGACCATGCGCTTTGGCGACTTCGTCGCCGTGGACCATGTGTCCTTCCGCATCCGCCGCGGCGAGATCTTCGGCTTCCTGGGCTCCAACGGCTGCGGCAAGAGCACCACCATGAAGATGCTGACCGGCCTGCTGCCGGCCAGCGAGGGCCAGGCCTGGCTGTTCGGCCAGCCCGTGGACCCGCGCGACATCGACACGCGCCGCCGCGTGGGCTACATGACCCAGGCGTTCTCGCTGTACGGCGAGCTGACCGTGCACCAGAACCTGGTGCTGCATGCGCGCCTGTTCGGCGTGCCCGAGGCGGACATTCCCGCGCGCGTGGCCGAGATGCTGCAGCGCTTCGACCTGCAGGCCGCACAGCACAGCCTGCCGGCCGCCCTGCCTCTGGGCATGCGCCAGCGCCTGTCGCTGGCCGTGGCCATGGTGCACAAGCCCGAGCTGCTCATCCTGGACGAGCCCACCTCGGGCGTGGACCCCGTGGCGCGCGACGGCTTCTGGCGCCTGCTGGTGGAGCTGTCGCGGCGCGACCGCGTGACCATCTTCATCTCCACCCACTTCATGAACGAGGCCGAGCGCTGCGACCGCATGTCCATGATGCATGCGGGCAAGGTGCTGGACAGCGACACGCCCGCGCGCCTGGTGGCCAAGCGCGGCGCGGCCACGCTGGAGGAAGCCTTCATCGGCTACCTGGTCGAGGCCGGTGGCGGCGAGGCCCCGGCCGAGGAACAGCAGGCCGCACCGGCCACCCCCGCTGCCGTGGAAACGCACACCGCGCGCCGCCGCCATTTCAGCGCCCAGCGCATGCTCAGCTATGTCTGGCGCGAAGCGCTGGAGCTGCAGCGCGACCCGGTGCGCGCCACGCTGGCCCTGGTGGGCTCGCTGATCCTGATGTTCGTGATGGGCTACGGCATCAGCCTGGACGTGGAGGACCTGCGCTTTGCCGTGCTGGACCGCGACCAGACCACCATCAGCCGCAGCTATGCGATGAGCCTGTCGGGCTCGCGCTACTTCATCGAGCAGCCGCCGCTGACCGACTACGACGCACTGGACCGCCGCATGCGCAGCGGCGAGCTGACCCTGGCCATCGAGATCCCCCCGGGCTTTGCGCGCGATGTGCTGCGCGGCGGCTCCGTGCAGGTGGGCGCCTGGTTCGACGGCGCCATGCCCACGCGCGCCGAGACCGTGCGCGGCTACCTGCAGGGCATCCACCAGCACTGGCTGACCGAGCAGGCGCGCGAGCGCCTGGGTGTGACGCCGGCCGGCCTCATCGACATCCAGACGCGCTTTCGCTACAACCCCGACGTGCGCAGCCTGCCGGCCATGGTGCCGGCCGTCATGCCCCTGCTGCTGCTGCTTTTGCCGGCCATGCTGACGGCGCTGGCCGTGGTGCGCGAGAAGGAAAGCGGCTCCATCACCAACCTCTACGTCACGCCGGTCACGCGCACCGAATTCCTGCTGGGCAAGCAACTGCCCTATGTGGTGCTGGCCATGCTGAACTTCCTGCTGATGTGCCTGATGGCCGTCACCCTGTTCGGCGTTCCCGTGACGGGCAGCTTTGCCACGCTGGCCCTGGCGGCGCTGATCTTCAGCGGCGCCTCCACGGGCTTCGGCCTGCTGGCCTCCACGCTGACGCGCAGCCAGATCGCCTCGATGTTCCTGGTGCTGATCGGCACGCTGATCCCCACCACGCAGTTCGCGGGCCTGGTCGATCCCGTGTCCTCGCTGGAGGGGGCGGGCCGCATCATCGGCGAGGTCTATCCGGCCAGCCACATGATCGCCATCAGCCGCGGCGTGTTCAGCAAGGCGCTGGGATTTCGGGAGCTGGCCGGCTCGTTCGGGCCGCTGCTGCTGTCCGTGCCGGTGATCCTGGGCCTGGCCATTGCACTGACCAGAAAGCAGGAGAGCTGACATGCGCACCCGCCTTTTCTCCAACATCTACCGGCTGGGCGTCAAGGAGCTGTGGAGCCTGTGGCGCGACCCCGTGCTGCTGGTGCTCATCGCCTATGTGTTCACGGTCTCCATCTACACAGCGGCCACGGCCATGCCCGAGAGCCTGCACAACGCGCCCATCGCCATCGTGGACGAGGACGGCTCGCCACTGTCGCAGCGCATCGCGGGCGCCTTCTATCCGCCGCAGTTCGCGCCGCCGGCCATGATCGACCGCACGCAGATGGACCCGGGCATGGACTCGGGCACCTACACCTTCGTGCTCAACATCCCGCCCAACTTCCAGCGCGACGTGCTGGCGGGCCGCGCGCCCGAGCTGCAGCTGAACGTGGATGCCACGCGCATGAGCCAGGCCTTCACGGGCAACAGCTATGTGCAGCAGATCGTCACGGCCGAGGTCAGCGAGTTCGTGCGGCGCTTTCGGGGCGCCACTGCCCTGCCGGTGGACCTGGTGGTGCGCGCGCGCTTCAATCCCGCGCTGGACAAGGTCTGGTTCGGCGGGCTGATGCAGATCATCAACAACGTGACCATGCTGTCCATCATCCTCACGGGCGCGGCCCTGATCCGCGAGCGCGAGCACGGCACGGTGGAGCACCTGCTGGTCATGCCGGTGACACCGACCGAGATCATGCTGGCCAAGATATGGTCCATGGGACTGGTCGTGCTGGTCACCGCCTTTGCCTCGCTCAACCTCGTGGTGCGCGGCGCCCTGGGCGTTCCCATCGAAGGCTCGCTGCCGCTGTTCCTGGCGGGGGCCGCGCTGTGCCTGTTCGCCACAACGTCGCTGGGGATCTTCCTTGCCACGCTGGCGCGCAACATGCCACAGTTCGGCATGCTGCTGGTGCTCGTGCTGCTGCCGCTGCAGCTGCTGTCGGGCGCCATGACGCCGCGCGAAAGCATGCCTGAGCTGGTGCAGAACATCATGCTGGCCGCGCCGACCACCCACTTTGTCGAGCTGTCGCAGGCCATCCTCTACCGCGGAGCGGGGCTGGACGTGGTCTGGAAGCCCTTCCTCGCGCTGGCCGCGATCGGCTCCGTGCTGTTCGCCCTCACGCTCACCCGTTTTCGCAAGACCATCAGCCAGATGGCCTGATTTCGTTCCCGCCGCCAAGGCATCTTTCCATCTCAACCAGCAAGGAGTTTCATATGAGCGCACAGACCATTCCCCTCCATCTGCTCAAGGCACAGCTTGAACTGCAGTTGCACCTGAGCCGGCTGCTGCAGGAAAGCGGCCAACAGTGGCTGGAGCATGCCGCACGCAACGGCCCCGAGCGCATCGCCGAGACCGGCAGCGAGATCGAGGGCGTGCAGCAGACCAGCAGCTGGCAGGAGCTGGCCACCCTGCCCGCCCAGGCCTTCTGGCGCCACGCCCATCTGCGCATGGGCCATGCCCAGGCCCTGGCCCAGACCGCCATGGCCAGCCAGATGACCCTGGCCCAGGGCGTGCAGCAGGCCGTGCACGACTGGCAGCAACAGGTGGCAGCCACGCTGGGCAACAGCACCCAGGGCGCAGCCGACACCGCCGTGCCGTGGAGCGACCTGCTCGCCCGCTGGACCTCGGCCGTGCAGTCCGTGGCCCAGCCCGCCCATGCGGCGCAGCAGCCCATTGCGGCAGCCGCCGCCGAAACGGCCCGCGACACCACAGCCCAGGGCTGACGGGCCCCAAGGAAGCCGCCACGCAGTCCCGCAGGTTCGGGGCCGCATGGGCGCGGGGCGGCCATCCGCACCCAGCCACAAGCAATCACACGCAATCTAAGAGCAGGGCATGACATGCCGGTAAAGGAGTGGGCCAGATGAACGAGAACCTGCAGAGCCACGGCACCGTGGACGTGGGAGGGATGTGGGGCGATCCGATGAAGCTGTCGCAGGCAGCCGCGCAGTACGCCACCGATGCCTGGCAGCGCTCGCTGCTGTATGCCGACATCCGGCGCCAGCGCGGCAACCAGTACCGCGAGCATCTGGCCGAGGAAGTGCCCAATGTGCTGAGCTTCCGGGCCGAGATCGTGATGTCGGGCCTGGACCTGCCGCGCCCCGTCAACTACGGCCTGGCACGCATCGCGCCCATGGAGGGCACGGTCATCGACCCGGCCAAGCGCCCCTTCATCGTCGTCGATCCGCGCGCGGGCCACGGCCCCGGCATTGGCGGCTTCAAGCCCGACAGCGAGATCGGCGCCGCGCTCAAGGCCGGCCATCCCTGCTACTTCGTGGGCTTCCTGCCCGACCCCGTGCCCGGCCAGACCGTCGAGGACGTGATGCGCGCCGAGGCCCAATTCGTGCGCAAGGTCGCCGAGCTGCACCCCGAGAGCCGGGGCAAGCCCGCCGTCATCGGCAACTGCCAGGCCGGCTGGCAGATCCTCATGACGGCCGCCGTCTGGCCCGAGCTGTTCGGCCCCATCATCGTGGCCGGTGCGCCGCTGTCGTACTGGGCCGGCGACAACCCCATGCGCTACGGCGGCGGCCTCATGGGCGGCAGCTGGATGACGGCGCTGACCAGCGACCTGGGCGCGGGCCGCTTCGACGGCGCATGGCTGGTGCAGAACTTCGAGAACCTCAACCCGGCCAACACGCTGTGGGAAAAGCAGTACCAGGTCTATGCCGACGTGGACACCGAGGGGCCGCGCTACCTGGGCTTCGAGAAGTACTGGGGCGGCTATGTCTTCCTGGAAGGCCGCGAGATGCAGTACATCGTGGACAACCTGTTCATCGGCAACCGGCTGGCCACGGCCGAGCTGACGACCTCGGACGGCGTGCGCATCGATCTGCGCAACATCCGCTCGCCCATCGTGGTGTTCTGCTCGCATGGCGACAACATCACGCCACCAGGCCAGGCCCTGGGCTGGATCACCGACCTGTACCGCGACGACGAGGACATTGCCGCCCACGACCAGACCATCGTCTTCGCCACGCATGACAGCATCGGCCACCTGGGCATCTTTGTCTCGGGCGCCGTGGGCCGCAAGGAGCACCGCGAGTTCGCGGCGCACATCGACATCATCGACCTGCTGCCCGCGGGCATCTACCGCGCCGAGATCGCCGACCGCCCGGCCGGTGTGCCGGCGCAGGATCTGACCGACGACGCCTACCTGATGAAGATCCGCCGCAGCGACCTGGCCGAAGTGCGCTCCATCGTCCGGCCCGACCCCGAAAGCGAGCGCCACTTTGCCGCTGCCGCGCGCGTCTCCGAAATCAACCTGGCCCTGTACCGCAACACCGTGCAGCCCTGGGTGCAGGCGCTGTCCACGCCGCTGTCTGCGCGCTGGCTGCAGGCCATGCACCCGCTGCGCGTGGGCTATGAATGCTGGTCGGACTCGCACCCGCTGGCACCCGTCGTGGCCCAGGCCGCCGAGCATGCGCGCGAGGACCGCCACCCCGTCGAGCCCGACAACCCCTTCCTGAAGGCGCAGCAGGCCATGTCGCAGGCCGTGGTGCATCTGCTCGACACCTACCGCGACCAGCGCGATGCCATGCAGGCGCGGCTGTTCCACGCCATCTATGGCTCGCCCCTGGTCCAGGCCCTGGCCGGCCAGAGCCGCCAGGACGACGGCCCGCCGCGCCCGCACCCCGGCGAATCGCCCGAGCACTGCCAGTACATGCGCCAGGAGCTGGCGCGGCTGCACGAAAGCGTGGCCCAGGGCGGGCTGTACGAGGCCGTCATCCGCGCCCTGTTCCACGTGCTGCGCGCACGCGGCGAGGCCGATGAGCGCCACTTCCGCCACGCCTGGCGGCTGCTGCAGGACCACCTGGGCGGCGTGCCGCCCGACATGGCGCAGTTCCGCCGCATCGTGCGCCGCCAGGCCCTGCTGATGCAGCGCGAGCCCGACGCCGCCATGGCCGCCATCCCCCGGTTGCTGGCCGCCTCGCCCGCCGCCGACATCCGCTGGGGCATGACCACGGTGGACGAGCTGGCCAACCAGGGCGGCAACCTCAGCGATGCCGAGCACCAGCGCCTGCTGCAGGCCATGGGGCATTTCGTGCAGGCGCTGGAGGCCGCCGAGTCCAGGCAGGCGAAAGAGCAGGCCGAGCGGCACCCGGCCATCGCGCCAGCCTCGGCGGCCGAGCCTGAACCCGCACCTGTGACGGCACCTTTGACGGCACCCGTGACAGCTCCTTCAGCAGCGCCTCTGACCGCTCCTGTTGCGGCTCCTGTGGCCGCTCCTGCTGCAGCTCCTGAACAGGCGCCCGAGCCCGCACCTGTTCCCGACTCCGCGCCTGCCGCCAAGCGCCCCGCACGCGCCCAGGCCAGCCGCGCACACCTCAGCCCCCGGAAAAAGCGATGAACCTCTCCCCCGGTTCCGATGCGGCCCTGCCGCCCGAAGACCTGGCCCTGCTGCGCAACCACAGCTTTGACGAACTGGACGTGGGCGACAGCGCCAGCCTGGAACGCACGCTGAGCACCCAGGACCTGCGCCTCTTTGCCGCCCTGTCGGGCGCGGCCGTGGCCGACGGCGCTGGTGCCGGTGCCGGTGCCGGCACGGTTGCCGGCGCCGACGATGACGACACGGCCCTGATCGCCCACGGCATGTGGGGCAGCATGCTGCTGGCCTCGGTGCTGGGCACGCGCCTGCCCGGCCCCGGCACCACCCTGGTCGGCCAGACGCTGCGCTTTCTGGCGCCGCTGGCCGCAGGCGACCGGCTGACCGTGCGCGTGGAGGTGCTGGCCAAGCAGGCCGAGCAGCGCCAGGTCACGCTGGCCGTGGCCTGCACCAACCAGCATGGCGCCGCCGTGATCGAGGGCCAGGCCACCGTGCATGCGCCTGCGCGCCACATCGAGCGCCAGCGCACCAGCCTGCCCGAGATCCGCCTGGAGGCCGGTGGACGCGACGGCCTGCAGCGCCTGCTGGCCCATGTGGCCGGCCTGCCACCCATCCGCGTGGCCGTGGTCCATCCCTGCGACGAGCCTAGCCTCTCGGCCGCGCTGGACGCGCGCCGCGAAGGCCTGATCGACCCCGTGCTCGTGGCCCCGCGCGCGCGGCTGGAGGCCGTGGCGGCCGAGCACGGGCTGGACCTGGGCGGCCTGCGCATCGAGGACGTGCCGCACAGCCATGCCGCCGCCACGCGCGGCGCCGAGCTGGCCGCCTGCGGCGAGGTCGAGGCCATCATGAAAGGCAGCCTGCACACGGACGAACTCATGGCCGAGGTGGTGGCCGCCGCCGCCGGCCTGCGCACCAAGCGCCGCGTCAGCCACTGCTTCGTGCTGCAGACGCCGCACTATCCGCGCCCCTTCATCGTCACCGATGCGGCCATCAACCTCGCGCCCGACCTGCAGCAAAAGGCCGACATCGTGCGCAACGCCATCGCCCTGGCCCATGCCATCGGCGTGCCCGAGCCCAAGGTCGCCATCCTGGCCGCCGTGGAGACCGTGAGCCCGCACATGCCGGCCACGCTGGACGCCGCCGCGCTGTGCAAGATGGCCGACCGGGGCCAGATCGAAGGCGGCGTGCTCGACGGGCCGCTGGCCTTCGACAACGCCGTGTCCATGGCCGCCGCGCGCACCAAGGGCATCGATTCGCCCGTGGCGGGCCAGGCCGACATCCTGGTCGTGCCCGACCTGGAAAGCGGCAACATGCTGGCCAAGCAGCTCATGTACATGGGCGAGGCGGCCAGCGCCGGCATCGTCATGGGCGCCAAGGTGCCCGTGATCCTGACCAGCCGCGCCGACAGCCGCGCCTCGCGCATTGCCTCCTGCGCCATCGCCCTGCTGCTGGCCCACCGCTACCGGAACTCCCCGCCATGATCCCTGCCCACACCGCCTCCCCTGCCGCCCGCGAACTGGTCGTGGTGCTCAACTGCGGCTCGTCCAGCATCAAGTTCGCCGTCTTCGACGGTGCCCAGCGCCCGCTGCCGCGCAAGCCGCTGTGGAACGGCAAGGTCCAGGGCATAGGCGGGCCCGCGCCCGACTTCGGCGAGAGCGGCGTGCCGCCCTTTGCCATTGCCCTGGATGCCGCCCACCCCTACCGCGCCGCGCTGCAGCTGATCCGCGAGCGCATCACCGCGCGCCTGGCGCAGCTGGACGGCGCCCGCGTGGCCGCCGTCGCCCACCGCGTGGTGCACGGCGGCAGCCGCTACTTCGAGCCCGTGCGCGTCGATGCCGGCGTGCTGGCCGATCTCAAGGCCTTCATCCCGCTGGCGCCGCTGCACCAGCCCTTTGCGCTGGAGGCCATGGACATCCTGCTGCGCGAGCGGCCCGAACTGGTGCAGGTGGCCTGCTTCGACACCGCCTTCCACCACACGCTGCCCAAGGTCGAGCAACTGCTGCCCCTGCCGCATGCGGCCTGGGAGCGCGGGCTGCGCCGCTACGGCTTCCACGGCCTGTCCTACGAATACATGGCCACCGCCCTGCCCGAGCGCCATGGCGACCTGGCACGCGGGCGCACCCTGGTGGCCCACCTGGGCAGCGGCGCCAGCCTGTGCGCCATGCAGGGCCTGCAAAGCGTGGCCACGACCATGGGCTTCTCTGCGCTGGACGGCCTGATGATGGGCACGCGCACCGGCGCGCTGGACCCCGGCGCCGTGATCTACCTGATGGAAATCGAAAAGCTCAGCCTGCAGGAAGTGGGCCGCATCCTGTACCACGAGTCCGGCCTGCTGGGCGTCTCGGGCACCTCGTCCGAGCCGCGCGTGCTGCTGCCGCTGGAGTCAGGCGGCGATGCCCAGGCCGAGCGTGCGCGCGATGCGCTGGCCCTGTACGTGCGGCGCATCGTGCGCGAGATCGGCGCCCTGGTCGCCGTGCTGGGCGGCCTGGACCTGCTGGTGTTCACCGCAGGCGTGGGCGAGCACAGCGCCGAGATACGGCGGCGCGTGTGCGAGGGCCTGGGTTTTCTGGGCCTGCGGCTGGACGCCGAGGCCAATGCGCGCGATGCGACCGTGATCTCGGCCACCGGCAGCGCCGTCACCGTGGGCGTGGAGCCCACGAACGAGGAATGGGTGGCAGCGCGCCATGCGCTGCGCTGGCTGCCGGGCAACGCGATCCCCGCATGAGTGTGAACAGGCCCTAGGAACGATCGTCCTGCGCACCGCCTTCGCGCAGCCGCGCGAACTCGCGGTGCTCGTAGGCAATGCATTCCTCCATGAGGTGGCGGTACACCGCCTCCATCATGTCGGGCTGGCCGCCCTCGGCGGCCGTGCGCTCGCGCACGCGGCGCACGATGGCCTCGATGCGGCCCTCGTCGCGCACCTGGGCCGCATCGGCCTTGATGCGCGCGGCCTGCTGCATGTAGCCCATGCGCGTGACCAGCAGCGGCACCAGCACATCGTCCAGCGCATCCACATTGCGGCGCACATCCAGCATGTCGGTGCAGTGCTGCACCAGGTCGATGGCCTGCTTGGCGCGGTCCGTGCTCATTCCAGTCCTTCCTCCACCAGCTCGGCCGCGCGCATCAGTGCGCGCGCCTTGTGCTCGGTCTCTTTCCATTCCATCTCGGGCACGGAATCGGCCACCACGCCGGCGGCGGCCTGCACGTAGAGCGTGCCATCCTTGATCACGCCCGTGCGGATGGCAATGGCCAGGTCCATATCGCCCGCAAAGCTCAGGTAGCCGCAGGCGCCGCCGTAGATGCCGCGCTTGGTGGGCTCAAGCTGGTCGATGACCTCCATGGCATGCACCTTGGGTGCGCCCGTCAGCGTGCCGGCCGGGAAGGTGGCCTTGAACACGTCCATGTTGTCCATGCCGTCGCGCAGAATGCCCTCCACGTTGCTGACGATGTGCATCACGTGGCTGTAGCGCTCCACGGCAAAGGCCTCGGTCACCTTCACGCTGCCCGTCTTGGCGATGCGGCCGATGTCGTTGCGCGCCAGGTCGATCAGCATCACGTGCTCGGCGCGTTCCTTGGGGTCGGCCACCAGCTCCTTTTCGGTGGCCTTGTCGGCCTCGGGCGTGGCGCCGCGCGGGCGCGTGCCGGCCAGCGGGCGGATGGTGACCTTCTGGCCTTCGTCCGTGTTCTCCTGGCGCACCAGGATCTCGGGGCTGGCGCCCACCACATGGAAATCGCCCAGGTGGTAGTAGTACATGTAGGGGCTGGGATTGAGCGATCGCAGCGCGCGGTACAGGCTCAAGGGGCTGGCCGTGAAGCGCTTGTGGATGCGCTGGCCCACCTGCACCTGCATGAAGTCGCCCGCGGCGATCAGCTCCTTGGCCCTCTCCACGGCCGCCAGGTAGTCCTCCTTGGCAAAGCTGCGCTGGGCCGGGTGGCTCTCGCCGGCCTTGATCTGCGGCGCGCTGACCGAGTAGCGCAGCAGATCCTTCAACTGCCGCAGCCGCTTCTTGGCGCGCGTATAGGCCTCGCTCTCGCCGGGGTTGGCATAGACGATCAGGTACAGCTTGCCCGACAGGTTGTCGATCACCGCCACTTCCTCGCACTGCAGCAGCAGGATGTCGGGGCAGTTGAGCGTATCGGGCGGGCAGGAATCTTCCAGCTTCTTCTCGATATAGCGCACGGCGTCATAGCCGAAGTAGCCGGCCAGCCCGCCGCAAAAACGCGGCAGCCCCGGGCGCAGTGCCACCTTGAAGCGCTTTTGGTAGGCAGCGATGAAGTCCAGCGGATTGCCTTTGGCCGTCTCCACCACCTGGCCATCGGTCACCACCTCGGTGCATGCCGCATCGCCGAAGCCGCTGGCGCGCAGCAGCGTGCGTGCAGGCAGGCCGATGAAGCTGTAGCGCCCGAAGCGCTCGCCGCCCACCACGGACTCCAGCAAAAAGCTGTGCTTGCCGTCACCGCCCGCATGGGCCAGCTTGAGGTAGAGGGACAGGGGGGTTTCGAGATCCGCAAACGCCTCGACCATCAGAGGGATGCGGTTGTAGCCCTGCGCAGCAAGGCTCTTGAATTCGAGTTCGGTGATCACGGGGGAAGGCTCCGGATTGCGTGGCGCTGGCAGACCTGGTGTGGGTGCGGGCTGCGTATGGATTGCGCCGATTCATTCGATTGGCCCGTAGGGCCTCGGGTGCACGCCGGGTCGCGCCCCGGGTGCTTCAGCTGTTCAGTTGGACAGGCTTGCGCCAGGGCCAGGCTCCCCGGTCTCCACAACCTGCAATGAACATGCGATGAATGAACATAGCGGGCAAGTGTAGCGCAGACGCGGCTGGGTACAAGTGCGGACCGGCGCCTGGCGGGGGCGCCGCAGGGGCCTGCCATGGCCACAATTGACACCCTGGTCAGCCTGACCAACAATGGCAGCACAACCTGACCAGAAAGGTCGACCATGCCGTCCCATTTCTCCGCCCGCACCGACGCTGCCTTGCCCGAGGGCGAACGCGACCCGCTGAACCGCGCCCTGCGGGACCTGAGCCATCAGGTCGGATCGGCCATGCCGCGCAACACCACGCCCATGCCGATCTCGGTCTTCAAGGCGCAGTACGGCGCGGTGCTCAAACAGGCCGACCACGACGGGGTGGCCCTCATCTCCCAGGGCCGCAAGCGCTACGTGATCGTCAGCGAGGAGCACATGGTGGCCCTGTCCGCCAACGAGCGCGCCCCCCGCACGGTGGCCGACATCTGCCGGTCCCTGCCGCTGCCGCGCCAGGCCGTGGATCTGTCCGCTGCGCAGATGTCCGGGGCGCGCGGCGATATCGACGTACCCGCCCGGCGCGCGCCATGAGCCGCTACCTGCTGGGCCCCCGCTGCCTGCTGTGGATGGCGAACCAGGAGTCCGCGACCCTGCAATGGTTCTCCACCATCCGGCCGCTGGACTGCATCGTCAGCGACCTGTCCATGGCCATCGCCAAGGCGGCCGTGGCCGAGGCATTCCACGACCTGCGCGACCGCAACGAATGGTTCTCCCTGCTCGACGCGCTGTATGCCAACCTGCGCGCCGAAGGCGCCTCCATGCTGACCAGCGTGGACAACAAGGTGCTG
Source organism: Delftia sp. RIT313 (assembly GCF_000632165.1). NCBI lineage: Bacteria > Pseudomonadati > Pseudomonadota > Betaproteobacteria > Burkholderiales > Comamonadaceae > Delftia > Delftia sp. RIT313. The sequence continues at coordinate 85,012 of NZ_JFYT01000028.1, read as the reverse complement.
GAGCGCTTCATCGAATGGCGCAACTTCGCGCCGCTGGACAGCCAGGGCCCGCAGGGCACGGCGCCCCTGGCGCAGGACCTGCGGCTGCTCATCGCCACGGCCGACCTGCTCAAGGTCTGCTACACCGAGCCCGCCAACCTCTACCTGACGCAGGCCGCCGCCCGGGGCGTTGCCGTGCACGCGCTGTGATGGACTTCGACGTACCGCCCCTGTCCAGCGCGGTGCGCCAGGGCCTGCGCCGGCGCCGGGTCGTCCTGAGCCTGTCGGGCGGCGGCTATCGCGGCCTGTTCAGCGCCCATGTGCTGGAGCGCATCCACCGCGAATTCGGCAACGGCGACCTGCTGGAGAAAGTGGACCTGTTCGCCGGCACCTCCATCGGCGCCATCATCGCCACCGCCCTGGCCAGCGGCTGCCAGCCCGCGCGCATCAAGCAACTGCTGCTGGACCATGGCCCCGCCATCTTTCCCTCCAAATGGCTGCCCGGCCTGCGCCAGGCCATGGGCAAGGCGCTCTATGACAGCGCCCCGCTGCGCGCAGCGATCAAGGAGGCCATGCCGCAAGCGGAGCAGTCCGCCCTGGGGCAACTGCAGGTGCCGCTGCTGCTGCCCGCCGTGAACTGGAATTCATCGCAGCTGCACGTGCTGGCCAGCGGCGCCCTGCCCGACAGGGACCGGCTGGGCCTGACGCTGATGGACGCCATGCTGGCCTCATCGGCCGCCCCCACCTACTTTCCCGCTCACGCCGCAGCAGGCCATGTCTTCGTGGACGGCGGACTCGCCGCCAACGCGCCCGACCTGCTGGCCCTGCAGGCCGCCCGCCAGCTGTGGGGGCCGGCCGCCGACATCGTGATGATCAGCCTAGGCACCGCCAACCCCCAGCAGGGCCAGGACCCCGTGGCCATGCCCCGGCGCGGGCTGACCCTGGTCAAGCCCCTGCTGGACCTGGTCATGGCCGCCCAGGAGGTCCAGGCCGTCAAGGCGGCCCGCCAGGAACTGGGCACCAGCAGCTACCTGCGCCTGAACTTCACGCAGCCCCCAGCCCAGCAAAAGCGCCTGGGCCTGGACATCGCCAACGCCGACAGCACCCGTCTGCTGCAGGCCCTGGGCGACGAATGCATCGCCGCCCTCACGGACCAGGAAAAGACGCTGCTGAAGAACGTCCTGGGCTGAAACGCCAGGCCAAGCGAAGCGAAGGCCCGACAGGGCTTGCAAAGAGAATCAGCGCTCAAACGCCGCCGAAGCCGCAGCCATCCGCCGCAGATACGCCGGATCCTCCTGCAGGCAATGCACGTAGCTCACCTCGTCCTCCACCAGCTCCTCCATCCGCTGCGCAGCCCCGCAAATGGCCTGCAGCGCATTGGCCACCACCTCCAGATTGCGATGGCCCTCAGGCCGCTCCAGCCAGGCCAGCGCCAGCTGGCCCAGCGAGTACACCTCGCTGCTGCCTTGCAGCGTCAGCCGGCCGATTTCGGTCACGGCATGGCTCAACTGCTGCGGCGTGGGCTGGGTCAGGGTTGTGGAAGCGGTACTCATGGCGCAACCCCTCCCACGGCAGACGCGCCAGCGTGGGGCGCTTGATGGGTGGAGGGGAAGGCAGAAAAAGAAGTGCCGTACATGACGTACATGATTTACTCCTCAGCGAGACGGGAACCACCCGTCTGTGTTCTTACGCACATACAGGTGGACGGGATGTTAAGAACACGTGCTGAGCCGTGCGGACGCCCTTGCGGGTAGCCCCATCCCGCCCGTAACCGCAGGGACGTGGGCATGCACCCACGATCCGACAATTCAGACGTGACAAGGCCTCCTTAACGGCGAGGCCGCACCGCTCAACAGTCAAGTGTTCTTACGCACCAGCCCCTGAACAGGGGGCCGCCGCAATGATAGAGGCTTTCAATAAGGCAAGCGCCCCGAAGCCCCAGGCCGAGCGCAGCGAAGGCCCGGGCAAACTCCCCGTATGTCAGCGCCTGCGCCGTGGTGGTTGCGGGGTTGCAGTCCTGCCGAAGGACAGGACTGCTTCGTCATCTGACTCGCCGTGATTGTTTGAACGTAGCGCGCAGCGCGAAGTGAGTTTCACGGCGAACCCCGCAACCGCCACGGCGCAGGTTGCCCCGCAGCGAAGCGAAGGGGTCGCGGACATTCGGGCGCTTTTCTTTGCTCACTTTCTTGTAGCGAGACAAGAAAGTGAGTCGGCCGCCGGGCCGAAACCCGGCCTCGAAAAGAAACGCCCCGACAGGGGCTTGCAAACAGAATCAGCGGTGCAACGCACAGACAGGTGGACGGGATGTTAAGAACACGCATTGCGACGTGCGGACGCCCTTGCGGGTAGCCCCATCCCGCCCATAACCGCAGAGCCGTGGGCATACACCCACGACAAGAACAGCGGACCGAGCAGGATGATAGCCACCCTCCATCGGCCCGCGAAAACCCTGTTGCCACCCCCACCCGATCCCCACAACATGTCGCCCGGACGTAACAAACCGCAACCGGGCCACAGGCCCCGCGCAGGAGACACCATGACCGCCTTGCCCCGCTGGATGAAGACAGCCGCCCTGGCCATGGCGCTGGCGATGCCGCTGGCCGCCACTGCCCAGGAGCCTGCGCGCACCGTCGCGGGCGTGGCCTATGCCGCCCAGGCGGGGGTGGGCGGCCAGACGCTGCAGCTCAATGGCGCGGGCATTCGCTACAAGGCCATCTTCAAGGTCTACACGGCGGGCCTGTACCTGGAAAAGCCGGCCGCCAGCCTGCAGGAGATCGCGGCCCTGCCTGGCCCCAAGCGCGTGAGCGTGACCATGCTGCGCGAGATCGATTCGGCCGAGCTGGGCAAGCTGTTCGCGCGCGGCATCGAGGACAACATGGAGCGCGCCCGCTTCTCGCGCCTGGTGCCCGGCGTGCTGCGCATGAGCGACATCTTCACGCAGCACAAGAAGCTGCTGCCGGGCGAGAACTTCTCGGTGGACTGGGTGCCGGGCCAGGGTGCCCAGGTCTTCGTCAAGGGCCAGGCCCAGGGCGCGCCCTTCCAGGAGCCCGAGTTCTTCCAGGCGCTGCTGGGCATCTGGCTGGGCCCGCACCCGGCCGACGATCAGCTCAAGAAGGCATTGCTGGGCGGTTGAACGGCTGCGCGGGCTCCTGAACCGGCCCGGCAAAGCGCGCCTGGATCTCCAGCCCCGTGGCACCGGGCAGGGCCGTGAGCGTCCAGCCATGGGCGCGCGCAATCTCCAGGCAGATGGGCAGGCCCAGGCCCGCGCCCAGGTCGCGCCGCTCGCTGCTGCGCCAAAAGCGCTCGAAGATGCGCGGCAGGTCCTCGGGCGGCACGCCACGGCCCTGGTCCAGCACCGAAAAGCCCAGGCCGCAGGCCTTCACGGTGACGGTGGCGCCCTGCGGGCTGTGCTGCACCGCGTTCTCGATCAGGTTCTTGAGCAGCACGAACAGCGCGCCCCGGTCGGCACGCCAGGCAGGCGAGCCGTCCTTGACCTCGCAGTGGATGTGCACGCCGCATTTTTCGGAGGCGCGGGCCATGAAGTCGCAGACCTCGCCAATGATGTCGGCCGGCGCAATGTCTTCCATGCGGTAGCGCTGGTGTTCGCAGACCTCGGCCAGGTGCAGCAGCTGCTGGACCTGGCGGGCCATGTGGTCCACGTCCTTGAGCAGCTCGGGGCTGCGCCGGTCCTCGGGCTCCAGTTCGATCTGCACGCGCATCAGGGCCAGCGGCGTCTTGAGCTCATGCGCGGCCATGGACAGGAATTCCTGCTGGTTCCTGAAGCCGGCCTGCAGCCGGTCCAGCACGTGGTTGAAGGCCTCGACCAGGGGCGCGAACTCGCGCGGCAGATCCTTGGGCTGCAGCCGCGTGCCCAGCGTCTGCGGGGTGATGCGCTGGGCATCCTGCGCGGCCACGCCCAGCGGCCTGAGCATGCGCTGCAGCGTGCGGTGCGTGGAGAACAGGAACACGACCAGGAAGACCACGCCGATGGCCACCATGCCGCGCCACAGCGCGGGCAGGCCCACCGATTCGCGCAGCCAGTCCACCATGCGGTCGCTGACGGCTATCTGCACGTGCCACGTCGTGCCGTCGTGGACCAGCGTGGCCGTGCCCGCGCGCATGACCACGCCGCCGCGCTCGTAGGCAAAGGCCTTGAGCTCGGGGTCGAAGCCCTGACCGGTCTGCGTCAGCGGCTGCATTTCGCCATTGGGGGCGAAGACCACGCGGCCGCGGGCGTCGGTGATGCGCAGCTGCATTTCCTCGCCCAGGCTGGTCAGCATCCAGGCCTTGAGTTCACGCTCGCTGAACCCCTGGGGCACGCCCCGGGCATCGAAGCTCACCCACTCGGCCAGCTTTTCGGCCGCATGCCCCATGCCGCGCTGCAGCGCGTAGCTGTCGAAGGGCTTGGCGACGAGGATCACCAGCGCGCCCACCAGCAGCGCGCTGAACACCATGCTCAACCCATAGACGGCCAGCAGCCGCGAACGCAGGCTACCGGGCCAGCAAAGGTTCGCGAAGCGCATAGCCCTGACCCCGGATGTTGACGATTTCCATGCACGAGCCGGCCGCGGCCAGCTTGCGGCGCAGCCGGTGCAGGGCCACATCGAGGGCGTTGGGCGTGACCACGCTGCTCATGCCCCAGGCCGCCGCCTCCAGCGTGGAGCGGCGCACCGTGGCGCCGGCCTTGCGCACCAGGCTGAGCATGATCTGCAGCTCCGCCGGCGGCAGCGCGATGGCCGAGCCCGCGCAGTGCATGCAGGCCTGCTGCGGGCTGATGCTGATGTCGCCCAGCTGCGGCGCCAGCTCCTGCACCAGGGCCGGACGGCGCAGCAGGGCGCGTACGCGGGCGATCAGTTCTTCCATGGGAAAGGGCTTGGTCAGGTAGTCGTCGGCACCGGCTTCCAGGCCGCCCACGCGGTCGCTGAGCGCGTCACGGGCCGTGAGCATCAGGCAGGGGGTGGAGCGGCCTGCGGCGCGCAGGCGCTGCACCAGTTGCAGGCCGTCGCCATCGGGCAGGCCGCGGTCGATGACGATGACGCCGTAGTCGATGTCCTGCAGGGCCAGCCAGGCCGTGGAGATCTGGTGGAAGACGTCGGTCTCTATGCCGGAGTTGGCCAGCGAGCGGCTGACCAGCGTGGCCAGCCTGGCATGGTCCTCAATTAATGCGATGCGATTCATGGTTTCCGTCGTTGCCGCACAGGGACAGCAAATGCTCCCTGATCCCGGTGATGCGCTGCGGCGCCATGGGCTCGACCAGCACATGGATGACCCACAGGTCCTCGACCATGGCGCGGCATTGCAGGGCAATGTCCTCGGACACCAGATCGTCGGCGCATGCCGCGTCCACGAAATCAAACCATATGTTCTGGAATCTTGCGCGGGTCAGCAACTGTGCGGCCGTCTTCTGGCCGCGCTGGCGGGACAGGGCATGCTCGCAGACGCAGCGCACGTAGGCGCGCAGGTGGCGTGCGGGGCCTGGCGGCTCCTCGGCCAGCGCCTGCAGCAGGTCCTCGCGGAACTTGAGGATGACCAGCTCGAAGATCGTCTCCAGCCGCACGGCACGGTGCTGGCTGCATTCTTGGAAGCGCGAACCCAGGGAATACGCCTGGCCCGCCGCCTGGATACCTATCACGTCCTGGTAGATGGAGGCTTGCATTGCGATGGCACGTTCTGTCGTTTCAGGCTCCGTCGGTCCGCCGCGAGAGCGGCAAACCTGCGGGGAAAACGGCCATGCTCCCCGATTGCGTCTTACTGGCGACTTACCGGCCCCTGAATCTGCCCCATTACACCGGGAATATGCAGGCGGCCGGCTTGATCAATATTGGCTCAAATATCTTCCTGCCAGCCAGCAACATACCTGACCAGCGCCCACTGTGCCAGCCACAGTGCCATATAGCCAAAGGTCTCCACCAGCTCCTCCAGCACAATCACCTGATAATCAAACCATTGCTGCAGGACAATGAAGCCATGACCTTCCGCATTGGTGGATATCACCATGGCCGCGACAAATATCGCCAGGCTGAATATCGGCAGCGCATTCTCGCGCACCAGGCGCTTGATGACCTTGTTCCAGACACCGTGGCGCACAAACCAATAGCAGCACAGCAGCAGCATGGCACCCACCACCCATTTGACGGCGGGCCGGTACCACAGCACCTGGGAGCTGATCACCGGCCCCCACTTGCCAGCCTCCAGGCTGGGCAGGAAAGCCGCGCCCCAGGCCAGCTCACGCCCCAGAAAGGCCAGCCAGAACAGGGAGGCGATCCACCACAGTGGCGCTGCAAAGGAGCCCTTTTGCCGCCGCGCCGCAACCAGGGCCGCCACCATGCCCAGCAGCAGGGTCACGGCCTGGATATTCTCCAGGAATCCATTTTCCCAGCTCAGGCTTTGCGGCAATACAAAGCTCAGGGGAAAACTCAATACCAGTCCCGCCAACAAAGCCCAATTCCAAAGCCGCAGCAAGGAATCATCATGGTATTTGGACGCGGATATTCTTGTTTTTGAAAGGGAAGCAGTCATTTTGATACAGGGCGTCTGGCGCTTTATCTGTTGATATGGTTTTTGCAAGCACGCAATATCCCGGAAATACTTACCAGGAAGCCGGAAAAATGGCGGGCGCACGGGCCTTCCCACCGTTTTTCATTACAGCAGACTTGCCACCAGATTGCAGCACTGTGTCAAATTTGCCCTGCCGGGCGCGCAGTTGCCACCGCAGCCCGGCCAGGGCGGGCCGGGCTCGGCCCGTTGCCAGAACGGGCTGGGCTCAGGCGACGCGGACCGCGCGCGGGGGCAGCGCCGCCAGGGGCGCGGGCTGCACCAGGTCGCGGTAATAGTTGGGCAGCGCGAACAGTGCGGGGTGCACTTCGGCGTTGTAGTAGCGCAGGTCGGGCAGGCGGCGCTCGGCCAGGCGCTGGCGCAGCTGGGCGGGGGGCAGCGCCGCCGCATCCAGCGTGTCGGAGGCCACGGCCAGGCCCCAGTAGGCGCCGTACAGGGGGATGTAGAGGCCGTAGCAGCGCACGATGGCAAAGCGCTCGCGCAGGCTGGCCACCAGCCGCGCCACCTGCCCGCCATGGAAGACGGGGCTGCCCAGGTGCAGCACCAGGGCGCCGCCCGGCGCCAGCACGCGCTTCATGCGCGCCAGGGCCTGGTCGGAGTACAGCGCGCTGGCAGGCGTGTCGGGGTCGGTGAGGTCCATGAGCGCGAGGTCGAAACGCTCCTCGGTGTGCTCCACCATGGCCATGCCGTCGCCTATGCGCAGCTGCAGGCGCGGGTCATCGAACACGCCCCGGTGCACCTGCTGCAGGTGCGTGCGCGCAGCCTGGACCACGGCCTCGTCCAGCTCGGCCACCACCACCTGCTCCATGGACGGGTGCTTGAGCAGCTCCTCGGCCGCGCCGCCATCGCCGCCGCCCAGGATCAGCGCCTTGCGCGGCGCCGGGTGGGCCAGGGCCGCGGGGTGGACCAGGGCCTCGTGGTAGAAGAATTCCTCGCCTTCGGAGGTCATGAAGCGCCCGTCCAGGCGCAGCACCTTGCCGAACTGCGGCGTGTGCAGCAGCTCCAGTTCCTGATGGGGCGTCTGCACGGTTTCGCGGCGCGTGGCGCGCCAGCCAAAGCGCGCATGGGGCGTGAGCGCCTCCAGCGCCCAATCGCCCTCATCGGCCGCCGCCTCGTCCTTGGCGCCGGGGCCGATGTCGCCGCGCATGAGCTGCTGGCGCACGACGCGGCCCGGCGCGTAGGCGGCGATCACGCCCTCCATCAGCGCGCGGGCCTTGCCCGAGTTGTCGGCGGAGAAATTGCAGACGTAGACATCGACGGTGACGCAGCCGGTCTCGGGCCAGGTGTGGATGGCCAGGTGCGATTCGGCCAGCAGCACGGTGCCGGTGACGCCGCCGGGCTGGCCCTGGTAGTCCGGGAACTTGACCCAGCGGTCCTCCACCAGGGTCAGGCCGGCCTGCGCGGTCTGTGCGCGGCACAGGGCGGCGATGGCATCGGCGTCGAGCATTTGGCGCGCGTCGCCCTGGCATTGGTAGAGATCGGCGGTCAGGTGCAGTCCGTGCATGTCGCGTGCTTCCTCCTTGTCTGTGGCCGGATCGCGACCAGGATGGCAAAGCAGACGACTCTAGCAAAAACATAAATCGCACCGTCAAAGTGCGTTAACCATCGCCAAATCCCATTCTTTTTCCAAAAAAACTGGAACTGTGCGAATCAGGCCAGCTCGGTCAGCGCATCGACAAAGCCGTCGGCATCGACCTGGCGCACGGGCTGGCCGTGGTTGTAGCCGTAGCTGACCAGCACCACGGGGCAGCCCGCGGCGCGCGCGGCCTGGGCGTCGTTGCTGGAGTCACCCAGCATCAGCGTGCGCGCGGGGGAGGTGCCCAGGGCCTCGCAGGTCTTGAGCAGGGGCAGAGGGTCGGGCTTCTTGCGCTCGAAGGAGTCCCCGCCGAAGACCTGCTCGAACAGCGGCGCCAGGCCTTTTTGTGCCAGCAGCGGCTGTGCGAAGGACAGCGGCTTGTTGGTCAGGCAGGCCAGCCGCAGGCCGCGCGCGCGCAGGGCCTGCAGGCCTTCGAGCACGCCCGGATAGACCTCGGCGAACTGGCCGTTGAGCTGCAGGTAGTGGTGCTCGTAGCGCTGCCAAGCCTGGCCATAGATGGCATCCACATCGGCCGCGCCCACATGGGCCAGCACCGAGCGGATCAGGTGCTCCGAGCCCTTGCCCACCATGTTCTCGATGGCCTGCGGGGCGATGGCCGGCAGTTGCAGGTCCGCCAGCATGCGGTTGAGGGCTTCGGCGAAGTCGCCCAGGGTGTTGACCATGGTGCCGTCGAGATCAACGATGGCAGCGTCCAGTTGCTGTGGGTTCAACGGAATGAAGTTTGAAATCATGAAATGGGGGTGTCGAAAGCCGGGGGCTGCCTGCGCAGGAACAGCGTTGAAAATATCAGAACTTGCGCGGGCCCTGGGACTAGGGCCTTGCGTCCCCTGGCAGACCCCGCATGGCCGTGGCCACGTATCCCGGTGTACCGCGATGCGGTCTGACGAGCGCCAGGGCGGCACGCAAGGGGGAGGTTGATCAGAACGACACCCAGTCGTCCTGCTCCTGCGCTTGCTTGTGCACGGTCTGCACGGGCTGCACGGCGCGGGCAGCCTGGCGTGCGGGGAGTGCCGCTGTCGCGGGTGCCGGCTTGCGCGCCCGCACCGTCGGTTGCGGGAGCGGCGGGGTCGGGGAAAGCTGCGCCGCATGGCCTCCCAGCTGGAAGATCGACACGGCCTGCACCAGCTGCTGTGCCTGCGTTCTGAGGCTGGCCGCTGCCGCCGCACTTTCCTCCACCAGGGCCGCATTTTGCTGCGTTACCTGGTCCATCTGGCTGACGGCCTTGCCGACCTGCGCTACCCCCGCGCTTTGCTCATCACTGGCGCTGCTGATCTCACCCATGAGATCTGTCACGCGCTGGATGGAATGCAGCACTTCCGCCATGGTGGCTCCGGCTTGGTCAGCCAGCTCGGTACCCTGTTTGACGCGTGTGGCACTGGTGGCGATGAGCTGCTTGATTTCCCGGGCGGCCTGCGCGCTGCGCTGCGCCAGGTTGCGCACCTCACCGGCCACCACGGCAAAGCCTTTTCCCTGCTCGCCCGCGCGGGCCGCCTCGACCGCGGCGTTGAGCGCCAGGATGTTGGTCTGGAACGCGATGCCGTCGATCACGCCCACGATTTCGCCGATCTGGCGCGAGCTTTCGCTGATGTCCTGCATCGCATTGACGACCTCCTGCACGGAGCCGCCGCCCTTGGTGGCCACCTGGCTTGCTCCCAAGGCGAGTTGATTGACCTGCCTGGCGTTGTCCGCGTTTTGCTTGACGGTGGTCGACAGCTGCTCCATCGACGCTGCAGTCTCCTGCAAGGCACTGGCCTGCTGTTCGGTGCGCTGGCTCAAGTCGGCATTGCCATTGGCGATTTCCGTGCTGCCGCCGGCGACCCCGTCGGCATTGTTGCGAACTTCGTGGACGACAGAGACCAGACTCTTGAGCATGGCATTGAGCGATGCCTGGACGCTGCCTTCAGGGGCTTGGTGGCGAAGCAATTCAGGGCTGAGATTGCCCTGGGCAATCTGTTGCGCGACGTCGCCCAGTTGTGCCGGCTCCGCACCCAGGGCGCGCGTCAGGCCGCGTGCTATCAGTTGCCCCATCAGCACAGCCAGGACAAAGGCCATGACGCTGGCGGCGATCAGTATGTTTCTGCGGTGCGCGTAGGCCTGCGCGGCCTCCTCGATCATCTGCTGTGAACGCAGGCGGGTCAGTTCACTGTACTGGCGGGTGGCCTCGATCAGCTGCGCCAACAAGGGCCGGCACTCTTCGTTCATCTTGCGGATCGCTGCCTCCTTCTGGTTTTGCAGAGCCAGGGACACGATGTCGGTAGCGACCGGTCCATAGCGTTGCTCCACGCCCGCAATTTTGGCAACCAGATCACGTGCATCGGCCGCAACATCCTTCGAAGCCATTTTGGCCTGGAGCTCGGCCAGCGAGGTGTTGACGTCGGTGTGCGCGGAGGTCACGGCATCCTTCTCCGCCGCCAGGTCTGCAGGCGAGGTCACCAGCACCAGGTTGCGCGCCGCGATCGCCCGGCGGTCCACGGCTGTGCGAACCCTCTCTGCCAGGTGTGCACGGGCGTTGACGCCTTCGACGAAGCGCACAAGATTCTGATTTGCCTCGCTCAACGCCTGAAGGGCCAGCAGGGACACCACCATGGTGACAAGCGCCAGGCAAGTGAAGGCCGCGGAAAGTTTGGTCTTGACAGTCCAGAAGCGAGGATTCATGACGCGTCTCCAGTGGGATGGGCAAATTGCGGTGTACGGGCGGGGAAAAGGGGCGTGCCGGAGCACATGGCTCAGCTCGCAGCGCAGTCCGGCAGGGCTGCCGTGGCCGTCGCCAGGAGCTTGTCGGCATCGATCAGCAGCAGCGAGCGCTCATTGAGCACGCCCATGGCCAGCAGGCAGTCATTGACCAGGCCCCCGCCCATGGCGGGCACGGCGCGCAGGTCCTGCGGCATGAGCGTCACCACGTCGGTGACCCCCTCCACCACCATGCCCGTCACTCCGCCAGGCAGGCGCAGCATGATGGTCACGGTGCAGGTGTCATATGGCTTGGGCGCAAGCCCCAGCCTGAGCCGCAGATCGATGACGGGAATGACCTCTCCGCGCAGTTCCAGCACGCCGTTGAAGTAGGCAGGGCCGTTGGCAATGCGCATGGGCGACTCGTAGGACCGGATCTCCTGCACTTGCAGCAGGTCGATGCCGAACTCCTCATCGTCCACGCGGAAGGAGAGCCATTGCTTGGTGGTGTCGGTCTTCAGTGCATGCGGCATCTTTATCACTCCAATCAAATTTATTTGATGAATTTGATAGAAATTTAACAGAGAGCAAAGAGCAGCACAACCGGTTGTTACATTTCTGGTGGGGCTGGTGCCTCGCCGCGCGGCCAGCCGGAACGCGTCGCCAAGCGCTGCTGGACTGTGGTGACGGCTCATCCAGAGAGGTAGAGGACTGCGTGATGGCTCGGGCGCAGCGCATCCCGGAGCAATGGCCCAGTGGAAAAAAATTGATAAATTCAATCGCTCAAGATGGGAGCAAGCTTGGTAAATTATCAAATAAATCATATTGATCAAAAATTACCAACCGCATCCCAGGAGCCCCCCACCATGTTCCTCCGCCTTCTGTCCATCCGCACACGGCTCATCGTTGCCTTCACCCTGCTCCTGCTGCTGCTGAGCACGGTGGCGGCCATCGGCTCCCTGCAGATCGCCCGGGTCCAGTTCAATGCCAACGACCTGGGCACCAACTGGCTGCCTTCCACCAATGTGCTGGCCTCGATCCGGGCCACGGCCAATGAAGCCCGCCGCGCCACCCTTCGCCATGTGATTGAGGAGTCTGTACTGGGCAAGCAGGCTCAGGAGGAGGCACTGGCGAAGGCCGAGAAAGCCCTTGAGTCGGAGTTCTCCACCTACGAAAAGCTCATTTCCTCCCCAGAGGAAAAGAAGCTGTACGACAAGATGCGCGTAATTTGGGCCGCCGTCGTACTGGAGGATAGGAAGGTGCTGGAGCTGTCCAAGGCCGGGCCGGAGCAGTCGGCCCAGGCGCGTGGCCAAGCCACGGGATCTGCGACCCAGGTCTTCACCGAGTTCATGGACATCGTGGGCCAGGACATCGCGCTGAACCAGGAAGGCGGACGCAAGGCCACCGAGCAGGCGGAGAAGGACTACCACCTGGCGCTGTACCTGCTCGGCGGCCTTGCCGCCCTGGCAGTGGTCTTGGGCACCGTGCTGGCCTGGGCGATCACGCGCTCGATCACCGAGCCCCTGCGCATGGCGGTCTCAGTGGTGGACACCGTGGCGCACGGCGACCTCACGGCCAACATCGTGGTGCAGGGCAGGGACGAGCCAGCCCAGTTGCTCTCCGCCATGAGCAGCATGAACGACAAGCTGCGCGAAATCATGGGCCGTGTACGCCAGAGCAGCGACTCCATTGCCACGGGATCGAGCGAGATCGCCTCTGGCAGCCTGGACCTGAGCCAGCGCACCGAGCAGCAGGCCAGCAACCTTGAGGAAACGGCTGCCTCGATGGAGGAACTCACGGCCACGGTGCGCACGAATGCAGACACGGCCCAGCAGGCCAACAAGGTGGCCTCGGCCGCCTCGGCCTCCGCTATCGAGGGGGGCAAGTCCGTGGCCCTGGTGGTGCATACCATGCAGGACATCTCGGAGGCCTCGCGCAAGATTGCCGAGATCACGAACGTCATCGACGCCATTGCCTTCCAGACCAATATCCTGGCGCTCAACGCGGCCGTGGAGGCCGCGCGGGCCGGCGAGCAGGGCCGGGGCTTCGCGGTGGTCGCCAGCGAGGTGCGCGCGCTGGCCCAGCGCTCGGGCACGGCGGCCAAGGAGATCAAGGAGCTGATCGGCGCCAACCTGCAAAAGGTCGAGCAGGGCACCGAGGTGGCGACCCGGGCCGGCGAGCAGATGGGCCGCATCGTGGAGCAGGTGCGCAGCGTGGACACCATGATCAGCGAGATCTCCAGCGCATCGGCCGAGCAGGCGGTGGGCATCCGTCAGGTCGGCGAGGCGGTGAGCCAGCTCGACCAGATGACGCAGCAAAACGCGGCGCTGGTCGAGCAAAGCTCGGCCGCTGCAGGCAGCCTGGAGCAGCAGGCCGCCGCCCTGGCGCAGATCGTCTCCACCTTCAAGATGCATCCCGAGCATGGCGCAAGCCAGCCTGGCGGGCCGCGCGCCGCGACCGCCCAGGCCATGGCCCCCAGGCAAGCGCAGCCCTCCAGGCCGCCACGCCTGTCGCCCGCCCGAGCGCAGCCGCAGGTCAAGGATGAGGAATGGGCGGCCTTCTGACCTGGATTCGTACCGAAGCAGGCAAAAGGCGGCAAGATGGTGCATCCATGTGAACCGTTGCGGGGTCCGAGTTCATGATCAAGCGCATCAGCGTGCGCCAGTTGCGGCTGGGCATGTTTCTGGAAAGCCTCTGCGGCAGCTGGATGGAACACCCGTTCTGGCGCAGCCGCTTCAAGCTGGAAGACCCTGCCGACCTGGCGAGGATCCTGCAGTCCCCCATTCAGGAAGTGTGGATCGATACCGCCAAGGGCCTGGATGTTGCGCAAGGCGGGCCGTCTTTCACCCGCGAGCAGGTGGACACCGTGATCGACGCCCAACTGTCCGAGATCTCTCAACTGGCCGAGCTGGAGTGCGAGCTGCGGCCCGTTGCCTTCGAGGAGGAGGTGAAGCGGGCCGCCCGCATCTGCCACCAGTCCAGGCAGGCGATCACCGCCATGTTCCGCGAGGTGCGCATGGGCAGGGAGATCAACCAGGACGAGGCCCGCTACGTGGTCGCCGAGGTGTCCGATTCGATCATCCGCAATCCCAGCGCCATGATCAGCATCGCCAGGCTCAAGACCAGCGACGACTACACCTACATGCACTCGGTGGCGGTCTGCGCCCTGATGATCGTGCTGGCACGCCAACTCGACCTGCCACCGCAGCAGGTGCGCGAGGCGGGCTATGCGGGCCTGCTGCACGATATCGGAAAGATGGCGATCCCCGCCCCCATCCTGAACAAGCCGGGGCGCCTGACCGACAGGGAGTTTGCCGAGGTCCGTGAGCATCCGGCGCGAGGCCTGGAGTTGCTCAAGGCCGGTGGCGTCGATGACCCGGTCGTGCTGGACGTCTGCCTTCACCACCACGAGAAGGTGGATGGCACGGGCTACCCCCACAGGCTGCGCGGCGAGGACATCAGCCTGTTCGCGAAGATGGGCGCCGTCTGCGATGTCTACGACGCCATCACCTCGGACCGCCCCTACAAGCGCGGCTGGGATCCTGCGGAGGCGGTGCACAAGATGGCCGAATGGAGTGCCGGCCACTTCGACAAGACCGTTTTCCAGGCCTTCGTCAAAAGCATAGGCATCTATCCGGTGGGCTCCCTGGTGCGGCTGACCACGGGCAGGCTGGGGGTGGTCATCGACCCTGGCCGCCAGTCCCTGACCTGTCCGCAGGTCAAGGTGTTCTATTCCACGGCCAGCGGCATGCGGATGGCACCGGAGACCGTTGACTTGGCCCGGCCTGGGTGCACGGAGAAGATCGTCAGCCGGGAAGACCCTGCGAAATGGGGCTTCACCGACCTCGATGCACTGTGGAAGGACGAGGCCTAGGAACGGGCCCTGCGCACAGGCGCAGCGGCAGGTCTGCGACGAACCTGCCCCAGGGCTGCCACCTGCCCGGCTGGAGGCTCAGTTGCGCCTTCTGTCCCCCCAAAGCGTTTTGCCTGCCTGCGACTTGTCGCGATCGTGCAGGGATCGCGCCCACCGGAGCACCTTGCCTGGCACGGAACTGATAGAAAAATTCAATAAAATTTGATGAAATTGATATTTATGATTCACATGTCGGATCAAATTTCCGTTTCGGCATGAAAGATCTCCCCATGCAAAAAATACTCATCGTCGAAGACCATGCAGACATCCGCAAGCTGCTGCGCATGACGCTGGAATTCCGTGACTTCGAAGTCGTAGAGGCTTGTGACGGCGATGAAGCCTGGACGATGGCCCAGAGGCTCAGGCCCGACATCGTCCTGCTCGACATCATGATGCCGGGCACCATCAATGGCCTGGAGGTTTGCAGCCGCATCAAGAGCTCCTACGAGCTGCTGCATACGCTGGTGATCCTGCTGACGGCCCGGGGCGGCGCCGAAGACCGCAAGGCGGGCATCCTCGCCGGAGCCGACGAATACCTGGTCAAGCCCTTCAGCACATTGAAGCTGCTGGAGACGATCGAAAGCCTGCAGAGGATCGCCTGATGGCCCAGTACCAGACCAGCACCCCGAGGGAGCCATCGCGACGTTTCGATCCTGCGGCCGTGGAGCAGATGGAGCTGCTCATCCAGGACTTCGGCCGCATGTACCGCGAGCGCAACGATCTTCTCAAGGAAGTGACACGTGCCCACCACGAGACCCTGCTGCGCCTGGCCATGGCCGCAGAGCTCAAGGATGACGATACCGGCTCGCACATCGTCCGCATCGGCTACCTGTCGGAGGCCCTGGCCCTGCGCCTGGGCTGCCGCATCGAATTCGCCAGCCTGCTGCGCAAGGCGGCCCCGATGCATGACATAGGCAAGGTCGGCATCCCGGACACCATCCTCAAGAAGGAGGGCCCGCTGGGTCCGGAGGAGCGCCTCGTCATGAACCGGCATGCCGAGATCGGCGCACGCCTGCTGGGCCAGTCACGCATCCCCGTGTTCCAGATGGCCGCCGAGATCGCCGCAAGCCACCATGAACGCTTCGACGGCAAGGGCTATCCGCAGGGATTGGCAGGCGAAGAAATCCCGCTGTCGGCTCGTATCACGTCCATCGTCGATATCTTCGACGCGCTCACCATGGACCGGGTGTACCGGCCGGCGTTCGGGCTGGAGCAGGCCCTGGAGATGATCGCGGCGGAACGGGGCAAGGCCCTGGATCCCGGAATCGTCGACGCTTTCATGGACAACATCGAAGAGCTCGATGCGCTGCGCCTGGCGCTGACCCGGCAGGCTCCGTCCTTCACCGAACTGATCGACACACCCTGAAAGCCCGCCATGCGCCCCTCATCGACCTGTTTCGGCGCACCGCCTCAGCGGCGCGTGCTGGCCCGTCTGGCAGCCGCTGCCGGATTGCTGCTGTGTCTGGTGCCATGGTCCGGCTCTGCCGCAGCTGGCGAGGTGCTGGAGCGGATTGCATCCACGGGCGCCCTGCGTGTGTGCATATGGCCAGACTACTACGGCATCACGTTCCGTGACGCGCGCACAGGCAGGCTGACGGGCATCGATGCGGAGCTCTCGGTGGAGCTGGCCAAGGACCTGGGCGTGCGAGTGCAGTATGTGGACTCCTCCTTTCCCAGGCTGATACCTGACCTGCTGGAGTTGCGCTGCGATGTCGCCATGTTCGCCGTGGGCATCTTTGCCCAGCGCCAAAAGCAGTTGCGCTTCACGCAGCCGTATCTGAGCAGCGACATATACGGTGTGACCACCAAGAGCAATCAGACCGTGCAATCCTGGGCGGACATCGACCAGCCTGGCGTGCAGGTCGCCGTGCAGCGCGGCACCTTCATGGAGCCGGTCATGCGCGAGTCGCTCAGGCATGCGCGCCTCGTGCCCACCGAGCCACCCCAGAGCCGGGAAAAAGAACTCATGGCGGGGCGCGTGGACGTGTTCATGACCGACTACCCCTACAGCCGCAGGCTGCTCGACAGCTCCGACTGGGCCCGGCTGATCGCGCCGCCCAAGCCGTTTCATGTAATTCCATACGGCTACGCGACCAGTCCGGCCGACACCCAGTGGCTCGCTCGCCTGGACCAGTTCGTCTCCGACATCCGGCGCGACGGCCGGCTGGCCCGGGCGGCGCGCAACAACGGCCTGACCGCGATCGTTGCCCCCTGACCCTCCTTGCGCAGGAGCCCATCACCATGCCGCACAGAGCCGCCATGCATCGCTTCCTGGGGGCCAGGCGCAGCGCCCACATCAAAGCCTGGATCCTGAGCTTTGCGCTGTGCGTGCTGGCGGGGCTTGTGCTCTTCATCTGGGGCCAACTGCACACCAAGGCCGAGCAAAGCAGATCCCAGGCCGCACTGCTCAGCCGTGTACTGGAAGATCAGACCGGCAAGACCTTCGAGACCGGCGATGTCGCCCTGGCCAGCCTGGCCCACAATCCGGTCATCCTGTCCGCCGACAGCCCGCGCGCCGCGCGCGAGGCGGCCATGGCGCAAGTGGTCGCCCAACTGCCGGTTCTGCGCAGCATGGCGCTGCTCGATGGCCAGGGCCACATCCTGGCGAGCACGCAGGCGGGCGAAGCCGGCCTGCAGATCGAGGTGCAGCAGTTGCTGCCGGACAATGCATCGGCTCCGGTCCTGGGCAAGGTGCAACTGGGACGCCTTGTCAGCGGCCGCAGCCTCTCTTCCCTGACATTGGCCCCACATGCAATACCGCGGGGCGTCCACTACCTGCCCCAGATCCTGGCCTTCGAAAACGACAGCGGCGCACCCGCCTTGCTGGTGGGCCTGATCAATCCCGATGCCGTGGCCAACTTCTACCAGGCCACGCTGGAAACCCTCAGCTACGAGGCGGTGCTGCTGAGCTACGACGGCCAACCGCTGGCCAGCACGAACGCAGGCGGGGGCGTACAAACGGCCTCTGCACGCAAGACCCCCATCTTCCAGAAATGGCTGCCAGGCAGCGAATTCGGCTCCTACATTGGCGCCGGCCTGCTAGGCCCCCATGAGATCGTGTCCTTTCGCACGGTCCGCAACTGGCCCCTGCTGCTGGTGGTGGAGGAGCCCTACGCGGCGGTGATCGCGCGCTGGCGTGACGATGCCTTCGCCTTCTTCGTTGCCGGACTTGCGCTTCTTGCCCTGGTGCTGGGCCTGAGCGCGTCGGTGCTCAAGACCCGCAGGGTGCAGAAGTCGGCACAGCAGGCCATGGAAAAGGCCCAGGCGCGCATAGCCCGCAGCGAGCATGAGATGGCCGTGCTCATGCGCAGCGTGCAGGAGCTGATCTTCCGCACCGACAGCCACGGCCGGCTGACCTTCGTGAACGCCCGCTGGGAGCAGTGGACCGGGCAGCCCAGCGCCGAGGCGGTAGGGCAGCCGCTGGAGGGCATCGTGCATGAAGCCTGCAGGCCCCAGATCCAGGCACTGCTCGACCCCCAGGCCAAGCTGGCCCTGCGCAACTGCCAGGCGCGCTTTCGACTTCCCGACGAAAGGGAAATACTCTGCGACATCGCCGTGGTTCCCCTGCTGCGCGAGGGCCGGCTGGCGGGCTTTGCCGGCAGCGCCGTGGACGTGACCGCCCGCTGGAAGGCCCAGCAGGAGCTGCAGACCCAGTTGGCCTTCCAGCACCTGCTGTTCGAGACCACGCCCCTGCCCATGCTGGTCACGAACGCGGGCCAGCGCGTGGCCCTGGTGAACAAGGCCTGGGAAGACTTCTTTGGCAGGTGCCGCTACGCCGTGCTTGGCCATGAGGTCGAGGGCCTGCACTCTGGCGACCATGACCTGCTGCAGATGCACGGCAATGAGGATGTGATGCGTTCAGGCCAGCCCATGGTGCTGGAGGCCCGGCTGCCCCATGTGGACGGCAGCTACCGCGACGTGCAGATCTCCAAGGCGGCAGTCAAGGATGCCCAGGGCCGGATCACCGGCGTGCTCAGCATTTTTGTGGACGTGAGCGAATTCCGCGCGGCCGAGCATGCCATCCACGAAGCCCGCGACGCGGCCGAAGAGGCTTTCCGCGTGAAATCGGAATTCGTGGCCAACATGAGCCACGAGCTGCGCACCCCGCTGCAGTCCATCATGGGCTTTGCCGAGCTGGGCGGCCTGCGCTCTCACGGCAATGCCGCGATGGCAGACATGTTCAACGACATCCATGGAGCCGGCCAGCGCATGCTGGCCCTGGTCAACGACCTGCTGGACGTGGCCAAGCTGGAAAGCGCCGTGGGAACCATCCACCTGGAACGCACCGACCTCAGGAGCCTGATACGGCCCGTGGTGCGCGAGCTCGAGCCGCAGCAGCAGCACAAGCTCATCGACCTGCGGCTGGAGCTCGACGACACGCCGCTGATCGCCAAGGCCGACCCCGTGCGCTTTCAGCAGGTGGTGCGCAATGTGCTGGCCAATGCCATCAAGTTCTCGCCCATCGGCGGGCGCATCGATGTGCAGGGCCGCATCGACGGACAGGGCGACATCTGCATCGCCGTCTCCGACCAGGGACCGGGCATTCCGCCGCAGGAACTGGACAAGATCTTCCAGCCCTTCGTGCAGTCCAGCAAGACCAAGGACGGCTCGGGCGGCACGGGCCTGGGCCTGGCCATCTGCCGCAAGATCATCGACACCATGGACGGCACCGTCGTCGCCAGCAACGGCCCCGCGGGAGGCGCCATGTTCTGCATCACCTTGCCCACCCGCAATGCCATGGAAACCCGTCCAGCCGAGTTGACATAGCCGGCACCGGCACCGGCACTGGCACCGGGACGCGAAGCTCAGGCCTCGGACGGCATATGCCGCCCATGCGCCAGCCAGTTGTCCCCGGCCTGCCAGCGCGCGGCCCAGGCGGGCAGCTGGTCGGCGGGCATGGGCCGGGCGATGCCGTAGCCCTGGGCCACGTGGCAGCCCATGTCGCGCAGGCGGCGCGCATGCTTGGGCGTTTCCACGCCTTCGGCCACCGATTCGAGCTGGAAGGTGCTGGCCAGCTGGATGACGCCTTCGACGATGCCCAGGTCGTCCGGGTCGGCCAGCATGTCGCGCACGAAGCTCTGGTCGATCTTGAGCGACTGCACGGGCAGCTTGCGCAGGTAGGTGAGCGAAGAGTAGCCGGTGCCGAAGTCGTCCAGCGCAAAGCGTATGCCCAGCTGCCGGCACTGGCCCATCACCTGGATGGCCTGCTCCATGTCGGCAATGGCGGCGCTTTCCAGGATTTCCAGCTCGATCAGGTGCGGCGGCAGGTCCGGGTGGCGGGCCAGCACCTGGGCCATCTTGGCGTGGAAACCGCCGTCCAGCAGCTGGTTGGCGCTGACGTTGATGCTCACGCACAGGTCCAGGCCCTGGCCGAACCAGCGCGCCGCCTGGGCCACGGCCTCGCCGATGACCCAGTCGCCCAGCGGCCGCTCCAGGTCGCTGCCCGCGATGAATGGAAGGAATTCGCCCGGCGCGCGCAGGCCCTGGCGCGGGTCGTGCCAGCGCAGCAGGGCCTCGGCACCCACCAGCTTGCCGCCGCCCAGCTCCACCTTGGGCTGGTAGTGCAGCAGGAATTCACCCTTCTCCAGCGCCTGGCGCAGCCAGCCCAGCTGCAGGCGGCGCGCATGGGCCTTGCGGTCGTTTTCCGGATCGAACAGCTGGTAGCGGTTGCGCCCGGCCTGCTTGGCCACGCACATGGCCTGGTCGGCATGGCGCAGCAGCAGGTCGGGGTCGGCCTGGTCGTCGGGGTAGAGGCTGACACCCACGCTGGCGGTCACGGACAGCACCCGGTCCTGCACGGGCACGGGACGGCTGGCCGCCTCCAGCACCCGGTCGAGGATGGTGGAGCAGTGCTCGGCCGAGCCGATGTGCGACAGCAGCAGCACGAACTCGTCGCCGCCGAGCCGGGCCAGCGTGTCCTCGGAGCGCAGCACGCTCTTGAGGTGGGCGGCCACGCCCACCAGCAGCGCATCGCCTGCGGCCGCGCCGTGCAGGTCGTTGATTTCCTTGAAGCCGTCCAGGTCCAGGAAGCACACGGCCAGGGAGCGGCCCTCGCGCGCGGTGCGCAGCATGGCCTGGTTGAGCCGGTCGATCAGCAGGCGGCGGTTGGGCAGGCCGGTGAGCAGGTCGTAGTGGGTGACGCGCTCGAGCTCGGCCTCGTGGGCCTTGATGTGGCTGATGTCGGTGAAGACGCCGATGTAGTGCTCGATCTCGCCACCGGCGCCCTGCGCGGCGGAGATGGACAGCATCTCGGCGAAGATCTCGCCCGTCTTGCGGCGGTTCCAGATCTCGCCGTGCCAGAAGCCGTCGCGCGCGATGCAGGCCCAGATCTGCCGGTAGAACTCCGGGCCGTGCAGGCCCGAGGACAGCACGCGCGGCGTCTTGCCGATCACGTCCTCGGGCGCATAGCCGGTGATGCGGGTGAAGGCCGGATTGACGCGCGTGATGCGCCGCCCCGGATCGACCACCATGATGCCCTGGTGGCTGCTGTCGAACACCACGGCGGCCTGGGCCAGCTCGCGCTCGAAGCGCTTGCGCTCGGTGATGTCCCGGGAGATGCCGAACAGGCCCGCGATGTGGCCTGCGGTGTTGCGCACCGGGCCCTTGGTGACCAGGAGGTCCAGCGTCCTGCCCGGCTCCACCGTCAGCTGCTCCTCATGCGTGGCCACCTCCTGGCGCAGCACCGCCTGGTCCTTCCTGCGGATGGCGCTGGCGATGCCGAAGGGAAAGAGCGCGAAGTCATCCTTGCCCACGATGTCCTCGGCCTGGCGACCCACCAGGCTGGCGGCGGCCCGGTTGACCAGCAGGTAGCGCCCGCGCAGGTCCTTGACGAACACCGCGTCCGAGGTGCCCGAGATCACCGAGTCGAGCAGCTGCCGCTGCATGTTGGCCTTGCGCAGCGAGCGCTGCAGCGTCTCGGCCAGCACGCTCACGGCCAGGCCGTTGACGGCCACCACGCCCCACTGCGCCCAGTCGCGCACCGCGACGCCGTCCGTCTGGTCCAGGCTGTAGGCGGCAAAGGCCGTGGCCAGCAGGCCCGGCCCCAGGCCGCCGATCAGCGCACTGACCAGCACGGGCAGCATGAACAGCAGCAGCAGCGAGCGTTCACCGAAATGGCTGGCCAGCGTGCTGCTGGCGGCCAGCACGGCCAGGCTCATGGCCAGGGCAAACAGATAGGAGGCCCAGACCGGAAAACGGCGCGGCCCCATTTCCTGGGTGATGGCGGAGGCGCCGCCGCTGTGCGCGGCCGGCACCGAGCACAGCGCGAAGAACAGCAGGAAGTCCGTGGCCAGCACAAAGAACAGCCCTTTGACGACGGAAAGCCAGCCGATATCCGCACTCCCTGCCAATGCGAACAACAGCTTGTCGGACAGAAGGATCCAGCCGAATGCGAACAATCCGTAGCTCACCGTGATCAGTCCGATAAATCGGCGTCTTGCTGATTTGGCCATTTCAGCGTGGCACTCCCTGTGTGTATGGCTGTCCCGAATTATTGCCAATCCCTGCTGGCAATCACGTCGTCATTCACCGAAAACAGGGGCAATAAAACCATTTGCCGCACACTGGCTCATTCATAGAGAAATTGCATCGCAGGTTTTTCGCAATGGATGCATGAATATCCGTTCTGCCCTTTTTCAGGGCTGGCGGCCAACTCATTCCGGGCTTTGGCGGCAGGGCTGCTGCTCGGTGCGGGCCGCCTCGGCATGCAGCCAGGCCAGGAAGGCCGCCACGGCGGGCCGCCGGGCGTTGCGCGCGGGGTAGACGGCAAAGTGGGCCTTGACGCGCAGGGCCCGGTCCACGCCGAAGGGGGCCACCAGCCGGCCGTCGGCAATGTGGCCGCCCGCATTCATGGCGCTTTCCAGCGCCACGCCCAGGCCCTGCGTGGCCGCGTCCAGCGACATCTGGGCGCGGTCGAAACGCACGGCAAAGCGCTCTGGCGCGCGCAGCTGCGAGAACGACTGGAACCAGTCCGACCACTGGACGATGCTGACGTTGCTCTGGATCAGCGGCACATGCAGCAACTGCTGCACGCGCTGCAGCCCATGCTCGGCCACGAAGGCGGGGCTGGCCAGCGGCAGGATGTGCTCCTCGAACAGGGGCTCCACCTCCAGCTCCGGCCACTGCGCAATGCCGTAGCGGATATCGATATCGGCCTGGCCGAGAGCGAAGTCGCTGTGCGAATGCGCAGCCGACAGGTTCAGCGCAATGTGCGGGCAGGCCCGCGCAAAGTCCCGCAGCCGGGGCATGAGCCAGAGGCTGGCGATGCTGGGCGCGCAGTGCACGTAGAGGCTGTTGCTCATGCTGTGGCGCAGGTCCTCGGTGGCCGAGACGATGGCCGCCAGCGCGCCGCCCACGCGCTCCAGGTAGGCCTGCCCCGGGCGGCTCAGGCGCACGCCATGCGCGCTGCGCTCGAACAGGCGCACGCCCAGCTGCGCCTCCAGCTTGGCCACCTGGTGGCTGACGGCCGAGGCCGTCAGGTGCAGCTCGGAGGCGGCCAGCGCGAAGCTGCGCCGGCGCGCCACGGCCTCGAAGGCCTGCAGGTGGGCACTGCTGGGAATGGACGCCATGGCAAGTTCCTCGAGGACGCGGGCAGCTCACGGGCGGACACCGGGGGACACCGGAAGACCCCGGGAGACCCCGTACTTGAGCTGAAGAACCGTCATCTTAGGCTGATGAAACATCGTTTGTCTTCATGCTCGTGACAGCCCAAGATGGCTGCATCCACCACAACCACAGCGGAGACAGGCACATGCTGCTCAAGGACAGGGTCGCCATCATCACCGGCGGCGCAGGGATCAACGGACTCGGTTTTGCCACGGCGCGCCAGATGGCCGCCCAGGGGGCCCGCGTGGCCATCCTCGACCTGGAGCGGGCCGATCCGGCCGGCGCGGCCGCGCGGCTGGGCGACGGGCACCTGGGGCTGGTGGCCGACGTGACGGACAAGCCCTCGTGCGAGGCGGCGGCCGCCGCCGTGCTGCGCGCCTTTGGCCGCATCGACGCGCTGGTCAACAACGCGGGCATCACGCAGGCCGTGGGCACGCTGGAGATCGGCGGGGCCGACTACGACCGCGTGCTCGACGTGAGCCTGCGCGGCACGCTGTACATGTCCCAGGCCGTGCTGCCGGCCATGCGCAGGCAGCAAGCGGGCGCCATCGTCTGCATTTCTTCCGTCTCGGCCCAGCGCGGCGGCGGCATCTTCGGCGGTCCGCACTACTCGGCCGCCAAGGCCGGGGTGCTGGGCCTGGCCCGCGCCATGGCGCGCGAGTTCGGCGGCGATGGCATACGCATCAACTGCGTCACGCCTGGCCTGATCGAGACGGACATCACCCAGGGCAAGCTCGGCCCCGAGCGCAAGCGCGAGATCTCCGCCACGATTCCGCTGGCACGCCTGGGCCGCGCCGACGATGTGGCAGGCGCCTGCGTGTTCCTGGCCAGCGACCTGGCCGGCTATTGCACGGGCATCACGCTCGATGTGAACGGCGGGATGCTCATCCACTGACTGCATCACCCGCACCCCACCGGCCTGGCCATGGCGCGCATGGCCCCCCAAAAAGCAAAGGAGACAAGACCATGCAGAACAAGCATTTCCAACGCGCTGCCCTGGCCGCAAGGGCCTTGACAGCCTGCGCCCTGCTGCTGCCGGCACTGGCCGGCGCCCAGGCCGTGAAGCTCACGCTGGGCCACGGCGCGGCGCCCGACAATCCGCGCCACCTGGCCTCGCTGAAGTTCGCCGAACTCGTGAAGGCGCGCAGCGCGGGCCGTATCGAGGTGCAGGTCGCGCCCTCGGCCCAGCTGGGCGACGACGCGGCCATGGTGACGGCCCTGCGCACGGGCGCGCTGGACCTGTCGGCCAATTCCCAGGGCGCGGTGGCAGCGGCCGTGCCCGAGTACGCGGCCTATGGCATGCCGTTTCTCTTCGCCACGCCGGCCCGTGCCTTCCAGGTGCTGGACGGGCCGCTGGGCCGGGAGCTGGCCGACAAATCGGCCGCCAAGGGCATGGTGGTGCTGGGCTACTGGGACAACGGCATACGCCACATGACCAACAGCAAGCGGCCCCTGCGCAGCGTGGACGATCTCAAGGGCCTGAAGATGCGCACGCCGCCCGACGCGGTGCTGGTGGACATCATCCAGGCCCTGGGCGCCGAGGCCCAGCAGATCAAGTTCGCCGAGCTGTACGTGGCCCTGCAGCAGGGCGTGGTCGATGGCCAGGAGAACCCGCTGGCCAACTTCCACGCCAGCAAGCTGTACGAGGTGCAAAAGCACCTGACGCTGACGGGCCACATGTTCCAGATGACGCCGCTGATCATGGGCAAGCGCAGCTGGGACCGGCTGCCGGCCGCCGACCGCACGCTGCTGACCGAGGCCGCGCAGGAGGCCACGGCCTACCAGCGCCAGCTGGCGCGCGAGGCCGACGACAAGCTGCTGGACGACATCCGCGCCAAGGGCGTGGAGGTCAGCACCATCGACGCGCGGGCCTTCGCCCAGGCCACAGCCAAGGTGCAGGACAAGTGGCTGGCCAGCCCTGCGGGCCCCTATATCGCCAAGGTCGTCAAGGCCGCAGGCGCGCAGTGAAGTGCAGGGAGGCATCCATGAACCTCATCGAACGCCTGGTCACGGGCCTGTGCCGCGCCGTGCTGTGGACCAGCACCCTGGTGATCTTCGTGATCCTGGTGTGCAACACCGCCCTGCGCTATGCCAGCGGCGCCAGCCTGCAATGGGCCAACGAAGTGCCCGAGCTGCTGTTTCCCTGGCTGGTGATGTCGGGCGTGGTGCTGGCCGCCGCCCATGGTGCCCACATCACCACGAGCTTTCTGGTCGAGGCGCTGCCTGCCCGCGTGCAGCGCGCCACGGCCGTGCTGGGCTGGCTGGCCGTGGCCGCCCTGTACGCCACGCTGGCCTGGTCCACGCTGAACATGCTGGAGATCGTGCATGACGAGCGCAGCCAGATCCTGGGCATTCCCGGCTCGCTGACCTATGGCTGCGTGATGGTGGGCATGGTGCTGCTGTCCTTGCTGGCCCTGCAGTCGGCCTGGCGCGCCTGCGTGGCGGGTGGGGGCCGGGCATCCGCAAGGGCTGCAGATGCGGCCGATGCCCCAAGTGCCGATGCCGAACCCGCGCGGCCCGTGGCCGCCGTGCACTGGTGAAGGGGGCATGTCCATGTCCTTCATCATGCTTTTCGTCTTCATGGCGGGCGCCGTGATCGCCATGCCCATTGCCCACGCGCTGCTCATGGGCGCCATGGCGGCGGCGGCCACCTCGGACCGCGTGCCGCTGGACCTGCTGGTGCAGCAGATGGTGGCCCAGGTGCAGAGCTTTCCGCTGATCGCCATTCCGTTCTTCATGCTCACCGGCTCGCTGATGATGGGCGGGCGCCTGGGCGAGGCCCTGGTGGGCGTGCTGTCGGCGCTGATAGGGCGCTTTCACGGCGGGCCGGCCCAGGTGGGGGTGATGTCGTCCACGCTGTTCGGCGGGGTGTCGGGCTCGGCCGTGGCCGATGCCTCGGCCATCGGCTCGCTGATGATCCCGTGGCACAGGCGGCTGGGCTACCCGCCCGCGTTCTCGGCGGCCACGCTGGCGGCGGCGGCCACCATCGACATCCTGATCCCGCCGTCGATTCCCATGATCCTGTTCGCGCTCAGCGCCAATGCATCGATTGCGGCGCTGTTCGTGGCGGGCATCGTGCCGGGGCTGCTGATGTGCGCGGGCTTCATGGGCGTGTGCTGGTGGGTGGGCCGCAGGCGCGGCTTTCCGCGCGACACCACGCCCTTTGCCTGGCCCGCCTTCCGGCGCCACCTGCTGTACGCCAGCCCGGCCCTGCTGCTGCCGGTGCTGATCATCGTGTTCCTGCGCTTCGGCATCGCCACGCCCACCGAGGTGGCCGTGCTGTCCACGCTGTATGCGGGCCTGGTGTCGGCCGCCATCTACCGCGACCTGGGCTGGCGCCGGCTCAACGATGCGGTGGTGCATGCGGGCCTGGCCACGGGCGTGGTGCTGCTGGTGATCATGGCCTCGTCGGCCATCGGCTGGCTGCTGACCTTCGACCGCATGCCCGACGGCATCGTGCAGTGGGTGCAGTCGCATGTGCATTCGGCCTGGCTGGTGATCGTGCTGATGAACCTGCTGATGCTCTTCATCGGCATGTTCATCGACCTGCCGGCCGCCGTGCTGCTGCTCACGCCGGTGTTCGTGCCGCTGGCCCAGAGCATCGGCATGGACATGACCCAGCTGGGAATCATGATGGTCGTGAACCTGGCCCTGGGGCTGTACACGCCGCCCGTGGGCACGACGCTGTTCATCACGAGCTCGCTGGCCCGGGTCAAGGTGGGCCAGACCGTGCGCGAGCTGATTCCCTTCTATCTGGTGGCGCTGGCCGTGCTGGCGCTGGTGTCCTATGTGCCGGCCAGCATCCTGCGCTGAGCTGCGCGCCCTTCCATCCCGAGGAGACGATGCATGAACCAAGAACTGCAACAGCGCCTGGACCGGCTCGCGGCCTGTGCCTGGCGCATACGCCGCCGCGCCCTGCAAATGGGCGAGGTGCAGGGCCAGGGCTACATAGGCCAGGCCCTGGGCTGGGCCGATGTGCTGGCCGTGGCCTATGGCGACGCGCTGCGGCTGCGGCCCGATGAGCCCGGGTGGGAGGGCCGCGACCGCTTCCTGCTCTCGCACGGCCACTACGCCATCGCCTTCTACGCGGCCCTGGCCGAGGCGGGCATCCTGTCCGACGAGGAACTCCAGACCTATGGCAGCGATGACAGCCGCCTGCCCATGTCGGGCATGGCCAGCTATACGCCGGGCATGGAGATTTCGGGCGGCTCGCTGGGCCAGGGCCTGCCGATCGCCGTGGGCATGGCGCTGGCGCTGCGCCACAAGGGCAGCGATGCCTTTGTCTACAACTCCATGTCCGACGGCGAGCTGGACGAGGGCTCGACCTGGGAGGCCGCGCTGTCCGCAGCCCACCACGGCCTGGACCGGCTGATCTGCCTGGTGGACGTGAACAACCAGCAGGCCGATGGCCCGTCCACGCGCATGCTGGGCTTCGAGCCGCTGGCCGACAAATGGGCCGCCTTCGGCTGGCATGTGCAGCGCGTGGACGGCAACGACCTGGCCCAGGTGGTGCAGGCCTTCGACGCGGCTCGGGCGCTGGCCGAGGACCGGCCCCGCGTCATCCTCTGCGACACGCTGATGGGCAAGGGCGTGCCCTTCCTGGAGCAGCGCGAGAAGAACCATTTCATCCGCGTCGATCCGCCCGAGTGGCAGCAGGCCATCGCCATCCTGGACGCATCGCAACCCCTGGAGCCCGCCCTGCCATGAACATGCCTCTTGCCACCCCCAAGCCCCGGCCGACCACCTCGGCCATGATCGCCTCCATCGCCGCCGAGGGCCAGCGCGTGCAGGCCGCGCCCTTCGGCAAGGCCCTGGTGGAGCTGGCCGCCAGCCGGCCCGATGTGGTGGGCATGACGGCCGACCTGGCCAAGTACACCGACCTGCACCTGTTCGCCCAGGCCCACCCCGGGCGCTTCTTCCAGATGGGCATGGCCGAGCAGTTGCTCATGGCCGCCGCCGGCGGCATGGCCAAGGAGGGGCTGACGCCCTTTGCCACCACCTATGCCGTCTTCGGCACGCGCCGGGCCTATGACTTCATCCATCAGGTGATTGCCGAGGAAAACCTGGACGTCAAGATCTGCTGCGCCCTGCCCGGCCTGACCACGGGCTACGGCCCCAGCCACCAGGCCACGGACGACCTGGCCATGATGCGGGCCGTGCCGGGGCTGACCATCGTCGATCCCTGCGATGCGCTGGACATCACCCAGGCCGTGCCCCAGATCGCGGCGCACCGCGGCCCCGTCTACATGCGGCTGCTGCGCGGCAACGTGCCGCTGGTGCTGGACGAGTACGACTACCGTTTCGAACTGGGCAAGGCAAAGATGCTGCGCCAGGGCCGCGAGGTGCTCATCATCTCCAGCGGCTTCATGACCATGCGCGCGCTGGAGGCCGCCCAGCTGCTGGCCGCCGACAACGTGGGCGCCGCCGTGCTGCACTGCGCCACCATCAAGCCGCTGGATGTGCAGGCCATCGTGCAGGCCGTGGCCAGCGGGCCGCGCCTGGTGGTGGTGGCGGAGAACCATTCGGTGGTGGGCGGCCTGGGCGAGGCCGTGGCCGGCGCCCTGCTGGAGCGCGATGTGCGGCCCGCGCGCTTTCGGCTGGCGGGCCTGCCGGACGCCTTCCTCGATGCGGGCGCCCTGCCCACGCTGCATGAGCGCTACGGTATCAGCGCCCAGGCGCTGGCGGGACGCATCCGCCAATGGCTGGGCTGAACGCCCGGCGTTGTGGCAGCGGGCGCACCAGGGCGTACCAGAGCAGAGCAGGGCAGATCAGGGCTGCTTGGCCGGATCCCCGTCGCGCAACGCCAGCAAGTAGCCCATGCCGCGCACCGTGTGCAGCAGCTTGACCGCATAGGGATCATCGAGCTTGCTGCGCAGCCTGCACACCGCCACATCCACCACGTTGTTCAGCGCATCGACGGGCAGGCTCCAGACCTGCTGCACCAGTTCGGCGCGCGTGACCACATCGCCCTGGCGCTGCAGCAGCAGCCACAGCACGGCGAATTCCTGGCGAGTCAGGTCCAGTCGCCGGCCGGCACGCTCGACCCGCTTTTTCGACAGGTCCAGCACCAGATCCGCCAATGTCAGGCGCAGGCCCTCCTGGCCGGCCGCGCCTCGCATCCGCAGCCGTGCACGGGCCAGGAACACCGGCAACCTGACGGGTTTGACCAGGTAGTCATCGGCGCCGTTCTGCAGGCAGAACACCTGGTCCTCCAGACTGTCGTTTGCGGTGACCACGATGGTGGGCGTGTCGCCCGCCTGGAGCAGGGTCTGCAGGACCGCACGCCCGCTCTGGCCAGGCAGGTCCAGATCCAGCACGAGCAGGCTGTAGGCGCGGCTCAGTGCCAGGTTGCGGCCCTGCAGACCGTCATGCACGACATCGACGTTGAATCCGTCCTGGCACAGGCCCTGGCACAGGTACTGCGCCGACGGCGGGTGGGCATCCACGATCAGGATCTTCATGTCTTTTCCTTCGCACGCGGGCACAGGCGAGGCTCAGGCCAGCACCTGGCGGAGGATCTGCTGCTGCCGCCTGGCCCATTTCGTGCCAATGCGAATGGCATCGCGCTGCTGTGAGGAGGCAGAAGCGAAGAAGACCGTTTCACTGATCTGCAGGCGGTGAAACAGCCGCCGCATCTGCAGGGATCGGGCCCTCAGCGAGCCTTCCGGCGCCAGGGATTCCCCCTGCTGTGCCGAGAACATGGACGCGGCCTGCTCCAGGCAGCGCTGGGCATCGGGCGTGGTCGCGGGCACGGCACGGGGCTCGCACAGCCGGGCCTTCGCCACCAGGGGGTTGTGGCCCACCACCAGCCCCCAGGGACGCATGGCGGTCGAGGGATTGACCGACAGCGCCTCCAGCTTGGTGAGCCCGAACACGCGCGCCAGGCGCAGGCGCATGGCCAGCAGCGGGGCATCTGGCTGTACGGCCTCGATGGCCGCGAGGGCCTCCTCCTCGTTGTCTCCGCCCACGGGCAGCAGCAAGGAACGCAGCAGCAGCCCGGCCAGCACGTCCCCCTTGGCCGCTGCAGCATGCAGCAGGGCCACGCCCTGTTCCATGGGTTCGATGTGCGTGGCATCACGCAGCACCAGTGCACCCAGACGGCGCTCGGCCTCGGGCAGTCCGTGACGTGCCGCCTTCTCCAGGCAAAAGCGTGCCAGGGTGGGATTGGCCACCGAGCTGCGGTAGTCGGAGCAGATGCGGAACAGGTGCAGCCAGGCGGTGACGATGCCGCCATCGGCAGCGCGCAACAGCAGGGCTGCGGCCTTGCGCAGGTTCTGCGCATTCACGAGATTTTCGGGAGCCAGGTGTGCACAGGGCAGCCCTGAAAGCGCCCGTCCAAGCACGTGGCAGGCACGCACGTCGCCATTGGCGGCGCACCGGTCCAGGCTGGCTTCGATCCAGCCCACGGTCAGCCGTCCCAGGTCATGGCCCGCCACCTCCGCCTGGTGGACCAGGTCGGCAATCAGCTGCTGCATGACCGGGCCATGAGCGGCATGAGGCAGGTCGCGCAGGAGCTCCAGCATCCGCACGGCGCGGTGCGACTGGCCCTTGGCCATGGCCTGCCGGGCCTCGCAGGCCATGACTTCGGCAATGTCCAGCGGCTGTATGGCGCGCAGGATCTGCAACGCCTGCAGCAGCTCACCGGATGTGTGCGCAGACACGCTGCTTGCCAGATGGCTTGGCAGTGCGGCGCTGCACTTGCCAAGGCACTCCAGCGCCAGATCGAGCTCCCCCCGGATGAGATGCCAGGCGGCAAGCTTCTGGCGCCCGACATCCTCGTACTCCGCCGCGATCCTCAGGGTCTCCAGCAGCCCGTGCTCCAGCAACTCCCTGAGCGGCAGATGCAAGGCTATGCAGACCGAGGCCTGGCGCCTGGCCTGAGGCAGTGCGGCCTGCAGATACTCCAACCCCACCGGGATGCTCCTGGAAACGCCGGGTCCCCCGGTCAGATACGCCTCCCCGAGCTGAAGCCTGGCGCCCGTGTCCCCTCGCCTGGCCAGCATCCTCAGCTTGACATCCTCGCGCCGCATTTTTCTGTCCCCTCCTATCTTGCGATACCCGCTCACAGCCGTATCAACAACCCGATACGAATTGATTTTTTCTTCTTTACCGGATTCAACCCTCGGGATGCTATCAATCTCCAGAATCCATCTACCCAACAGAAAAGTGACATTCAAGACATATTGAAGAAAGATAACTGCCATGAATGGAATTGCAATCCATTGGTGTTGGCCGGACGGAACATGTTGATCCCAAAAAACCTGTGATTGGCTTGCCACCCCCCGTCGATTCCTTTTCAAGGCTCCTGGCGCCGCCCTGTGAATTCTAGTATTTACAACAGCATCCGTTTTGAAATGGATGCGCATGGAATCCACATTCAATACAAGGACCAGGCATGAAATTCAATCGTATATTGGCGGCCGCACTGCCCGTCATTTCGCTGGCGGCCAGCGCGCAGTCATCCATCACCCTGTTCGGCATCGTTGACGTCAATGGGCGCTACGTGAAGAACAGCGATCTGCCCAGCAACATGACCATGAACAACAGCGGGCTGTCATCGGGCCGGTTTGGCTTTCGCGGCACCGAGGATCTGGGCGG
Source organism: Delftia sp. RIT313 (assembly GCF_000632165.1). Taxonomy (NCBI): domain Bacteria; kingdom Pseudomonadati; phylum Pseudomonadota; class Betaproteobacteria; order Burkholderiales; family Comamonadaceae; genus Delftia; species Delftia sp. RIT313. The sequence continues at coordinate 53,096 of NZ_JFYT01000028.1, read as the reverse complement.
CGGATTGAGGGCCGAGTTCTGGCTGGAGTCAGACCTCTATGCCGACACCGGCACGACAAACGCCAATGGCAAGTTCTTCCAGCGCCGCTCCACGGTGAGCTTGGCGGGCGGCTTCGGCGAGCTGCGCCTGGGCCGCGATTTCACGCCGGCCGCGCAAAATCCCACCAAGTTCGACCCGTTCAACGTGATCGGCCTGGCAAACTCCAACATCATCAGCCGCCTGCCCGGCACCTTCTCGAACTACTACCGCAGCGACAACGCCATCCAGTACTTCACTCCCAAATGGAGCGGTTTCCAGGCAGAAGTGATGTATGCCCTGGACGAAGACCCCGTGAGCAGCGCCGGCCGCCATTTCGGCAGCCGCCTGACCTACGACAACGGCCCTCTGAACCTGGCGCTCACCTATGGCTCGACCGATGTGAACGCTGCGGGCACCAAGCTCAAGCAATACGGCGCAGGCGCCTCCTACGATTTCGGCTTTGCCAAGCTGATGGGGTATTTCCAGCGCGAGGACCTGCCCTATGGCACCTATGGAACCCGCATCGCGGGCTCCGAGGACCGCTGGCAGGTCGGCCTTACCGTGCCCGTGGGGGCGAACTACATCCGCGCCTCCTATGTGCGCACCGATTCGCGCCGTGGCCCGGTGGCCTTCAATGGCAGCGATGCCAACAGGTATGCGATCGGCTATGTGCACAACCTGTCGCGGCGCACGGCGCTGTACGGAACCCTTGCACGCGTGACCAACAAGGGCGGGGCCAATTTCAGCCTCAATGGCGGCACCACCGGATTGGCTGCGGGCGGCAGCTCCACAGGCGCTGAACTCGGCATGCGCCACAGTTTCTGAAGATTTCCACGCATTTGCGGCAATATGGCTGAAATGTCATCCGGCTGCCCGGATATATAGAAGCCAATGGCTCTACAGTCTCCGCCATGGACTGAATACAGTTCATGGCGGATTTCACGAATCCGCCCATGTATCCGCCCTATTTCGGAGGCATATTCAATGAAATCCATATTCATATTGGGCACCGCAGCAATCGTCATGGCTGCATTGCCGGCCCATGCAGAACGCTTTGCAAACGGCAAATCCTATTACGGATCGCCCGCGCCTGCGGGCGTCTACCGTACTGTCGATCTATCGCAGAAAGCGCCCATCAATATCGCCTGCGGCGAAACCGTGAATTTCACCAGCCAGGGCCGCACATTCGCGTGGAAGGTCAGCTCCATCCAGCACAACCATGTCCCGGTGGCGCGCTTTGCGCCGCCCGGTTTCGACACGCAGGGCAAGAGCATCTTCGTCATGCCCGGAGAGCATGAGCTGGGCGGCTGAAAGCGCCGTTGGCAACGAAAGGGCCCGCAATTCGCGGGCCCTTTTCGTTGCTGGAGGCAGGCCGAAGCTCAGGCGGCCAGGGCGCCGCGCATGGCGTCGATCACGGCCTTGTAGTCAGGCTTGCCGAAGATGGCGCTGCCGGCCACGAAGGTGTCGGCACCGGCATCGGCCACGCGGCGGATGTTGGTTTCCTTGATGCCGCCGTCCACTTCCAGGCGGATGTCGCGGCCGCTGGCCTCGATGCGCTTGCGCGCGGCCTCGATCTTGCGCAGCGTGCTGTCGATGAAGCTCTGGCCGCCGAAGCCGGGGTTCACGCTCATCAGCAAGATGAGGTCGATGTCGTCGATGACCCAGTCCAGCACGTCCAGCGGGGCGGCGGGGTTGAACACCAGGCCGGGCTTGGCGCCCTGGGCGCGGATGTTCTGGATGCTGCGGTGCACGTGGGCCGTGGCATCGGGGTGGAAGCTGATGTAGTCGGCGCCTGCCTTGGCGAAGGCCGTGGCCAGTTCGTCCACGGGCGAGACCATCAGGTGCACGTCGATGGGCACGGGCTGGCCGTCGGGCGTCTTCGCATGAGGCTTCAGGGCCTCGCAGATCATGGGACCGAACGTGAGGTTGGGCACGTAGTGGTTGTCCATCACGTCGAAGTGGATCCAGTCGGCGCCGGAGGCGATCACATTCTTGACCTCGTCACCCAGACGGGCGAAGTCGGCAGACAGGATGGAGGGGGCGATGCGGTAGGTGGGGCTCATGGCCTGCGATTGTCGCAGCTAGCCCATGCCGGCACCAGCGACGGCACAAAGCCATGGGCGGCGGCGCGTGGGGACGTTCGCAAGCCGGTACATTGCGGGCAGTTACCATTGCCGCCATGCCCATGAACGAGTTCCAGGTCCAGGTCCGCCCCGCCTTTTTGCCAGAGCAATCCGCTCCAGCGGCGGGCGTATACGCCTTCTCCTACACGATCACCGTGACCAATACCGGCCAGGTGCCGGGCCAGTTGATCGCGCGCCACTGGATCATCACCAACGAACTGGGCCATGTCGAAGAGGTCAAGGGCCTGGGGGTGATCGGCCGCCAGCCGCTGCTGCAGCCCGGCGAGACCTTCGAGTACACCAGCGGCTGCCAGCTGCGCACGCCCAACGGCAGCATGCAGGGCAGCTATCTGTGCATCAGCCACGAGGGCGAAGTCTTCGAGTGCCCCATCCCGCGCTTTCATCTGCAGTCGGGCGCTGGCGGCGACAGCTTTCCGGACCCTGACAACCGCGTGCTGCACTGAGCGCGTTCCTCGGGGGAGGCGCTAGTCTTCCGCCCTGCCGCAAGACCCCTACATGAAGCGAATCACCCAAGACCTGCCCGGCCTTCTGGCCGCACTCGACCCCGAGGCCGACCTCGCCCACCGCCATATCTGGCTGATCCACCTGCTGGAGTGGGTGCGCGCGCCCAAGCCGTCGGTGGACGGCGCCGTGCAGCGTGTGCAGTTGCTGGTGGAGGCCGTGGAGGCCGACCCGGCCGTGCGCCAGCGCCTGCATGCCTGGTGGCTGCGCTTCATCGACACCGTGGACATCACGGCGCTGCTGGCCGATTTCGGCTTTGCGCCGCGCACCAACATGTTCAGCGAGCTGTCCGAGCGCGCACGCTACAAGCTGCTGCCCAGCACGCCGGAGACGGTGGATGCCTCCGAGCTGTTCATGCTGGCCATGCCCGACGAATTCGACGCGCGCTGGCTGCACGCGCTGGAGGCGCCGCTGCTCGAACGCATCGCACTGCTGCTGACCGATGGCAGCGAGGGCCAGGGCAGCAGCTTCTGGCAGAACAGCCTGCTGGGCTCCATCACCTATTGCACGGGGCAGATCCTGTCCACGGGCTTTTCGCCCGAACTGCGCCTGCGCATGGACGAGCAGGCGCGCGACGACCAGCCCTTCCACGCCCTGATCCACGACGCCGAGAGCCTGCGCGTGGAGGTGATGCACGCGCTGCGCACCAATGACCGGCGCGATGCGGCCGAGGCCCGGCTGCGCGAGCGCCTGGATGCCTGCCGCGCGGCCGTGACATCGGTCTACACACATTTCGAGTCCGAAGGGATTTCGGTAGGCCTGGTGTTCCGCCTGCGCCAGCTGCGCGCGCGCATCCTGCGCGTCAGGCGGCTGCTGGACTGCCTTGTGGCCGACAACCGCGCCACCGAGACGGCCGACCTGCTGGCCAACCTGGTGTCCGTGGGCATCGAGCGGCGCAGCCTGCGCGCGCTGCTGTCCACCAACACCTCGCTGCTGGCAGCCAAGGTGGCCGAGCGCAGCGCCGAGACGGGCGAGCACTACATCACGCGCACCGGCCGCGAATACCTGTCCATGGCAACCAAGGCCGCCGGCGGCGGCTTTGTGATGGCCTTCACCACGCTGCTGAAGTTCGCGCTCTACGCGCTGGGGCTGTCGGCGTTCTGGGGCGGGCTGGCGGCGGGCATCAACTACTCCATCAGCTTTGTGCTGATCCAGCTGCTGCACTTCACGGTGGCGACCAAGCAGCCGGCCATGACGGCACCGGCCATGGCCGCCAAGCTCAAGGACCTGCGCGCCAGCGAGGCCATCGAAGAGTTCGTGGACGAGGTCGCCCACCTGGTGCGCTCGCAGGTGGCAGCGGTGCTGGGCAACGTGCTGGTGGTGCTGCCCATGGTGCTGCTGCTGTCGCTGGGCTATGCCCAGCTGTTCGGCCACACGCCCATCGACGGGCCGCATGCGATTGCCGTGCTCGACTCGCTGAGTCTGCTGGGCATGTCGCCGCTGTTCGCGGCCTTCACGGGCGTGCTGCTGTTCGCCAGCAGCCTGATCGCGGGCTGGGCCGAGAACTGGTTCGTGCTGCGCCGGCTGGACTCGGTGATCCGCTACAACCCCGGCATCACGCGCTGGCTGGGCGCCAAGCGTGCCGACCGCTGGGCGCATTTCTGGCGCAAGAACATTTCGGGCTTTGCCGCCAACGTCTCGCTGGGCATGATGCTGGGCCTGGTGCCCGCGTTCGCTGCCTTCTTCGGCCTGGGGCTGGAGGTGCGCCACGTCACGCTGTCGGCAGGCCAGATCGGTGCCGCCATGGCGGCCCTGGGCTGGCAGGTGCTGCACTCCGACATGTTCTGGTGGGCGGTTGCCCTACTGCCGGTCAATGGCGCGTTGAATGTCACTGTCAGCTTTTATCTGGCATTCCGCGTTGCGATGAGGGCACACAATGTCAGCGGAGTCGACCGCTCGCGCATCTATTCGGCCATCCGCCGCCGTCTGCGCACAGCGCCGCTGAGTTTCTTCCGCCCCTGAGCCTGCGGGACCTCGGGAACCACGCGGAACCCACGTGCTGGCGTGCCCGCCCGGCCTTGCAGCCCGGCAGTCACGCCAGTGGATCGCCAACGAAGTGTCCCCGTGCCAAGCGCACGGGACGCGGGCTTGCCCGCGCCGCAGGGAAGGCCCTGCGGAGCTTCGCTTGCGGGCCACTGGCTCGCGCAAAGGACCTCGCTTATGAATGACATGCTGAGCTTCTGGGAACCGTGGCTGCGGCCATCGGCCGGGTTGGCCACGGTGCAATGGTCCCTGCTGCTGGCAGTGGCCACCATGGTGGGTTACGCCTGCCAGCGCCATGCGGCCCTGCCCAAGGTGGTCGGCTATTCGCTGGTCGGCGGCATTGCCGGGCTGATCGGCTTTGGCGCCAATACCGCCTGGCCGCTGCAGGGCACGGGATTGTTCCTGCTGGAGCTGGGCGTGGCCATCGTGCTGTTCGAATGCGGCGGGCGCATCACGCTGCGCTGGTTCCGCCACAACCCCATGGTGCTGGTGCAAAGCGTGGCCGAATCCGCGTTGACCTATGTGCTGGTCTCCCTGGTGCTGGGCTGGCTGGGCGTGGCCCCCGAAGTGGCCGGGCCGCTGGCCCTGGTGGCCATGGCGGCCTCGCCCCTGGTGCTGACGCGCGTGGTGGCCGACATGCGTGCCGCAGGCGCCGTGACCGATCGCGGCCTGGTGCTGGCCACCCTGTCCACGCTGTATGCGCTGGCCCTGGGCAGCGCCAAGGCGGGCATGCTGACGCAGCCCAAGGCGGGCTTCGTGGCCTCGATCATGCCGGTGCTGGTGGTGCTGGGCGTCTCGGTGGCCGTGGCCCTGGTGCTGGCCGTGCTGATGCGCCTGGCGCTGCGCTTCATGAGCCCGGCCAGCGAGAACACCTCCATCCTCTTTCTCACCCTGATCTCGGCCAGCGTGCCCGTGGCCTCGTACCTGGGCGGCTCGGCGCCGCTGGCGGCGCTGCTGGGCGGCATCCTGCTCAAGCAGTTCAACCCGCGCCCCTGGGCCTGGCCGCGCCAGCTGGGCACGGCGGCCTCGCTGCTGACCATGCTGATGTTCGTGCTGGTCTCCACCGTGGCCGCACAGGCCGACTGGAGCGCGCCGGTGGCCGGCGTGGTGGGCGCCGTGATCCTGGCACGCCTGGTCGCCAAGACCATGGGCGTGGCCGTGGGCAATGTGGGCACGGGCGCCAACTGGCGCCAGGCCTTCTGGGTGGGCTGCGCGATGGCGCCCATGTCGTCGGTGGCGCTTTTGATCGCCTCGCAGTTCGTGGCCGCCGCGCCCGAGCTGGGCGCGCAGATCGCAGGCGTGGCCCTGCCCACCATTTTGGTGATGGAGGTGCTGGGCGCCGCCCTGGCCACCGTGGCCATCTACCGCTCCGGCGAAAGCTCCCGTCCCTGGAAGCCGCTGAGCCGCACGAATACCGCAGGAGATGAACGTGAGTCTTGAAGCCTTCAACTCGTCCGAACCGCTGACCCTGGGCGTGGAGCTGGAACTGCAGCTGGTCAACACCCACGACTACGACCTGGCTCCCTACGCCGAGGACATGCTGCGCCTCATGCTCAAGAACCCGCTGCCCGGCAGCGTGGTGCCCGAGATGACGAACAGCATGATCGAGATCTCCACCAGCGTATGCCATTCGGCCTCGGAGGTGCTGGGCCAGCTCAGCCAGATCCGCGATGCGCTGGTCAAAAGCGCCGACAAGCTCAACATCGCCGTGGTGGGTGGCGGCACCCACCCCTTCCAGCAGTGGCATGAGCGGCGCATCTACGACAAGCCGCGCTTCCAGGAGCTTTCGCAGCTGTACGGCTACCTGTCCAAGCAGTTCACCATCTTCGGCCAGCACGTGCACATCGGCTGCCCCGACGCCGACGCGGCCCTGCTGATGCTGCACCGCATGTCGCGCTACATCCCGCACTTCATTGCGCTGTCGGCCTCCAGCCCCTATGTTCAGGGCCACGACACGGCCTTCGACTCGGCGCGGCTGAACTCGGTGTTCGCCTTTCCGCTGTCGGGCCGCGCGCCCTGCGTGCTGCACTGGAGCGAGTTCGAGCAGTACTTCGACAAGATGACGCGCACGGGCGTGGTCAAGAGCATGAAGGACTTCTACTGGGACATCCGGCCCAAGCCCGAGTTCGGCACCATCGAGATCCGCGTGTTCGACACGCCGCTGACCATCGAGCGCGCAGCCGCCCTGTCCGGCTACGTGCAGGCGCTGGCTGCCTGGTTCATGGACACCCAGCCCTTCACGCCCGTGGAGGACGACTACCTGGTCTACACCTACAACCGCTTCCAGGCCTGCCGCTTCGGCCTGGAGGCCGTGTACGTGGACCCGGCCACTGGCGAGCACATGCCGCTGGCCGACCACATCCTCAAGACCATGGATGCCGTGGCCGACTACGCGGCCCGCCATGGCGCCGCGCCCGCACTGCATCTGCTGCGCAGCGACGTGGCCGCCGGCAGCAACGATGCCCGCTGGCTGCGCGAACGCCAGCGCAGCGAGCAGCTGCTGGCCGAGGTCTCGCGCCAGGCGGCCATGCGCTTTCGCGGCCAGGCCGTCTGAGGCCTGCGTTCAGCGCAGGCTCAAGGCAGCACCGCCGCCGCACGCGCGGCGGTGATCTGCGCGTCGGCGTCGCGCTGCAGCAGCAGGCGCTGGCGCACCAGGTCCTGGGCCGCGGCCGTGACAGCGCTCACGTAGCCGGCCTGGTCGACATACAGCTCCTCCAGTGAAGGCCGCCCGTCACCGGCCGCCAGCCGCGCCACGCGCGTCTTGTGGAAGGGGATGAAGCTGCCCGTGAGGTTGGACAGGTCCACGATGCCCGGCGTGGCCACGTAGTTGAACTCCACGCTGGTGCCCAGCGGTGCCCGCGCCTCCACGCTGCGGATGCCGGCGCGCGTGAGGCCGGTGGCCGCATCGACCTGGGGCACGAGGATGGCGTAGTCCTTGCCCGTGGCGCGCGGCGGCTGCAGCGTGGCGATGCCGCTTTCGTCCTGCGACACGTACTGCGGGCCGAAGTCGAGCAGCGCAAAGCCGTTGTGGCGCGCCAGGTAGCGGAACTCGGGGATGGCGGTCTGCACGCCGCCCACGCTCCAGTTCAGGCCCTTCATGGCGGGAAAGACCAGCTTGTCGGGCCGCACCAGGGTGCCGTCGGCCAGCTTGGGCACCTGGCTGGCCGGCGGCTCGGTGCCGCGCACCACCCAGTCCTCCAGCGCGATGAACAGCGCGCGGAACGTGTCGTTGAAGTGCACCACGGTGCCGGCCGGATAGACATTGCGCGTGGGCGCATAGCCGATGCTGGCCGTGCCGCCTGCGCCGCCATGCTGGGTGCTGGCGTAGTAGTAGATGCGCGCATTGGCGGGCTGGGCGATGTCGCGCAGGCCATTGGCATCGGTCAGCACGGGCGAGCCCTGCAGCTGCCAGAACTCCGTGCCCGACAGGCCCAGGAAGAACTTGGGGCAGGTGTTGCTGGCTTCGCAGCGCTTCATCACGCCGCCCTGGCGGCCGCTGACCTCGTCGCTGTAGTCCTTGTCCAGGCCGCGCGGCGCGGTCTGGCCGAAGGCCGTGTGGTCGGTGCGCAGGCCGCCCCCGCCGCCGGGCACGGCGAAGCGCGTGTTGATGTTGGTCTGGCGCGCGGCCACGTGGGCATACATGCCGTCGAAGACCTTGCCGCCATCGAGCGCCTGGTTGAAGCCCAGGTGCAGGAAGGTCTTCATGGCATTGCCCGACTGCGAGGTGCCCTGGCCGATGGTGTGCGTGATGCGCCCGGCCAGCGGATTGGCCTTGCCGTCGGCATCGGCCGCCTTGGCGCGGAAGAAGCTCACCGTGTCGCGCAACGCGGCCAGGCCCACGCCCATGACCTTGGGGTCCTTGGCCACGTAGACCAGCTCGTAGAGGTACTGCGGGTCGAACCCGCCCTTCAGGCAGACGCTGGTGGCCGCAGGCGTGCCGGGGAAGGGATTGGCGGCGGCATCGCAGCTGGCGAACTTCCAGTCGCCCGCAGGCACGGTCTGGCGCGCATCGGTTTCGTTGATGCGGCGCGTGAGCGAGTAGCCGGCCTGCGTGTTGTCCAGGCTGGCGGGCTCGTAGGGGATCATGGTCCCGTTGAACACGCCACCGGGCAGGGTCATGGAGGGCACGGCGGCGGCCGGGACCAGCTCGGTGCGGTAGCTGCCCGTGATGCTGCTGCCGTCCTTGTTGCGGGCCACGGGCACGGTGACCGTCAGGCGCGCGGGCGTGGACTTGGGCACATCGCCCTGCCAGGCCGAGTACAGCAGCACATAGCCGCGCTCCAGGTAGACCGCATCGCCGGGCGTGGCCGTGGGGTTGGGCATGGTCAGGATGTTGCCGCGGTTGGGTGCGTCATAGCGCAGCACGCCGCTGGCCTTGGACATGTCCTTGGGCTTGAGCATGACGAAGTCGGTGCTGTACTCGACCATGCCGCGCGCATTGACGGGCGCCAGCGCCAGGTCCTGGATCACGGCGTTCTTCGGGTCGGCCGGGTCCAGCTCGCCGCGCAGCACGCCGGTCACTTTCTCATAGGCGCCGACACTGCCGTAGCTGCCGGCAAAGTCCTCGGTGGCGCTGATGCTCAGCTGCATGCGCGGCGCCGGCGAACCGGCGGGCGAGTCACTGCCGCCGCAGGCGGTCAGCAGGCCGGATGCGGCCAGGGCAAGGGCCAGTGGATGGGTGGATCTGATGTGCATGTTGTCTCCTTGGGGTCATGGCACAGGCAAGGCTCCGCCCTGGCCGCCGTGCATTGCGGCGGCCTAGGACGGTTCGGAAAAAAGGGGAACGGGAGAGCGGGGAGCGGCCTACTCGGGCTGGATGCCGGCGGCCTTGATCACCTGGCCCCACTTCTGGGTCTCGCCCGCCTGGAAGGCGGCCAGCTCCTGGGGCGTGGCGGTCCAGCCCTCGGAGCCGGACATCTCGAAGAAGGACTTGGCGCCCGCGCTGTGCACGGCGTCGGACAGCAGGCGGTTGAGACGGGCCACCACGGCCTCGGGCGTGCCAGCGGGCGCGTAGGCGGCGAACCAGTAGCCCATGTCATAGCCCTTGACGCCGGCTTCCTCCAGCGTGGGCACCTCGGGCAGCTGCGGGCTGCGTTTGGTGGTGGAGTAGCCCAGGGCGCGCAGCTTGCCCGACTTGACCTGGGGCACGCCGGTGGAGGTGTCGGTGATCATCAGGTCGATCTGGCCGCCCAGCAGGTCGGTGATGGCCAGCGGATTGCTCTTGTAGGGCACGTGCATCAGGTCCACGCCGGCCAGCTGCTTGAGCATTTCACCGGCCACGCGGCTGGAGGAGCTGCCGCTGCCGAACGACAGCTTGCCCGGCTGCTTCTTCGCCGCCGCCAGCAGATCGCCCACGTTCTTGTACGGCGCATCGGCGCGCACCACCAGCACCTGGCCGCCCTTGCCCAGCCCGGCCACGGGCGCGAAGTCCTTGACCGCGTCATAGGGCAGCTTCTTGTACAGATGCTGGTTGGCCGCATGCGTGGTGTTGGTGGTGATCAGCACCGTGTAGCCATCGGCCGCCGAGCGCGCCACCTGCTGGGCCGCGATCATGCCGCTGGCGCCGCCCTTGTTCTCGACCACCACGGCCTGCTTGGTCGCCGTGGTCACGGCCTGGCCCAGCGCCCGTGCCAGCTGGTCGGTGGCGCTGCCGGCCGCAAACGGCACGACGAAGGTGATGGGTTTGGACGGATAGTCCTGCGCCAGCGCCGGTGCGGCGGCGGCTGCCAGCGCGCAGGCGGCCAGCACGAGCGCATGGCGGCGGGGAAGGTTCTGCGAAAAGTTCATGTCTGTCTCCTTTGTTGTGATGAATGTGTGACGGGCGGGTGCTGCCGGCTACTCCGGCGCCAGATGAGGCAGCAGCGAAGCCGGTATGTGGACCTGCATCTGCAGCAGCCAGTACGACAGCGCCTTGCCGTGGCTGTCGAGGTTGAGCGCGTCGTTGACGCCGCCGTCCAGCACCTCGTCCAGCACCCAGTTCATGGCCTGCAAGCGCTGCAGCACGAAGCGCTGCACGCGCGCAGGGCGCCGGGCGGCGAAGTGCGCGGCCACGCGCTCTTCGGTGATCTGCTCCACCAGCACGGGCCAGCAGGCGGCATTCCAGGCGATGAGGCTGATGTTGGAGCGGTTGCCCTTGTCCCCCGTGCGCCCGTGCGCCAGGCGGTACAACGGCACTGTGACGGGCATCGTGGTTGGCAGTGTGTTCATGCGGCGTGCTCCCCGGCTTCTTTCTCGACTCCTTTATTGACCGCTCCCTCGGCCCACTTCCATCCGGTGGCGACGCTCTGCTGCGCCAGCAGGCAGGACACCGTGCCCAGCCGCGCGCGCAGCGCCGTGCGCACGCCGCCGCCGCCGGCCGGCCCGCAGGTGTACAGCGCATTGACCTCGCGCGGCAGGCGCTGCGCCTGGGCCTGCGTGGGGCGCAGCCAGGCGGCGCGCAGGCGCACGTCCTGGGGGGCGGCTGCGCTGCCCGGCTGTGCGTCGCGCCAGCGGCCGGCGTCGTCGCCCAGCACGCTGGCCACGCCGATCCAGTCCAGGCGCAGGTCGCCTGCGGCCTCGCCGCCCAAGCGCTCGCGCAGCACCTCGCCGGCCAGCCGGGCGCGCTCCAGGGCGCGCGGGCCGGCATAGGAGATCTCGCCCTCGGCCAGCCAGCCCGAGGCATGGCAGACATTGACCTTGTAGTGGCCGTTGTGCGCATGGCCGCGCACGCCGCTCAGGCGCACGGCGTCAGGCCCCACCTGGTGCACCTCGGCCTCGGACAGGTCGGCCACCACGTCGGGCGTCAGGTAGGCGGCCGGGTCGTGCACCTCGTACAGCAGCTGTTCCTTGACCGTGCGTTCGCTGACCAGGCCGCCCGTGCCTTCGGGCTTGGTGATGGTGCAGTCGCCCGAGGGCTCGATGATGGCAATGGGATAGCCCAGCCGCGCCAGGCCCTGCACGTCCTTGAAGCCCGGGTCGGCAAAGTAGCCGCCCGTGACCTGGGCGCCGCATTCCAGCAGGTGGCCGGCCATGGTGGCGCGCGCCAGGCGGTCCCAGTCGTCCCAGGCCCAGCCGAAATGCGCCATGGCCGGCCCCAGGGTCAGCGAGGGGTCGGACACGCGGCCGGCCACCACGATCTCGGCGCCGGCCTGCAGGGCCTCGGCAATCGCGCGCGCGCCGATGTAGGCGTTGGCACTGACCAGCGAATCCTCGGGAAACTCCGCGACCAGCGCGGCCCGCAGCGCCTCGCGGTACGCCGGGCCGCTCACGTCGTCGCCATGCACGACGGCGATGCGCGGCACGCGCAGGCCCAGGCGCTGCGCCAGCCGCTGGATGCAGCGCGCCGCGCCTTCGGGATTCGCCGCACCGAAGTTGCTGACGATGCGTATGCCATGCGCCAGGCAGTCGGCCAGCACGGGCTCCAGCAGATCCTCCAGCAGGGGTTCATAGCCGGCGTCGGGCTGCTCGTGCCGCGCGAGCTGGGCCAGGGCCAGCGTGCGCTCGGCCAGGGTCTCGAAGATCAGGCAGGCGCTCTGGCCGCTGGCCGCCAGGGCGCGCACCACGGGCGCGGCGGCATCGGTGCGGTCGCCCGAGAAGCCGGCTGCGCAGCCCACCCACAGCGGGGGCTTGTCCGGGGCAAAGAAGGTTTCCAGATGGTCCATGCAGGCCAATGTAGGCAAGGGCTGCTAATCTGTGAAATCGATTATTCGGATCAACTCATCCAAAAACCAGATGAATATCTCCTCCCGCCAGCTCGATGCCTTCATCGCCCTGGCCCAGCTCAGCAGCTTCACCCTGGCCGCGCAGCGCTGCCATCTGTCGCAGCCGGCCTTCAGCGCCCTGATCAAGGGGCTGGAAGACGGCGTGGGCGTGCGCCTGTTCGACCGCAGCACGCGCCATGTGGCGCTGACGCAGGAGGGGGCGCAGTTCCTCGATGCCGCGCAGCGCATACGCGCCGACCTGGGCGATGCCGTGCACGGCCTGCGCGAGGCGGCGGCGCTGCAGCGCGGGCGCGTGTCCATCGCCCTGCTGCCTTCGCTGGCGGCGGCCTGGCTGCCGCCCGTGCTGGCGCTGTTCCATGCGCGCCATCCGGGCATACAGCTGCAGGTGTCGGACCTGCTGTCCGAATCGTGCATCGCCCAGGTGGCCTCGGGCCAGGCCGACCTGGCGCTGGCCGCCATCCGCGCCGACACCGAGGAGCTGCAGGCCGAATGGTTCTGCGCCGACCGTCTGCACCTGGTCTGCCGCGCCGACCATGCGCTGGCGGCCCTGCCCGCGCCGACCATGGCCGACCTGCGGGACCAGCCCTTCATCCAGCTCGCCCGCCACAGCAGCGTGCGCCAGTACCTGGAATCGCAGGAGCAGGCCCCACCCCTCAACACCTTGCTGGAGGTGGAGCACCTGGCCACCGTGATGGGCATGGTGCGCGCGGGCCTGGGCATCAGCGTGGTGCCGGCCCTGGCGCTGTTCCACTTCGTGCAGCCTGGCCTGGTGACGCGCCCGCTGGCCGATGCCGACCGCCGGCGCGACCTGTACCTGGTGCGCAGGCGCCAGCGCAGCCTGTCGCCTGCCGCCCAGGCCTTCCACGCGCTGGCGCTGGAGCATCGGCCCGGTGCGGGCGAGGCCACCTGATACGGGGCAGCACGAACCTCGCAGCACAATAGCCCGATCGCCAAACGCATCCGAAAGCCGCCACCGTGGGTGAATTCGACCTGATCCGCCGCTTCTTCCAGCGCCCCGTGCGCCGCGCCGCCCTGGGCGTGGGCGATGACTGCGCCCTGCTCGCCCCGGCGCCGGGCATGCAGCTGGCCGTCTCCAGCGACATGCTGGTCGAGGGCCGGCATTTCTTCGCCGACGTGGACCCGCGCCTGCTGGGCCACAAATCCCTGGCCGTGAACCTGTCCGACCTGGCGGCCTGCGGCGCGCGCCCGCTGGCCTTCACCCTGGCCCTGTCCCTGCCGCGTGCCGATGCGGCCTGGACCGAGGCGTTTGCGGCCGGCCTGCTGGCCCTGGCCGACGCCCACGGCTGCGAGCTGGTCGGCGGCGACACCACCCAGGGGCCCTTGAACATCTGCATCACCGTCTTCGGCGAAGTGCCGCCCGGCCAGGCCCTGCTGCGCAGCGGCGCGCGCGCTGGCGACGACATCTGGGTCAGCGGCAGCCTGGGCGATGCCCGCCTGGCGCTGGAAGCCCTGCTGGGCCACATCACCTTGCCACCCGGCACGCTGGCCGCCGCGCGCCAGCGCCTGGAAGCGCCCACGCCGCGCGTGGCCCTGGGCCAGGCGCTGCGCGGCATTGCCAGCAGCGCGCTGGATGTGAGCGACGGCCTGCTGGGCGACCTGGGCCACATCCTCGAGCAATCCCGCGTGGGCGCCAGCCTGGACACGCGCCTGGTCACGCCGCTGCTCGATGCCGGCCGGCACACGCCCCTGGCCATCGACCTGCTGCACCAGTGCACCCTGTCCGGCGGCGACGACTACGAGCTGTGCTTCACGGCCCCGGCCGACAGGCGCGATGCCGTGCAGGCCGCAGGCCGCGACACCGCCACGCGCGTCACGCGCATAGGCTGCATCGAGGCCGCGCCCGGCCTGCGGCTGATCGGCCCGGACGGAGCGGCCATGGCGCCCCGGTGGACCTCATTCGACCACTTCGCTGCGGCCTGACGCCGCGCCAAACCACTTTCATCCGAGAAGGACTGCCCATGGTTCAACGCTCCGCCCTGCCCGCCCTCTCTGCCCTGGCCGCCGCCTGCTTCCTGCTGGCAGGCACCCCGGTCCAGGCCCAGGCACAAGCCCAGGAAGCCACCATCGCCCGCGCCCCCATCGCGCGCGTCACCCTGTATGCGGGCGTGGCCTCGGTGGAGCGCACGGCGCGCATCACGGCCGCCACGCGCCAGCTGGTGTTCGAGTGCCTGCCCGGCTCCATCGACCCGCAGAGCCTGCAGGTCAGCGCCGATGCCGGCGTGCGCCTGGGCGACTACAAGCTGCAGTCGCAGCCGCGCGAACTGGCCTCCAAGGCCTGCGCCAGCCCGCTGGAGCAGCAGATCCGCACGCTGGAAGACCAGCTGGCCGCGCTGGAGGCCGACGAGTCCGCCGCCAAGCTCGTGGGCGACTACCTGCAAGGCCTGGCCAAGCCCGGCGATGACGCCAAAGCCCCCGCCCTGCCCGCCGCCAGCCAGCTGGGCGCCGCCACCGAGGCGCTGCGCAGCACCAGCCGTGGCAACACGCTGCGCGCCCACCAGATCCTGCGGCAAAAGCAGGCGCTGCAGGAGCAGCTCAGGCCGCTGCAGCTCGAACGCGACCGCACGGGCGCCGGCAACGCCCAGGTGATGAAGGTCACCGTGCAACTGGCCAGCCCGGCCGATGCCAATGTGCAGCTGACCTACCAGGTGCGCGGCCCGAGCTGGCAGCCCACCTACCGCGCCCAGCTGGACCCGGCCAAGGGCACGGTGGCCATCGAACGCCTGGCCCTGGTGGCCCAGAACAGCGGCGAGGACTGGAGCCAGGTGCAGCTGCTGCTGTCCACCGGCCAGCCTTCGCGCAGCACGCAGGCACGCCTGCCCAATCCCTGGACGCTGGATGTGGAACGGCCCCGCCCCGTGGCCGCCATGGCCCCTCCGCCAGCGCCGGCCCCGGCAGCCCCTGCGATGATGCTGGAGCGCGCCCGCAAGCCCGGGGCGGCCAGCGAGGCCGCCGAGCTGCCGGTGCTCGATGTCGCCAGCCTCAACACCGCCTACGCCACACAGTTCTCCGTGCCCTACCGCATCAGCGTGCCCTCCAGCAGCGAGCGCGTGACCCTGGCCCTGGGCTCGCAGAACCTGCCGGCCACCCTGCTCACGCGCACGGCGCCCGCCGTGGAAGAGGCCGCCTACCTGGTGGCCCAGCTGGCCGTGCCGGCCGGTGTCTGGCCCGCAGGCCCCGTGGCCCTGTTCCGCGATGGCGCCTTCGCCGGCCAGGGCCGGCTGGACTTCGGCAACGCCGCCGCGCTGGCCCAGGGCCTGTCTTTCGGCCGTGACGACAAGGTGGTCGTGCGCAACCTGCCCGTGGACTCGGCCACGGGCAGCGGCGGCCTGCTCAGCAGCAGCACCGAACGCCAGGTCACGCGGCGCTTCCAGGTGGACAACCGCCATGACCGCGCCATCGAACTGCAGGTGGTGGACGCCGCACCCGTCTCGCGCAATGAGCAGATCCGCGTGCAGTCCCAATACAACCCGCAGCCGGCCACCACGCGCTGGAACGACCGCAACGGCATGATCGCCTGGCAGCAGCCGCTGGCCGCTGGCGCCAGCGCCAGCTTCGAGGCCCGCCACCAGATCCGCCATCCGCAGGATCTGGCGGTCGAAGAGCGTCAGTGAAGCACCAGGGCCGCGCTTATGATCTGGCCCCATGAGTGACGCGCCGCTGCGGCCGGAGGTTTCCGGCGATCCTGCTACCCCCACCTTTGCCTCTGCGGCGCGCCCACCGGAAGGCCCGCCACAGGGCGGCATGGCTCGCCCCACGCTGGAATTCATGATGTCCCACCCGGCCCACTTCATCGCCATGGGGCTGGGCTCGGGGCTGGGGCGCATCGCGCCCGGCACCGTGGGCACGCTGTGGGCCTGGCTGTCCTTCCTGCTGCTGCAGCACTGGTTCACGCCCCAGCAGATCGGCCTGCTGATCGCGGGCAGCATTCCCCTGGGCTGGTGGGCCTGCACGGTCACGGCGCGCCACATGCGCGTGGCCGACCCGGGCAACCTGGTCTGGGACGAGATCGTGGCCTTCTGGCTGGTGCTGTGGCTGGTCATGCCCACGGGCTTCTGGGGCCAGCTCATCGCCTTTGCGCTGTTCCGCTTCTTCGACGCCGCCAAGCCCCAGCCCGTCAAATGGGCCGACCGGTGTTTCAAGGGCTTCGGCTGGCGCGGCGGCTGGGGGATCATGTTCGATGATCTGGTGGCCGCCTTCTGCACGCTGCTGGTCATCGCGCTATGGCGCCATTTCATCGGCTGAAGGAGCTGGCATGAGCGCATCCAACGAACTCGTCGAAACCCTGGCAGGCCTGCTGCTGCAGCGCGGCTGGATGCTGGCCACGGCCGAGAGCTGCACGGGCGGCATGATCGCTGCGGCCTGCACGGACCGCGCCGGCTCCAGCGAATGGTTCGAGCGCGGCCTTGTCAGCTACTCCAACGCGGCCAAGCACGACCTGCTGGGCGTGCCCGAGCCGCTGATCGCCGAACACGGCGCCGTGAGCGAGCCCGTGGCGCGCGCCATGGCCGAAGGCGCCATCGCCCACTCACGCGCGCAGTGCAGCGTGGCCGTGACAGGCGTGGCCGGGCCGGGCGGCGGCAGCGCCGCCAAGCCCGTGGGCACGGTCTGGTTCGGCTGGAGCGTGTACGGCACCACGCACAGCGAATGCCTGCGCTTTGACGGCGACCGCGCCGCCGTGCGCCAGGCCACCGTGGCACACGCCTTGCAGCGCCTCAATGCGCTGATCAGCGCAAGGCTTTTATGAGCCGGTGCGCGATCTCCTGCAGCGGTGCAGGCAGGGCGCGGTAGCTTTCCAGCAGGCGCTGCTCGTCCACGGGCAGCGGCGCGTTGTCGTCTTCCAGGCCGGCCGTCAGCTCCAGCGCCGTGGTCTGCAGCGCCAGGGCCACGCGGGCCAGGGTGTCGTTCTTGAGGGTGCGGATGGCCCCCGATTCGATCTGCGACACGGCCGAGGCCGTGATGCCTGCGGCCTCGGCCAGCCGGCCCTGGGTCATGCCCAGTTCGGCGCGGCGGGCGCGTATGCGTTCACCGATATGTCTCATGGCCCGTGCATCCAAAGCCTGTGGCGCGGGCGCTCAGGCGCCGTGGCACTTCTTGAACTTCTTGCCGCTGCCGCAGGGGCAGGGGTCATTGCGGCCCGGCTGCTCGCCCTTGACGATGGTTTCCTGGCGCGGGCCCATGCTCTTCCAGATCTGGCGCAGGTCGTACAGCGCCCAGATGGCCTCGCCGAACTGCTCCACGCGCTCCTGGCTGGTGCTGGCGGGGCCGTCCTCGTCGTACATGCAGACTTCGGGCTTGCCGGTGTCGTCCTCGGTCAGGGCCACGACGGCGTTGAGCGCCTCGTTGAGCCAGCCGGCGGCTTCCTTGTCGCGCGGGGCGGCCCATTCCTCGGCCCAGTTCTCGACCACGAACATGAAGCCCAGCGCCCAGATCTGGCCGAACGAGGGAATCTCGCCGTCATCGGGACGCTCTTCCTCGGGCAGCGACAGGATGGCACCGCGCATGTCCATGGCCTCGGGCTGGAAGGTGCGGTCGTCTTCCAGCGTCTTCACGTCGGCGTCCAGCTGGATGCGGATCTCGTCCATGCGCAGGCCCACCAGCTCCAGAAAGCGCGCCTGCTGCGCCGCGTCCTTGAACACTTCCATCAGCGGCAGCGGCTGGCCCTCGGCCGCCTCCAGCGTGCCGCCGTCGCCCAGCAGCATGGGCAGCCACTCGGCGGCCGGCACCTCGCGGCGCGTGCAGATCAGCGCCGTCAGGAAACCGTCGCAGAACTCCCACTGCGGAATCTCCTCGCCACGCGTGCGCAGCTCGTCGAGCAGATCGTCGAGTTCCTCCAGCGCCTCGGGCGTCAGGGCAGGCTCGTCGGGCAGGGCGGTGGCTTCGTGGGCGTCGTTGGACATGGCGGGAATCTCTAGGGAAAACAGGGAGAAGGAACCAGCCACGGCCAGCCCCTCGAATGAATGGCCCGCAGTGTAGCCGCGCCGCCATGTCCGTGGCGCCCGGTCGGAACTTGCCCCCGAAAGCCCAGCCGCCCCGATCGCCCGTGACCCCTGAGACGGGCGCGGCCCAAAGCCAGGGGCGCCGAGCAAGAGCCGCCTCGCGGCGATGGCGCCGTCCCCCTCCCTCGCGAAGCGAGTAGAGAGGGGGAAGCCGCGCAGCGGCTCAGGGGGTTCAAAGAGTCCTTGCGATGATCTCCTTCATGATCTCGTCGCTCCCCCCGTAGATCCGCCCTATGCGCGCATCGGTCCAGGCGCGGCCGATCTGGTATTCGGTCATGTAGCCGTAGCCGCCGTGCAGTTGCAGGAATTCGTCGAGCAGGCGGTTTTGCAGCGCCGTGGCATTGAGCTTGACCATGGCCGCCCGGTCGGGAGCGAGCGCGCGGCGCAGGTGCAGGGCGATGCAGTCGTCCACGAAGACGCGCAGCATGGTGGCCTGGGCCTTGGCCTCGGCCAGCTTGAAGCGCGTGTTCTGGAAGTCGAACACCGGCTGGCCGAAGGCCTTGCGCTCGCGCGTGTAGGCAATGGTCTTGTGCAAAAAGGCCTCGATGGAGGCGGCGGCGCGCACGGCCACCACCAGGCGCTCCTGGGCCAGTTCGTGCATCAGATACCTGAAGCCCGCGTTCTCCTCGCCCAGCAGGTGGTCGGCCGGCACGCGCACGTTGTCGAAGAACAGCTCCGAGGTGTCCTGCGCCATGAGGCCGATCTTCTCGAGCTTGCGGCCCTTGGAGAAGCCGGGCATGCCGTCCTCGACCACGATCAGGGACACGCCCTTGGCGCCCATCTCGGGCGCGGTCTTGGCGACGACGATGACCAGCTCCGAATTGATGCCGTTGGTGATGAAGGTCTTCTGGCCGTTGAGCACGTAGTGGTCGCCCTCGCGCCGCCCCGTGGTGCGCACGGACTTGAGGTCGCTGCCCGCGCCGGGCTCGGTCATGGCGATGGCGCCGATCAGCTCGCCTGCGGCCATGCGCGGCAGCCAGCGGTCCTTCTGGGCCTTGCTGCCATAGGCATGGATGTAGGGCGCGACGATGTCCGAATGCAGCGGAAAGCCCAGCCCGCTGGCGCCCGTGCGCGCGATCTCCTCCAGCAGCACGGCCGCATGGCCGAAGTCGCCGCCGCCGCCGTAGGGCTCGGGCAGCATGGGGTTGAGCAGGCCTTCGCGCCCGGCTTGGCGCCAGACCTCCTTGGGCACGATGCCCTGGCGCTCCCATTCGGCATGGTGGGGCACGATCTCGCGCTCGAAGAAGCGGCGGGCCTGCTCGCGGAACTGTTCATGGTCTTCGCGGTAGACGGAGCGCTCGGTCAGGTCTTGCATGGGTCGGTATCCGGTGGTTGTCGGTGAGGAAAGACGGTGAAGGGCCGTTCAGGCGCTGCGCAGGTTGAAGCCCGCGTGCGGCTGCTCGCGCAGCCTGTCCTTGAGCACGCGGCGCAGCAGCTTGCCCGTGGGCAGGCGCGGCAGCTCGTCCACGAACTGCAGGCGCTGCGGGCGCTTGAGGCGCGACAGCGTGGCGCCGGCCTCGGCGACGATGGCGCGCGCCATCTCGGCGCTGGCCGCATGGCCCTGGCGCAGCACGACCACGGCCATGGGCTGCTCGCCGAAGTCGGGCTCGGGCACGCCGACCACGGCCACCTCCTGCACGGCCGGGTGCGTGGCCAGCGCGTTCTCTATCTCCTGCGGATAGAGGTTGACGCCGCCCGACAGGATGAGGTCCGCCCGCCGGTCGCTGAGAAAGAGGTAGCCCTCCTCGTCCACATGGCCCAGGTCGCCATAGGTGGCCCAGCCGCGCTCGTCGATGGCCTCGCGGGTCTTGGCGGGGTCGTTGAGGTAGGCGAAGGGCGCCACGTCCGAGAAGAACACGCGGCCGATCTGGCCCGCAGGCAGCTCCTGCCCGTCGTCGCCCACGATGCGCAGCCGCCCGTAGCTGGCGCGGCCCACCGAGCCTGGGCGCCGGCGCCATTCGGCGGAGTTGATCAGGGTGATGCCGCAGCCTTCGGAGCCCGCGTAGTACTCCAGCAGGATGTCGCCCCACCAGTCCAGCAGCGCCTGCTTGACGGCCACCGGGCAGGGCGCGGCCGCATGGATGGCGCAGCGGTGGCTGGACAGGTCATAGCCGTGCCGCACCTCCTCGGGCAGCTGCAGCAGGCGGCCCAGCATGGTCGGCACCCACTGGCTGTGGGTGATGCGGTAGCGCTCGATCATCGCCAGCGCCTGCTGCGCGTCGAAGCGCGCCGTGATCACCACCGCGCCGCCGCCGTCCAGCGTGCGCAGGCAGTAGCGCAGCGGCGCTGCGTGGTACAGCGGCGCGGGCGAGAGGTAGACCGCGTCGGCATCAAATCCCATGTTGCGCTGCCAGGCCAGGAATTCGGGGTCGGCCTGCGTGCGGTAGAGCGCCGCCGGCAGCGCCTTCTTGATGCCCTTGGGCCGGCCCGTGGTGCCGGAGGAGTACAGCAGGTCGCGCCCCAGCGGACGGCCCGACAGGTCGATGGGCGCGGGCGCCTGCGCGCGCCAAGCGGCCAGGGCATCGGCCAGCGACGGCAGGCCCGTGGATGCGCAGTCTCCGTCCACCGAATGCACGGTGGCGGCCAGCGCGGCCGGCAGCTGCGCCGCCGTGGCAGCGGAGGCAAAGACATGGCGCGCCCCGCTGTCGCCCAGGATGTAGGCCACCTCAGGCGCCGTCAGGTGGGTGCTGATGACCACCGCGTACAGGCCCGCCAAGCGCGCGGCCAGCACCAGCTCCAGGATCTCCACGCGGTTTTCCATCAGCACGGCCACCGTGTCCCCGGCCGCAAGGCCCTGCCCGGCCATCCACTGCGCCACCTCGCGCGAGCGCTGCGCCAGCGCGCCCGCCGTGTGCTGCTGGCCGCTGTCGCCCATGGTCAGCGCAACGCGGTCGGGCCGGGCATCGGCCCAGCTGTGAAAGTCATGCACGCCGTCTCCTTTGCTTTTTTGAATCCGCCGTCTCGAATTCATCGGGTTTTCAGCAAGTATTTTTGTTTACGCTCGGTTTTTCATCCGGGAAAACGCTTTGTTCAATGCAAATTTCGAGACTTATCATTCATTTCATGAACCTCCAGTCTCATTAAATCCGCATGAACACTCCTGTCATCGTCGATGCCATCCGCAGTCCCATGGCCCGGGCCAAGCCCGATGGCGCCCTGGCCCAGCTCCACCCCGTCGATCTGCTCAGCCAGGTGCTGGAGCAGCTCGTGCAGCGCAACCGCATCGACCCCGGCGCGGTGGACGATGTGATCACCGGCTGCGTGAGCCAGGCCGGCGAGCAGGCCGGCACGCCGGGCCGCCTGGCCTGGCTGGCCGCAGGCCTGCCGGCCCATGTGCCGTCCACCACCATCGACCGCAAGTGCGGCTCCAGCCAGCAGGCCGTGCACTTTGCCGTGCAGGCCATCATGTCGGGCACGCAGGACATGGTGATCGCCTGCGGCGTGGAGTCCATGAGCCGCGTGCCCATGGGCAGCTCGCGCATGGGGCAGAACACCACGGGCGCGCGCTTCGATGCGCGCTTTGCGCCGGGGCTGGTGGGCCAGGGCGTGTCGGCCGACCTC
Source organism: Delftia sp. RIT313 (assembly GCF_000632165.1). Lineage (NCBI taxonomy): Bacteria > Pseudomonadati > Pseudomonadota > Betaproteobacteria > Burkholderiales > Comamonadaceae > Delftia > Delftia sp. RIT313. The sequence continues at coordinate 31,171 of NZ_JFYT01000028.1, read as the reverse complement.
GTGGCCGCGCGCTGGGGCCTGGGCCGCGAGGAACTGGATGCCTATGCCGCGCGATCGCACCAGCGCGCCCATGCGGCCCAGTCGGCCGGGCACTTCGAGCGCGAGATCGTGGGCATCACCACGCCTGCCGGCCTCTTCACGGCCGACGAGACCATCCGCCCGGGCACCACGGCGCAGAAGCTGGGCGCGCTCAAGGCCGTGTTCCAGAACGACGAGCTGTCGGCGCGCTTTCCGCAGATCCGCTGGCACACCACGGCGGGCAATGCCTCGCAGATGACCGACGGCGCCAGCGCCATGCTGCTGATGAGCGAAAAGCGCGCCCAGCAACTGGGCCTGCGCCCCCGTGCGCGCTTCGTGGCGCTGGACGTGGTGGGCGACGATCCGCTGTACATGCTCACGGCCCCCATTCCCGCCACGCGGCGCGTGCTGGCCAAGGCCGGCATGCGGCTGGAGCAGATGGACCACTGCGAGATCAACGAGGCCTTCGCCTCCGTGCCGCTGGCTTGGCAAAAAGAACTGGGCGCCGACCCCGAGCGGCTGAACCCGCGCGGCGGCGCCATCGCCCTGGGCCATCCGCTGGGCGCCTCGGGCATCCGCCTGATGACCACCATGCTGCACGCGCTGGAGGACAGCGGCGCGCGCTATGGCCTGCAATCCATGTGCGAGGCCGGCGGCATGGCCAACGCCACCATCATCGAACGCCTGTGAGCCAGGCACCGGAGACACATCCATGCAACTGCAAGAGAACATGACGGCCCTGGTGACGGGCGGCGTATCGGGTCTGGGCGAGGCATCGGCCCAGGCGCTGCTGGAACGCGGCCTGAACGTGGTGGTGGTGGACCTGAACGAGGACCGCGGCGCGGCCATGGTGGACTCCGCCCGCCAGCGCCACGGCAGCCGCCTGCGCTTCGTGAAGGCCGACGTGGCCGACGCCGACCAGATGGCCGCCGCCATTGCGGCCGCCGAGGACTTCGGCGAGTTCCGCGCCCTGGTGCACTGCGCGGGCGTGGGCGGGCCGCTGCGGCTGGTGGAGAAGGACGGCAGCCCCGGCTCGCTGGACAAGTACACGGGCATCGTCCGCGTGAACCTGATCGGCACCTTCAACACGCTGCGCCTGGCCGCCGCCAGCATGGCGCGCAACGAGCCCGTGCAAGGCGAGCGCGGCGCCTGCGTGCTCACGGCCTCGGTGGCGGGCTACGAGGGGCAGATCGGCCAGATTCCCTACGCCTCGGCCAAGGCCGGCATCATCGGCATGACCATCGTCGCCGCGCGCGACCTGGCCACGCGCATGATCCGCGTGTGCACCATTGCGCCGGGCCTGTTCGACACGCCCATCCTGGCCAAGCTGCCCGACAACATCCGCCAGTCGCTGGCCGCCTCCGTGCCCAACCCCGCACGCCTGGGCCACCCGTCCGAGTACGCGCTGACCGCGCTGCACATCCTGGAGAACCCCATGCTCAATGGCGAGACGATTCGCCTGGACGGTGCCATTCGGATGAGTCCTCGCTGAGCGCTTTCCGGGCCTCGCAAAACCAAAGGCGCACAGAGGAGACACCATGTTCAAACGCCTCACGCTGGCGGCTGCCGCCTGGCTGTGCGCCACGGCAGCCATTGCAGCCGATGCCTGGCCCACCCGGCCCATCACCCTGGTCGTGCCGGGCGCGGCCGGGGGCTCCACCGACATTCCCGCGCGGCTGCTGGCGCTCAAGCTGGGCGAGCGGCTGGGCCAGCCCGTCATCGTGGACAACAGGCCCGGCGCGGGCGGCTCCATCGGTGCCAGCCAGGTGGCACGCGCGCAGCCGGACGGCTATACGGTGCTGGTGGGCAACACGGGCTCCAACGCCATCAACTACACGGCCTACAAGAAGCTGCCCTACAGGCCCGAGGACTTCGTGGCGCTGACGGACATGATCTCGTTCTCCAACGTGCTGGTCGTGCCGCAGGCATCGCCGGTGCGCTCGCTGGACGATCTGCTCAAGGCCGCGCGGCAGGCGCCGGGCAAGCTGTCGTTCTCTTCGGCCGGCGTAGGCCAGACCACGCACCTTATGGGCGAGCTGCTGCGCGAGCGCACGGGCGTGGACGTGGTACATGTGCCCTACCGCGGCTCGGCACCGGCGACGGCGGCCATCGTGTCGGGAGAGACGCAGTTCATGTTCGACAACCTCACGGCCTCGCTGGTGCATATCAAGGCGGGCAAGCTGCATCCCATCGCCGTGACGGGCGCGCAGCGCGAGCCCGAGCTGCCCAACGTGCCCACCACCACCGAACTGGGCCTGCAGGACTTCGACAAGGTCGGCTGGATGGGTTTCTTCCTGCCCGCGCAGACGCCGCCCGCCGTGGTGCGCAAGCTCACCGACGGCCTTGTCGCCGTGCTCCGGGACCCCGAGGTGGCGCGCCGCTACCGCGAGCTCGGCGGCCGCGCCGGCGGCATGCCGCCGGCGCAGTTCACCCAGCTGGTGGACAACGACCGCAAGAGCTGGGGCGCGCTGATCACCAGCCGCCAGCTGCAACTCGACTGAACCGATTTCGACGGAGACGCCATGAAGGTGCTGGACAGCGTGCGCGTGCTGGAGATTGGCGGCATCGGCCCGGGGCCGTTCTGCGCCATGCATCTGGCGGACCTGGGGGCCGATGTGGTGTCCATCGTGCGGCCCGAGGCGGAACCCGCCGCCACCTCAGCCACCTCAGCCGCCTCCGCGCTGTCGCGCGGCAAGCGCTCGGTGTTCGCCGATCTCAAGTCACCCGAAGGGCGTGACCTGGTGCTCGCCCTGGTGCGCGATGCCGATGCGCTGATCGAAGGCATGCGGCCCGGCACCATGGAGCGCCTGGGCCTGGGGCCAGAGGCCTGCCAGGCCCTCAACCCGCGCCTGGTCTATGGCCGCATGACGGGCTGGGGCCAGGACGGCCCGCTGGCCCAGGCTGCTGGCCACGACAACAACTATGCGGCCGTCTCGGGCGCACTGTGGGGATGCTCGCCGGCCGATGCCCGGCCGGTCTCGCCCTTTGCCACCCTGGGCGACATCGGCGGCGGCGCCATGTACCTGATGACGGGGCTGCTGGCCGGCATCGTACAGGCGCGCGCCACGGGGCGCGGCACCGTGGTGGACGCGGCCATCGTCGATGGTGCGGCGCACATGCTCAACCTCATGCTGCATGCGCGCCAGCGCGGGCTGGTGGCCGACGAGCGCGGCCACAGCATCCACGACAGTGCGCCGTTCTACGAAACCTATGCCTGTGCCGATGGCGGCTTCATCACCGTGGGCGCCATCGAGCCGCAGTTCCATGCCCTGCTGCTGGACAGGCTGGGCCTGGCCGATGCCGCAGCGTTCCAGGGCCCCCAGTGGGACCGCGCCGCCTGGCCCGCGCGGCGCGCGCAGCTGCAGACGCTGTTTGCCTCCAGGCCCCGCGCGCACTGGCAGCAATTGCTGGAGGGCAGCGATGCCTGCTTCGGCGCCGTGCTCAGCCCTGTGGAAGCCGCCAGCCACCCGCACCTGCAGGCGCGTGGCGTCTATCTGCAGCCCGAAGGCGGCGCCCTGCAGGCCAGCCCCGCGCCGCGCTTTGACGGCCAGGCCTATGCACCGGGTCCTGCAAATGCCGCAGGCTCCGACACCGCCAGCGTGCTGGAGAAGGTGAGCGCAGGGCGCGCGCAGGAAGTCTGGCGCAGCGCCCGCTGATTCACGAAAGGCTGGAAGCGCCCAGCATGCCCTCGACCAGGCGCACCAGCGTGATCAGGCGCGGCCCGGCATCGCTTTCCAGCGCGCGGCTCTGCGGGCTGTAGATGGGCAGGGAGACCGAGAACACCCAGTACTCGCCGTCCTTGGCCGTGGACATGGGCACGGCAATGGACTGGATCTCGCGGTGCAGGTCGCCGTGGCTGCGGCAAAAGCCGTGCTCGGCCAGGTCGCGCCGCGCATCGTCGAGCCGCTCGCGCAGTTGCTGGGCGCGTGCGGGATCGTCGGCCTGCAGTTCCGCGATGAAGGCCTCGCGCTCGGCCTCGGGCAGGCTCAGCAGGTAGGCGCGGCCCGTGGCGGTGCGCGACAGCGAGATGTGCACCCCGATCTCGGGCAGGAAGACTTTGTTGGTCAGGCCGTTGGCCAGCTCCACCAGGCACAGCTGGCGGCCATGGCCCACGGCCAGCTGGATCTGGCCTTCCAGATGGTTGGCCAGCTCCTGCATGTGCGGCCGCGCGAACTGGCGCATGTGCATGCGCGCCAGCACGGGCGAGGACAGGTTCAGCAGCCCCACGCCCGGCACGTACTTGGACAGGCGCTCGGAGTAGCGCATCAGGTTCAGTTCGCACAGGGTGTCGATCAGGCGGAACAGCGTGGGCTTGGGCAGGCCCGTCATGTCCATCAGTTCACGGGCGCTGAGTTCCTGGTGCTTGTTGGAAAAGCACTGGAGCACGGAGATGCCGCGCACCAGGGCGGCCACCAGCTTGCCACTGTCTTCTGTGTTCATGAATGGTTTTCGGCACTGCTAAAGATGAAACGATTGTCTCAATTTTCCGGCTGCCAAGCGGCAAATCCACCGACCTTGCCGCAGTGCAAACCCTGGCGCCCCTGCCGGCCGGCGCAAGCGGCCAGTCCTGGCACGGCACAATTGCCGCATCCGGCTGGCGCTGCGCGCCAGCCACTCACTTTCCAGAGCCTGCCGTGTCCGAACCGTCCTCCGCCGTCCCGCCTACCGAGCCGCCAGACTACGACGCCTTTTTGCGCGCCCATGTGCTGAGCCAGCCCCTGAGCATCCAGCGCTATGACCGGGAAGACGAAACCATCTGGGTCAAGCGCGCGGGCGCCAGCAACCCGGCATGGCGCTATCGCGCGCTGGCCCTGCTCGCCTTGTGCCTGCGCCTGCCCGTGCTGCGGCCCGTGCCCAATCCCGGCGGACACGAAGCCATCCGCACCGAGGTACGCCGCCTGCGCCAGCTCGCGCAGCGCGGCCTGCGCGTGCCTGCCGTGCTGGCCGAGTGCGAGGACGGCTTTGCCATGCGCCACCTGGGCAGCCCCGGCGTGGAGGCGCCCTCGCTGGGCAATGCCATGGAAGCCGCCCTGCCCCGGAGCGATGGCAGCACGCTGGCGCTGTGGCTGCAGGGCCTGCAGACCCTGCAGCAGGTGCATGGCAGCGGCGACTGCCTGAGCCAGGCCTTTGCGCGCAACATGGTCTGCTGTGCCGATGGCGTGATCGGCTTCATCGACTTCGAGGACGACCCCGCCGCCCACCTGCCCCTGGCGCTGTGCCGCGTGCGCGATGCCCTGTGCTACGCCCACTCCACGGCCTGGATACTGGAGCAGGCCGGCGCCATGCCGGCCGCGCGCACGGCCTGGCAGGATTTCGTGCAGTCCATGGAACCCGAGACCCGCGCCCTGATGGCGCGCACCGTGAAACAGCTGGCCTGGGTGCGCCGCCTGCCCGAAAGCCGCCGCCTGGGCCGCGACATGCAGCGCGTGCGCATGGCCTACACGCTGGTGACGCCGTAGCGGCAGCGGGCTGCAGGCCTCAGCCGGGCTTCAGCCAGGCAGATGGCCCAGCGAGGCGCTGACGCGCGCCGCTTCGGCGCGCAGGGCCCGGGCCACCGCGCCCTGCGGGTCCGGGTCGAAGCCGCCGCTGGCGCCCAGCGCGCACAGCACGCCCACCACATGGCCCGTGTAGTCGTGCAGCGGCGCCGCCACGGCGCTGATGCCCGGCAGGTTGACGTCGCGCACCGAGGCGCAGCCCGCAGCGCGGATCTCGCGGCGCAGCGTGCCCAGCGGGTCCGCGCCATCGAGCAGCGCGCGCCGCGCGGCAGGCGCCTCGGCCAGCTCCCGGGCCAGCAGCGCATCCACGCGGGCATCGTCGTCCATGAAGGCGAAGAAGGCGCGCCCCGTGGCCGACCACAGCAGCGACATCACCGAGCCCACGCGCACATTGACGGTGACCGGCAGGCCCGGCTCCTCGAAGCGCACGATGGTCGGCCCCAGGTTGCCCATCACGGCCACGAAGCTGGTGACCTGCAAGGCCTCGCGCAGGTGCAATAGGGCCGGCTCGGCCAGGCGGATGGGGTCGGACTGCCGCATGGCGGCCAGGCCCACGCGCATGGCCTCGGCCGCCAGCGCGTACTGCGTGCCGCCACGGTCCTGCTCCACCAGCCCCTCGGCCATCAGGCTGGCCAGGTAGCGGTGGACCTTGGCCGGGCTTTCCTCCACCGCGCCCGCGATGGCCGTGAGGCTGGCGCGTCCGCCCAGCGTGGCCAGGGCCTTGAGCACGGCCAGGCAGGTCTCGGCGGCCTGCACGCGCTGGCGCCTTTCGCGCGGCGGCGCGGGCTCGTCGATCTCGGAGGCAGCAGTGGAAGTCATGGCGGCAGGGCGGGTCTGGAAAGGCCTGTTTTAAGGGCTGGCGGGGCATTGTGCCGCAGCTTGCGGGTAATCCCGGGCGGTGTTTTTACGCAATGCGTAGAAAAATTACGCAAAACAAGATTCCATGGATTCCACCCAGGCCTCACCGGAGACAAGCCCCATGCACAAGCGCCTTTTCCTCACCACACTGGCCGCAGGCCTGCTATCGGCCACCGCCCTGCCCGGCGCGCTGGCCCAGGACGGATTCCCCAGCAGGAACGTGCGCTGGATCGTTCCCTACGCGGCCGGCGGCGGCTCGGACTTCCTGGCCCGCACCATAGGCCAGGCCTGGGGCGGCCAGGTGCACCAGCCCATCGTGGTGGACAACCGCCCGGGCGGCAACACGGCCATAGGCGCCTCGGAAACCGCGCGCGCCGCCGCCGATGGCTACACCGTGCTGTCGGCCGACAACGGCACCCTGGTCTTCAATCCCGTGCTCTACAAGAGCCTCAGCTACAACCCCGCCAGGGACCTTGCGCCGGTCACGCTGATGGGCCGCTTCCCGATGATCCTGGTGGCCGGCCCCGGCATGGCAGCGGCCACGGCCAAAGACTTCCTGGCCCAGGCGCGCACCAGCAAGGACGGCGTGAACTACGCCTCCGCCGGCGCCGGCAGCCCGCACCACCTGGCCATGGAACTGCTCAGGGTGGAGGCCGGCCTGAAGCTGGTGCACGCACCCTACAAGGGCGCGGCACCGGCCCTGGGCGACGTGGCTGGCGGCCAGGTGCCCGTGATGATGGTGGACCTGGCCGCGGGCGCAGGCTTCATCAAGGGCGGCAAGGTCCGCCCGCTGGCCGTGGCCAACGCCACGCGCCTGCCCCAGTTGCCCGACGTGCCCACCTTCGCCGAGCTGGGCCTGCCCAAGGTGCAGGCCGCCGCCCTGGTGGGACTGGTGGCGCCCGCCAGGACCCCGGCCCCGGTCATCGCGGCCCTGCACAGGCAGGTCGTGGCCGCGATCAACGAGCCCGCCGTGCGCCAGAAGCTCGTGGATTTCGGCGTGGAGCCCGTGGGCAACACGCCCGAGCAGTTCGCCGCGCTGCTGGCCAGCGAAAGCACGCGCTGGCACCAGCTGATCCGCGACCAGAACATCACTTTGGATTGACCCTCCGCGCCTGCCTGCCTGCGAACCTGCCATGACTGCCTCCGCCGCCTCCAACGCCGCCCCTTCCACCTCTGCGCCAGCCTCCGCGCGCTGCCCCTTCGACCACCGCCAGCCCAGCGGCCAGACCGGCCCCACGGGCTGCCCCGTCAGCGCGGGTGCCGCGGCCTTCGACCCGTTCAGCGACGGCTACCAGCAGGACCCGCCCGAATATGTGCGCTGGGCGCGCGAGCAGGAGCCGGTGTTCTACAGCCCGCAACTGGGCTACTGGGTGGTCACGCGCTTCGACGACATCAAGGCGGTGTTCCGCGACAACATCGCCTTCAGTCCCTCGATCGCGCTGGAGAAGATCACGCCCACGGGCGAGGAGGCCAATGCCGTGCTGGCCTCCTACGGCTTCGCGCTGAACCGCACCCTGGTCAACGAGGACGAGCCCGCCCACATGCCGCGCCGCCGCGCGCTGATGGACCCGTTCACGCCCGAGGAGCTGCGCCACCACGAGCCCATGGTGCGCGAGCTGGCGCGCGCCTATGTGGACCGCTTCATCGACGACGGCCGCGCCGACCTTGTGGACCAGATGCTGTGGGAGGTGCCGCTGACCGTGGCCCTGCACTTTCTCGGCGTGCCCGAGGAGGACATGGACAGGCTGCGCGAGTACTCCATCGCCCACACCGTCAACACCTGGGGCCGGCCCCGACCCGAGCAGCAGGTGGCCGTGGCCCATGCGGTGGGCAACTTCTGGCAGCTGGCCGGCAAGGTGCTGGCCAAGATGCGCGAGAACCCCGATGCGCCGGGCTGGATGCAATACGGCATACGCAAGCAAAAGGAGCTTCCCGAGGTCGTCACCGACTCCTACCTGCACTCCATGATGATGGCCGGCATCGTGGCCGCGCACGAGACCACGGCCAATGCCACGGCCAACGCCGTCAAGCTGCTGCTGCAGCATCCCGGCGCCTGGAAGCAGATCTGCGAGAACCCTGCGCTGATCCCCAATGCCGTGGAGGAATGCCTGCGCCACAACGGCTCGGTGGCCGCCTGGCGGCGCCTGGCCACGCGCGACGTGGTGATCGGCGGCGTGGCCGTGCCGGCGGGCTCGAAGCTGCTCATCGTGACCTCGTCGGCCAACCACGACGAGCGGCATTTCGCCGATGCCGACTTCTTCGACATCCACCGCGACAACGCCGGCGACCACCTGACCTTCGGCTATGGCTCGCACCAGTGCATGGGCAAGAACCTGGCGCGCATGGAGATGCAGATCTTCCTGGAGGAGTTCACGCGCCGCCTTCCCCACATGCGGCTGGCCGAGCAGCGGTTCACCTACGTGCCCAACACCTCGTTCCGGGGCCCCGAGCACCTGTGGGTGGAGTGGGACCCGGCCCTCAACCCCGAGCGCGCCCGTCCCGCCCTGCTGCAGGCGCGCCAGCCCGTGCGCATCGGCGAAGCCCTGCAGGGCGGCGCCAGCCGGCCCATGGTCGTGGCCGAGGCCGAGGCCGCCGCCGAAGGCGTGCTGCGCCTGCGCCTGAAGGCCGCCGATGGACACGCCCTGCCGCGCTGGACGCCGGGCTCGCACATCGACCTGCAATGCGGCGACACTGGCCTGTCACGCCAGTACTCGCTGTGCGGCGACCCGCAGGACACCGGCAGCTACGAGATTGCCGTGCTGCGCGAGGCCAACGGCCGTGGCGGCTCGGCCTGGGTGCACGAGCATCTGCACCGCGGCGCCACCGTACAGCTGCGGGGCCCGCGCAACCATTTCCCGCTGGACGAAGGCGCCAGCCACCTGATCCTGGTGGCCGGCGGCATCGGCATCACGCCCATCTCGGCCATGGCACGGCGCGCCAGGGCATTGGGCCTGTCCTATGAGATCCACTACAGCGGCCGGCGCCGCGCGGGCATGGCGCTGCTGGCGCCGCTGCTGGCCGAGCATGGCGCCAGGCTGCATCTGTACGTGGCGGAGGAAGGCCGGCGCGCCGACTACGCCGCCCTGCTGGCCACGCCGCGCGCCGGAGCCCGCATCCATGCCTGCGGACCGGCGCGCCTGCTGGACGGCCTGGAGGCCGCCAGCCGCCACTGGCCCGAGGACAGCCTGCGCGTGGAGCATTTCGTCTCCACCGTGGGGGCGCTGGACCCTGCCAGGGAGCAGGGCTTCGAGGTGGAACTGCGCGCCTCGGGCCTTGTGCTGCAGGTGCGCAACGACCAGACGCTGCTGGACGCCCTGCGCAGCGCGAAGATCGAAGTGCAAAGCGACTGCCGGGAAGGGCTGTGCGGGTCCTGCGAAGTGCCCGTGCTCGAAGGCGAGGTGGACCACCGCGACATGGTGCTCACGCGCGGCGAGCGCGCGGCCTGCACCAAGATGATGAGCTGCTGCTCGCGCGCCAGGAGCGGCAGGCTGGTGCTGGGCCTGTAGCCAGGGCTACAGGGCAGCCCGGCGCCCGCAAGCCCGGCGCCCAGAAACACAAAAGCCCCAAGGCCATCATCGGCAATGGGGCGATCGCATCGGTGGGCGCGCTTCGGGGCGCACCTGCCTCCAACCGGATTACTGGTTGGCGATTTCGAGCTCGGCGTTGCGGGCTTGCTGGATGAAATCGATCAGGGAATAGATTGCTTGGCGCATGGTGAACTTCCTTACTGAGACGCTCAACAATCACTGGCGGCATGCATCTCAAGTGCCGCGAATGCCGGGAAAACCCTCTAAGCGTTTACCCTATGTCTAAGTATAAACCACTAGATCCGCCCATGCAAAGGCACAGTTGTAAGCGCACGTCAAGATTCCGCAGAGGAGCCCAACTGCGTCCCAATGTCAGGCATGGGATGATTCAGGCTTATGACCGCGCCTTCCGTTTCTCTCGCACCCTGGCACATAGAGCCGCTGAACCCGGCCGAGGCGCCGTGGCCGCTGCTGCTGTCGGCGGATCCGTCGCGGGAGAAGGTGCGCGGCTATCTGGCGGGCTCCACCTGTTTTGCCGCGCGCGAGTCCTTCCAGCGCGAAGGCCAGCCGCCGCGTCCCGGCGGGCGCGGCGAGGTATTGGGCATGTGCGTGCTGGTGCCGCTGCGCGCCAGCGGCGATGAGGCCTCAGGCCCACCCGCCTGGGAGCTGATGAACATCGCGGTTGCGGAATCGCTGCACCACCGGGGCCTGGGCAGCGCCCTGCTGCGGCGTGCCATCGAATGGGCGCGCTCCCAGCGAGCGCCGCGCATCGAGGTCGGCACGGGCAGCTTCGGCGACCAGCTGGTCTTCTACCAGCGCGCGGGTTTTCGCGTGACGGGCATAGACCGGGATTTCTTCCTCAGGCACTACACCACCCAGCTGTGGGAGCGCGGCGTGCAGCACCGCGACATGCTGCGCCTGACGCTGGAGCTGGGCACGGGCCGCTGAGGGCCTCGCGGGCGAGGTGAATCACGGGGAGTGAGGGCATGGCGTGATAATTGAGACGCATTCCCATCCCATCACCTGTCCCGCCGCATGCCCGCCCATCCCCTGCCGCCACCTCCCGTCGCCGTGCTCTACGCAGACCACCATGGCTGGCTGCAAGGCTGGCTGCGCCGCAAGCTGGGCGACACCGCACAGGCGCAGGACCTGGCGCACGACACCTTCGTGCAACTGCTCACCACCCGCCACCTTCCACCGCTGGACAACCCGCGCGCCTACCTGACCACCATGGCCAAGCGCACGCTGTTCTCCTTCTGGCGCAGGCGCGACCTGGAGCATGCCTACCTGGAGGCGCTGGCGGCCCAGCCCGCCATGCACATGCCCTCGGAAGAGGAACGCTATGCCATCGTGCAGGCGCTGCAGACCGTGGACCGCGTGCTGCAGTCGCTGCCACCCACCACGCGCCGCGTGCTGCTGCTCAATCAGTTGCACGACATGCCTTACCGCGACATCGCGCTGCGCCTGGGCATTGCCGAGATCACCGTGCGGCGCCACATGGCGCGCGCCATAGCCGCCTGCTGCGCACTGGACTGCGCAACGGCGCTGCCGCAATGAGTGCCACCTCGGCCGCCGCCCTGCGCCAGCAGGCCATCGCCTGGCTGGTGGAGTCGCGCTCGGGAGCCATGACCGAGCACCAGCGCAAGGCCCTGGACCGTTGGCGACAGGCCGACCCCGCCCACGAAGCCGCGTGGTCCCAGGTGAGCGGCTCGCTGGAGCGCGTGCTCCAACCGCTGGCGCCCCACACCTCCAGCCATGCGTCAGCCGATGCAGCGCTGAACGCACTGCTGCAGCCCGACCGCCGCCGCAGGCGCATTGCGGGCGGCGCACTGGCCTTTGCGGGCGCGGCCCTGGGTGGCCAGGTGGCCCACCGATTCACGCCTTTGCCCGGCCTGCTGGCCGATGCCCATACCGCCACGGCCGAGCGGCGCAGCCTGGAGTTGGCCGACGGCAGCCGGCTGCTGCTGGACGCGCGCAGCGCCATCGATATCGACCTGGGCGCCGACAGCCGCCGCGTGCATCTGCGCCAGGGCGCGCTGATCGCGCAGGTGCCAGCCGGCAGCCCCTTCACCGTGCAGACCCGGCATGGCCAGGCCCAGGTGCCGGCAGCGCACGGCGCGCGCTTCATGGTGCGCCTGCAGGAAGAGCGCACGCAGGTGGCCGCGCTCGCGCAGGACGTGGACCTGCACACACGGCTGGGCGCACAGTCCCCGCTGCAGGCCGGCGCCAGCGCCTGGATGGACGGGGCTGCCATTTCCGAGGCCCTGGCGCGCGCCGAGGCGGCAGCGGCCTGGCAAAGCGGCATGCTGGCCGTGGACGATTGGCCGCTGGACTCGGTGGTCGACGCCCTGCGGCCTTACCGGACCGGCCTGTTGCGCGTCGCCCCTGCCGCCTCCCGGCTGCGCGTGCTGGGCACCTTCCCGCTGGACGATACCGACCGTGCGCTGCAGGCGCTGGCCAGCAGCCTGCCCATCCGCGTGACGCGCTATCGCGGCGGCTGGCTGACGCTGATCGATGCGGCCTGAGGCCCGGTCAACGCGGGGCTCCAAAAAAAAACTGCGCCAGAGGTGATCACATCCGACCCGCTCGCGCGACATGTCCTGTGTCATCCCCCATTCTCCGGAGTCCACAAGCATGTCCCGCTCTCTTTTCGCATGGCGCCCCGTGGCCCATGCCGCAGCCCTGGCCGCCCTCATCGCCACCCTGCCCGTCCAGGCCCAGACCGCCCAGGAGGCCGCGGTAGCCTCCGGCGCCGAAGCCGCCCAGCGCCAACGCTATGACCTGCCAGCCGGGCCACTGGCCCGGACGCTGCTGGCCATTGGCCAGCACAGCGGCCGCACGCTGTCGCTGGACCCCGCCCTGGCCTCGGGCAAGCAGGCGCCGGCGATCCAGGGCAGCTACACGGCGGAGCAGGCGCTGCAGACCGCGCTGGCCGGCAGCGGCCTGGTGCTCACGCGCGATGCCCAGGGCGTGCTCGGCGTGCGGACAGCGCCCCAGGCCAGCGCCCTGCCTGCGTCGGCAGCGCCTTTGCCGGAGCAAGGCGTCAGCCTGGCCACGGTGACCGTGTCCGGCAAGGCCCCGGGCTCGACCACGGAGGGCACGGACTCCTACACCACGGCATCGTCCAGCAGCTCCACGCGCCTGAACCTGGCTCCCCAGGAGACGCCCCAGGCGCTGACCGTGATGACGCGCCAGCGGCTGGAGGATCTGGGCACCACGCGGCTCAGCGACGTGCTGGAGGCAGCGCCCGGCATCATCGTCACGCGCGACGGCCTGGGTGCCGAAAGCGACGGCTACTGGTCGCGGGGTTTCGAGATCCAGAACTACGAGATCGATGGCGTGCCCACGGCTGCGGGCCTGAACCAGTACACCCAGCACATGGCCATGTACGACCGCGTGGAGATCGTGCGCGGCGCCACGGGCCTCATCAGCGGCATGGGCAACCCCTCGGCCACCATCAACCTGATCCGCAAGCGCCCCACGGCCAGACCCCAGACGCAACTCAATGTCGATGCCGGCAGCTGGGGACGCCGAGGCGCGGGCCTGGACATCTCCCGCCCGCTGAACCAGGACGGCTCGGCCCGCGCGCGCCTGGTCGCGGACTACCAATCGGGCGATGCCTGGCTGGAGCGCTACCACCAGGACTCGCGCCTGCTGTACGGCATCGCCGAGGTCGATCTCGACGACCGGACCCTGTGGACCGTGGGCTTCAGCTACCTGCGCAACGATGTGGATGCGCCGATGCGCTCGGGCCTGCCGTCGCGGTTTCCGGACGGCAGTGCCACCCGGCTGCCCCGCGCCCTGAACGGATCGCCGAACTGGTCGTACAACAACCATGAGCAAAGCGGCTTCTTCACCTCCATCGAGCGCGAGCTGAGCGGCGGCTGGACCGGCAAGGTCGAGTACGCCTACGGCCAGGACCGCTACGACTCGGTCTACACCTACCTCAACGGCACGCTGCAGGCCGATGGCAGCGGCACCAGCCTGCTGCCCGTGCGCTTTCAGGGCCAGCCGCGCCAGCACAACCTCGACATGTACCTGACCGGCCCGCTCAAGCTGTTCGGCCGCGAGCACGAGTTGATCGCCGGCCTGACACTGTCGCGCTTCGAGGACAAGGGGCCCACCTCCGGCAGCTGGCTCTACGACTACTCCGGCTCGGCCGCAGGCCGCATAGACAACCTGTTCACCTATGACGGCAGCAATCCCGTGCCCGACTTCGCGGCCAGCGGCCGGTTCTCCACCAAGGAGCACCAGTACGCAGGCTATCTGACCGGACGTTTCCGCATCTCCGAGCCGCTGCGCCTGATCCTGGGCAGCCGCCAGATCTACTGGGGGCGCGATACCGCCAGCACGCCGGACACAGGGGAAGCCACCACCACCCGCGCCCGGGAAAACGGCGCCTTCATCCCCTACGTGGGCGCCGTCTACGACATGACGCCCCAATGGGCGCTGTACGCCAGCTACACCAAGATCTTCAACCCCCAGGCCTCCTGGGTGCGCGACGAGAACAATGCCACGCTGGCGCCCATGGAAGGCCGGGGACTGGAGGTCGGCATCAAGGGCAGGCATCTGGACGGCAAGCTCAACTCCAGCCTGGCCCTGTTCAACCTCAAGCAGGACAACCTGGCGGTGTGGCAGGCGCAATTTCCGGGCAGCAATGTCTACAAGGCCGAGCAGAACACCACCTCCCAGGGGCTGGAGATGGAACTGAGCGGCGAGCTGGCGCCGGGCTGGCAGGTCTCTGCCGGCTATGCCAACACCCTGACCACGAATGCAGAGGGCCAGCGCATCAACACCATGCTGCCGCGCAACAGCGTCAAGCTCTTCAGCAGCTACCGCCTGGGCGGCGCACTACAGGGGCTGACACTGGGCGGCGGAGTGAACTGGCAAAGCGAGGTAGGCGACGCCACGGTGCGGCAGGCCAGCTATGCCGTGGTGAACCTGATGGCACGCTATGACATCGACCGGCACTGGAGTGCGTCGGTGCACCTGAACAACGCGCTGGACCGCAAGTACTTCAGCTACGCGGGCTACTACAGCCACTACGGCACGCCGCGCAATCTCATGGTGGGCGTCAAATACCGCTTCTGAGCCAGGTTCTGAGCCCGGTCCCCGACCTCCTGCCGGCCTGGCCGGCAGGGGGCGGCCCCGCTCAGTCCGAGGACAGCTTCATCAGCACCAGGCCCGAGACGATGAGCACGGCCGCGCCGATGCGCATGGCGCTGACCTGCTCGCCCAGGACCGTGATGCCGACCAGGAAGGCGCCCACGGCGCCGATGCCGGTCCAGATCGTGTAGGCCGTGCCCAGCGGCAGGCTGCGCATGGCCACGGCCAGCAGGCCGAAGCTGGCGATCATGGTGACGATGGTGATGGCGCTGGGCACCAGGCGCGTGAAGCCGTGTGATTGCTTCATCGAGAACGCCCAGACCACTTCGAGCAGCCCCGCCACCAACAGATAGACCCATGCCATGGAAAACTCCTTGTGAAGCCGGGTCGTCCCGGCGCATGCATGTCCCGGTGTGGGGGAGGCCGTCCTCCTGGCAGAAGGGCTTGCGCCTCCTGCATGGCCGCCAGTTTAGGAGAAAGCCTTCAAGCTGGCCGCACCCAGGCTGTTGCCCCATTGCCGCCTGGGTGGTTGCTGCACAACAGCGACCAGGGCGTCAGGCGGCCAGCGCCTCTTCCTGTTCAGCCAGCAGGATGTTGCCCACGGTGGCGCCCAGGCCGGCCACGCGCTTGCGCAGCTTGAGCACGGCCTTGTCCTTGCTGATCAGCAGCGCCTGGTGCTGGCTGGCCAGGTCCAGGAAATGCTGGTCGTCGGGGTCGGTGCAGGCAAAGCGGATGCGCGGCGCATCGGCCACGTACTCGACCGCTCCGTCAAAGGCCGAGAGCACGCCCTCGACCGTCTTGCCGTAGAAAGCCACGCGCGGCGCGATCTGGCTGTAGTGCAGCACGCGTTCGAGCTCGAGGCGCTGGGCCTGGTCGGCAATCCAGCGCATCTGTCCCTGCTCCACCAGTTCGCGGATGGGGGGGACATGCGGATCGTCGAAGATCAGCATGTCAAGGACCACATTGGTATCAAGCACCACGGGCCGAGGCAGGGGACCTTCGTAGCCGTCGTTGCACTGCGGCCAGCGCAGCACGATCTTCATGGCGCGGCGCCCTCTGCCGGGCCTTCGGCGGCCTTTCTGGGCTTGACTGCGCCACGGATCATGTCGAAGCGGAACAGCCGGCATTCGATGGGGCCGTTCCACATGGGCGTGCGACGCGCCTCCTTCAGGCGCATCTTGCCGGGCAGCTTGAGGTCGGGCGTGAGCATCCAGGCGCTCCAGCCGCTGTAGTTCTTCTTCCAGTGGGTGGCCAACTGGCTGAAGAATTCCACGCCGTCCTCGGTCTGGGCCGTCTCGCGGCCCGCGCGCTCGACCACTTCCATGCGCTCGCCGGCACTGCGGCCGGCCGAGCCGGCTGCGGCAATGCGCTCGCCATAGGGCGGGTTCAGCAGCATCAGGCCGGGCTGCTCGCAGGGCGGCATGCGCTGCAGCGCGTCGCCACCGCGCAGTTGCACGGTCTGGCCCACGCCCGCGCGCTCGGCGTTGCGCTGGGCAAAGTCCACCATGCGGTGGGACACGTCGGAGCCATAGATGGCCACGGGGCTGTCGGGCAGGATGGCGGCCTCGGCCTCGTCCAGCATGGCTTCCCACACATGCCTCTGGAAGGGCACCAGCTTCTCGAACGCGAAGCGCCGCAGGATGCCGGCCGGAATGCGGCGTGCAATCTGCGCGGCCTCGATCAGCACCGTGCCGCTGCCGCAGCAGGGGTCGTACAGCGGCTGGGGATCGTCGCCGTGCGGGTCCCAGCCCGTGGCGGCGATCATGGCCGCGGCCAGGGTTTCCTTGAGCGGCGCATCGCCCTTGTCCTCGCGCCAGCCGCGCTTGAACAGCGCCTCGCCCGAGGTGTCGATGTAGATGGTGGCCTCGTCGGTCGTCAGGTGCAGGTGCACGCGCACGTCGGGGTGGCGCGTTTCCACGTCGGGGCGCACGCCCTTCCTGTCGCGGAAGCGGTCGGCAATGGCGTCCTTGACGCGCAGCGCCGCGAAGTTGAGGCTGGTCAGCGGGCTGTGCTGGGCCGTGACCTCGATCTTGAAGCTCTCGCGCGGGGAGAACCAGATCTCCCAGGCCACTTCGCTGGCGGCGCGGTACAGGTCGTTCTCGTTGCGGTACAGGGTCTGCGACAGCTGCACCAGCACGCGCTGGGCCAGTCGGCTGTGCAGGTTCAGCAGCAGGGCGTCGCGCCACAGGCCGCGCACCATCACGCCGCCACGGCCCACCATGAGGTCGTGGCCGCTCAGGCCGGTGATCGCGTGGACCTCGTCGGCCAGAAATCCCTCAACGCCGGCGGCGCAGGGCAAAAACAGATGCAGTTGGTTCATAGCTTGGGTGCCGAGCATACGCGCACCGCGATTCCCCGCGCAGGCGCCAGCCGAAACCCGCTTGCCTGCGCTTCGGCCCGGGCCTACAGTGGAAGCAACCGCGAGGGAGAGCACCATGAAGCCTCGAACCACGCCCGTCCACACGGATTTCCTCGGCGCCACGCAGGCCGCACGCCTGGTGGCGCAGGTCGGCGTTGCCGCCTGCCTGGCCGGCCTGGCCGATGCCATCGAGCAAGACTTCGCGCGCTGGCCCGATTTCGAGAAATCGGCCCGCATCGCCCACCATTCGCCCGGCGGCGTGATCGAGCTCATGCCCGTGTCCGATGCGCTCGACTACGCCTTCAAGTACGTCAACGGCCACCCGGACAACGCCGATCGGGACCTGCCCACGGTGATGGCCTTCGGCGCCCTGGCCGACGTGGCCACGGGCCTGCCGGTCTTCCTGTCCGACCTGACGCTGGCCACGGCGCTGCGCACCGCCGCCACCTCGGCGCTGGCCGCGCGCCGGCTGGCACGGCCGGGCTGCCGCAGCATGGCGCTGATCGGCGCAGGATCGCAGTCCGAATTCCAGGCCCTGGCCTTCACCCACCTGCTGGGCGTGGAACGGCTGCGCATCTTCGACATCGATGTCCAGGCCATGCGCAAGCTGGTGGACAACCTGGGCCATGCGGGCATCGCGGCCCAGCGCATCACCTGCTGCGCCAGCAGCGCCGAGGCCCTGGAGGGCGCCGACATCGTGACCACGGTGACGGCCGCCAAGCACCGCGCCTGCGTGATCGCCGATGCCGACGTGCGCCCGGGCACCCACATCAACGCCGTCGGCGGCGATTGCCCCGGCAAGACCGAGCTGCCCCTGGCACTGCTGCGGCGCGCGCGCATCTTCGTGGAGTTCACGCCCCAGACGCGCGTGGAAGGCGAGCTGCAGCAATTGCCCGCCGACGCGCCCGTGACCGAGCTGTGGCAGGTCATCAACGGCCAGGCGCCGGGCCGCGGGCATGACACGGAGATCACGCTGTTCGACTCCGTGGGCTTTGCGCTGGAGGACTATTCGGCCCTGCGCTGGTTGCGCGCGCTGGCCCACGACACCGGACTGATGCAGTCGATCGACCTGGTGCCTGCGCTGGCCGACCCCCGCGACCTGTACCGGCTGGTGCGCGAGGCCGGGCAGGCAGAACGCGGCTTTGGCTGACACGGGGACTGCATACCATGGGTCCCATGAGCATGAACACCCATACGACCCCGCAGACCGCACGCGCCCTGAGACTCATAGGCGTGCCCACCGACATCGGTGCCAGCCGCCTGGGCAGCGCCATGGGGCCCGACGCACTGCGCGTGGCCGGCCTGGGCCCGGCGCTGCGTCAGCTGGGCTGCCAGGTGAGCGACATCGGCAATCTGGCAGGCCCGCCCAATCCGCAGACACCGCCCGAGCAGGGGCTGCGCCACCTCGCACCGGCCCGTGCCTGGATGCAGGCCGTGCACCAGGCCGTGGGCCAGGCGCTGGACGATGGCGAGCTGCCGCTGATGCTGGGCGGCGACCACAGCCTGGCCATGGGCTCGATCAGTGCCGTGGCCGCCCACTGCCGCCGCCTGGGCCGCGCGCTTCGCGTGATCTGGCTGGACGCCCACGCCGACTGCAACACGCCCGATATCTCGCCCAGCGGCAACCTGCACGGCATGCCCGTGGCCAGCCTGTGCGGCCTGGGGCCCGCGGCGCTCACCGCGCTGTCCCAGGGCGGCGATCCGGCGCTGGCAGCCGCCTCGCTGTGCCAGATCGGCCTGCGCAGCGTGGATGACCAGGAAAAGCGCCTGCTGCATTCGCTGGGCGTGGAGGTCTATGACATGCGCGCCATCGACGAGCTGGGCATGCGCGAGGTTATGCGCCGCGCGCTGGAAGACCTGGAAGGCAGCGACACCCACCTGCACCTGAGCTTCGACGTGGACTACCTCGATCCCGACATCGCGCCCGGCACCGGCACCCCCGTGCGCGGCGGCCCCAGCTACCGCGAGGCCCAGCTGTGCATGGAGATGCTGGCCGACACCGGACGCCTGGGCTCGATGGATCTGGTGGAGCTCAATCCCGCGCTGGATGTGCGCAACCAGACGGCAGAACTGGTGGTGGACCTGCTGGAGAGCCTGTTCGGCAAGAGCACGCTGGTGCGGGCCGATCGCTGACCCCGCTCAGGCTGGCGAGAGCGAAACACGCCAGCCGTCGCCCGCTGCGTCCGTGGTAAGGCGCACGGGCACAAAGCGCTCGATCACCTCGAAATTGCTGCGCGCATGCGGCGTCAGTTCCGTGCAGGTGTAGCTGGCCCCGCGCCCGCTGCGCCAGACGGCCAGCGCCAGCGGCAGGGCCCATTGGTCGGCCAGGTACGGGCCCAGCGCGGCCTGGCTGCCCTGGTGGCGGCGCACCTCGCGTGCCAGGTCATGCGCCACCTTTTCGGCGCTGACACCCTTCATGCCGAACTGCGTGAACACTTCGCTCAGGTGCTCATAGGCCAGCGTGGCCAGCAGCGCGTTGCCCGGGCCTTCGTTCTGGCGCACGGCAGCCACCTGCAGCTGCTCGCCAGACCAGCCCAGGGCCTGGCCCAGATGGTCCAGTTCGCGCTGGGCCACCGCGCGTGGCAGCGCGGGCGCAAAGCATTCGGCATGGCTGGCCACGGGCGCGCCGCGTTCGGTGATATCGAAAGGCACCAGCCCATTGGTTGCCGGCGTGATCGTCACGTCCATCTCGCCGCCACCGGCCGGATAGAAGCCCAGCCGGCGCAGCCGCAGTTCGCAGCGCGCGCCCAGCCTGTGCAGCAGCGGTGCATAGCTGCGCTCCAGGAAGTGGAAGGGCGGCGCGGCCGGGTTGTGGGTGCCGCCGCCCAGGGTCAGGCGGCTTTCGCCATCGGCCAGCATCAGCGCGGGCCACAGCGTCTGCAGCAGCAGGGTGCAACTGCCCGCCGAGGCAATCACGAAGCGGTACTCGCCCGCACGCACCGGCCCCGGTGTGAATTGCAGCGCCTGCGAATTCATCTCGGCGCCCTGCATCTGCGCGCCGCAGATTTCGGCGGCGGCATTGACGCAGGCCAGGTGCTGGCGCATCAGGCCCGGCTTGGCGCGCCCGGCACGGATGCGCTGCATGGCAAAGGGCTGGCCCGTGCACATGGACAGCGCCAGCGCGCTGCGCAGCATCTGGCCTCCGCCCTCCCCGGCGGAGCCGTCGATCTCGATCACTTTCATTTTTCTCTTTCATTCATTGCCGCCAAAGCGCGCCACGGCATCCCGCAGATAGCGGTCCAGCGGCGCCGCATCGGCCTGCTCCCCCGGATCGGGCGCATGGGCCATGGCATGGGCCAGCTCGCGCTCCAGGAAATCATGGACGCGCACCCGGCGCGGCCCCTTGGCGGCCTCGCCCAGGCGCATCTTGAGCTCCAGCAGCTCGTTGAGCTCGGCCAGCAGGCCTGCATCCTCCAGCGTGCCCGCCGCCAGCTGCGCAAAGCGCATGGGCGGCGCACCACGCCCCTCGCGTATCCAGCGCGCGGCCAGCAAGGGGCGCAGCACGTAGAAGTACTTCTTGTAGCGCACCACATCACCCTGCAGGTGGGCGCGCAGGTTCTTGCGCGCCATGGCCACGTAGTGGTGGTAGCCGCGCACCGGCGAAAAGCCCTGCTCGGCCAGCAGATGCAGGCGCTCGGCCCAGGGCTGCTCCTGCCGGTAGACCACGGGCGAGCGCAGCCATTCAAGCAGCGTGGGGTTGGAGGCGCGCAGCAGCCCCAGCGCCTTGCGCAGCTCCCAGCCGCTGACATCGAGCTCGCCGCTGAGCGGCTGCTCTATGACATCGCGGCCCGGCGCCACCGTCAGATACCAGGGCAGGCGGTGGACATAGATGAAGCGCACGTCGTAGTCGCTGTCGGGCGAGGCAAAGCCCCAGCCCCGGCTGCCCGACTCGCAGGCAAACAGCACCGTGACCTCGTGCCTGCGCTCCACCTCGGCCAGATTGGCCAGCACCGTGGCGCGCATGGCGTCGGAGACCGGATGCGCGCTCAATACCTTCTCTTCCCTCATGCTCTCATCCTGCTTTCTGTTCTGGAGGATGAGAGCCCGGGGCCCTCATCCACTCACCCTTTCACGCACACCACTTGCTTCAGGGTGTGCACCACCTCGACCAGATCCTGCTGCGCGGCCATGACCGCATCGATGTCCTTGTAGGCCATGGGAATCTCGTCCACCACATTGGCATCCTTGCGGCATTCCACGCCCTCGGTGGCCTTGATGTGGTCCTCTACGCTGAACATCTTCTTGGCCTTGGTGCGGCTCATCACGCGGCCCGCACCGTGGCTGCAGCTCTCGAAGCTCTCCGGATTGCCCAGGCCGCGCACGATATAGCTGCGCGCGCCCATGCTGCCCGGGATGATGCCCAGCTCGCCGCGCCGCGCGCTCACCGCGCCCTTGCGGGTGATGAACACGTCCTGGCCGAAATGGCGCTCCTGCTGCACATAGTTGTGGTGGCAGTTCACCGCCTCCACATGCGACTCGAAGGGCTTGGCGATCACCTTGCGCACCGTGGCGATGAGGTTGGCCATCATCACCTCGCGGTTGCGCATGGCGAACTTCTGCGCCCAGGACACGCCGCGCACATAGTCGCCAAAGTAGCGGGCCCCTTCCTCGAAGTAGGCCAGATCCTTGTCGGGCAGGTTGCGCTGATGGAGTTCTGCATCCTTCTTGGCCAGCTCGATGAAATGGGTGCCGATGGCATTGCCCACGCCGCGCGAGCCCGAGTGCAGCATGAACCACACGAAGCCCGCCTCGTCCAGGCAGATCTCGATGAAGTGGTTGCCGCTGCCCAGCGTTCCCAGGTGCTTGCGGTTGTTGGTGTTGGCCAGGCGCGGATGCAGCTCGCACAGCAGGTCGAACTCATCGGCCAGCGTGGCCCAGACCTGGTCCACCGACACGGGCGGGTTCTCCCAGCTGCCCGGATCGCGGCCCCGGTGGCGCGGCACCGAGCCATGCGGCACGGCCTGCTCTATGGCCGAGCGCAGCGGGCCCAGGTTGTCGGGCAGGTCCTCGGCGCGCAGCGTGGTCTTGGCAGCCATCATTCCGCAGCCGATGTCCACGCCCACGGCCGCCGGGATGATGGCCTTGATGGTCGGGATCACCGAGCCCACGGTGGCGCCTATGCCCAGGTGCACATCGGGCATGGCCGCGACATGCTTGAACACCACGGGCAGGCGCGCGGCGTTCTCCAGCTGCCTGCGCGCCTCGTCCTCCACGGGCACGCCCTTGGTCCACATCTTGATGGGGACGCCGTTTTCCACGTTGTGTTGCAGGTAGTTCATTGCGTTGTCCTTCAGTCTTCTTGTCTGTTCGTCTTGTTTAGGTCTTGCTGTCGCCCGGCTCATCCACGCATCAGGCGAGACAGGTCCCGCTTGCGGATGGCGCTGCCCAGGCTTTGATAGTCCCGCAGCGGGAATTCATGCTCCAGCCAGCGCTTTCGGTACTCCTCGACACCCATGCCGCAATAAATACCGTCCAGCACGCGGTACACGCTGCGCACCACGTCCTCGCGGGCCACCTGCCCACGGGCCAGCACTTCATAGTCATCCATGGCGGTGATGCCCCAGCTGGCCCAGTCCGCGTACTGACGCAGCTCGTATGAAAGGGTGTCGCGGTCACCCTCCATGCTCAGGTGCACTTCGCCGGGCTCGTCCATGAACACGGCGGCAGCCCGGTGCGCGCCCTTGGCCAAAGCCAACGCCATGGCGGCCAGATCACCCAGCGAATCGTGCAGGTAGGACACGGCACACACCAGTTCCTCCTCGGGCGTGCTGAACTTCAACGTCGCCCAGCCCGCCTTGCCCACCTCATAGCTCCATAGTTCTTCGAATGCGGCCATGGCCGTACCTCTCTTTAGTTTCTTCGTTGTCCGTTGTGCCCCGACCAGCCTGCCGGTCAACGCATCTTCACCAGCCCGTTGAGCACCTGATCCAGCCCGCCGAACACGGAGATCTTGTCGATGCGCTCGGCCACGCGTTCCAGCGTCTCCAGCTCCTTCATGCGCAGGGCCACGGGGTTGTCCTCCATGACCTTGGCTGTGTTGAGCAGCGAGCGCGTGGCCGCCGTTTCCTCGCGGCGGCGGATCACGTTGGCCTGGGCCTGCTTTTCGGCCTGCACCACCTGGGTCAGGATGGCCTTCATCTCGCCGGGCAGCACGATGTCCTTCACGCCCACGCTCTCCACCACCATGCCGAAGGGCTGCAGCTTGGCCGCCATGTGCGCGGTCACCACGTCATCGATCACCGTCTTGTTCTCCAGCAGCTCATCGAGCGTGCGGGTGCCCACGGCGGCGCGCAGCGCGAACTGCAGCTCCCGGTACAGGTGCTCGGCAGGTTTTTGCAGCTGGGCAAAGGCGCGCAGAACGTCGGTGTGGCGATAGGTGGCGCTCAGGTTCAGGCGCAGGCTCACCTTGTCGCGGGTCATGATGTCCTGGCCCGAGACCTCGACGGCCTGCAGGCGCAGGTCCACCAGCTCCACGGCAATGCTGCGGCCGAACTTCCAGAACGCATGGCTGCCGGCCTGCAGCAGGCGGTCCACCTTGCCGTCGATGGTCAGCAGCGCGCACTGGCCTGCGGGCACCTGCACCTGCAGCACGCCGTTGAGGCCGGACACGCTGCGCTGGCGCAGCTGCGTCTGGGTCAGGCGCGCCGCCAGGGCGGCGGGCAGCTCGGCGCCGGCCTGCAGGTCGACCACCTGCACGCCCACGTCCACCAGTCCCTTCCAGTACAGGCGGCGCGTGCCGGGCGGCAGGATCTCGACCAGCACGCCGTTTTCGCTGCGCAGGCCTGCCTCGGTTTCGGACAGTTCCACGCGCAGGAATTCGGCGGCCACCACGGCGGGCTCCTGCGCCATCAGGTAGTCGGCCAGACCGTGCGTGAAGGCGGGCTGCTCCAGGGCAAAAGTCTCCACCCGCAACTGGTCGGTGCCGGCAAACAGCCAGTGCCGGCCGCTGTGCAGCACGCGCTCGAAATCGCCATTGCGCAGCAGCAGGGCGCGTTCGTTCTTCTTGACGGTGATGCGTTGGATCTTCAGCATTTCTTCTTCTCCTCGTTCGGCGTCTTCGCCGCAATCAATAGGGGTGCCGTTACAGCAGCGGCGGGGTTCCAGGGGGCACGGCCCGGGCCTTGCAATGCGCCGTGGCGGCAACCCTGGAACAGGTTGCAGCGTGGCTGGCTGCGGGCGCGGACCGTGCCGGGACCTGGCACAGCCGCCGCCGCTGACGGGTGGCGGCCTTGGGCTGCATCGCAACCCGGTGGCCACCTCCCGCGTTCGGCGGGTGGTCTTTCGACCGTTTCAATAGCCCGGCCTTGCGGCCGGAAGAGTGGACAGGAATCGAACCTGCGACAGTCCTCTTGCGAGGGTGCTCTACCAGACTGAGCTACCAGTGGCTGGCAAGCCTGGAGTCGAACCAGGCGTCCCTTGCGGGACGGTTTCCACAACCTTGCCGTTACCCAGCGCTTGCGGCGTGCGGCATGCGGGAAATCGACAAGCCCCTGGGGGCCCGGACTTCCGGCACCGGCGGGGCGGGCCTTTGCCCCAACCCCGGCCTGTGAGCGGTCACCGCTTGCACTGGATGCCTTGGTTATTGCGAGATGCGTGCCAGCCTGGCCTCAGGCGCCAAAAAATTCTCCAACTCATTGATTTATTTGGATAAATATCAAATCACACTTTCCTTTATTTCTTCTTCAATCCAAAGAAACTAGAATTTCAGCTATCCAACTAGACAAAAACATGGAAAAGAAAAAGGTCGTCATCGGCTTTCTGGGTACGCAGCTGGACTCCGGCAGGGGCGCGGGGCGCTGGGAAAAATGGCGGCCGACCCTCTCCCTCATGCAGCACGAGGATCTGGTGGTGGAGCGGCTGGAGCTGCTCTACACGCCGCCCCATCTGGCCCTGGCGCAGCTGCTGCAGGGCGACATCGCCACGGCATCGCCCGAGACCCAGGTGAACCTCGTGCCCATGAACATTGCCGATCCCTGGGATTTCGGCGAGGTCTATGCGCGGCTGTTCGACTGGACGCAGGCCTACCGCTTCGACCCCGAGCGCGAGGAGTACTGGACGCACATCACCACGGGCACGCACGTGGCACAGATCTGCCTGTTCCTGCTGGTGGAGTCGCGCCGCATTCCCGGCGTGCTGGCCCAGACCTCGCCACCCCGGCGCCAGCGCATGGGCGACCCGGGCAGCTATGCGCTGATCGACCTGGACCTGTCGCGCTACGACGTGATCGCCCAGCGCTTCGGCGCCGAGCAGAGCGAGGCCGTGCAATTTCTCAAGAGCGGCATCGCCACGCGCAATGCCGGGTTCAACGCGCTGATCGACGAGATCGAGCGCGTGGCCGTGCGCTCGCGCGCGCCCATCCTGCTCACGGGTCCCACGGGTGCGGGCAAGTCGCATCTGGCGCGGCGCATGTACGAGTTGAAGAAGGCCAGGCACCAGGTGCAGGGCGACTTCGTGGAGGTCAATTGCGCCACGCTGCGCGGTGATGGTGCAGCCTCGGTGCTGTTCGGCCACAAGAAGGGCGCGTTCACGGGCGCTGCGGCCGACCGCGCCGGCCTGCTGCGCAGCGCGCACCAGGGCGTGCTGTTCCTGGACGAAATCGGCGAGCTGGGCCTGGACGAACAGGCCATGCTGCTCAAGGCGGTGGAGGAAAAGCGCTTCTATCCCATGGGCAGCGACCGCGAGGTCAGCAGCGACTTCCAGCTGGTCGCCGGCACGCACCGCGACCTGCGCATCGACGTGGCGCAGGGGCGCTTTCGCGAGGATTTGTTCGCGCGCATCAATCTGTGGTCCTACGCGCTGCCGGGCCTGGCCGGGCGCCCCGAGGACATCGAACCCAACATGGACCACCTGCTCGCGCGCTCGGCCGACGAGACCGGCCAGATGGTGCGCTTCAACGTGGAGGCCCGCGAGCGCTATCTGCGCTTTGCGCGCTCGCCCGAGGCGCTGTGGAGCGGCAACTTCCGCGACCTGTCGGCCAGCATGACGCGCCTGGCCACGCTGGCCGACGGGGGGCGCATCTCCACGGCCCTGGTCGATGCCGAGATACAGCGCCTGAAGTGGCTGTGGCAACGAGGCGATGCCGTGCAACCGGCCGGCGCCAGCCTGCAAAGCCTGCTGTCTGCCGAAGTGCTGGAGCCGCTGGATCTGTTCGACCGCATGCAGCTCGAAGCGGTGCTGCGCGTGTGCCGGGAGTCGCCTTCGCTGTCCGATGCGGGGCGCCGCCTGTTCGACCGGTCACGCACCCAGCGCAGCGTGGTCAACGATGCCGACCGCCTGCGCAAGTACCTGCTGAAATTCGGCTTGAAGTGGGATGCCGTGGCCGGCCGAACGCCATAGACACCACGGTGGCGCGATGGCGAGTTTGCGCGCCTGGGCTACAGCGCCTTGCGCAGCGTGGTCGGCGGGATCTTGAGCAGCTCGCGGTACTTGGCCACCGTGCGCCGCGCGCATTCGATGCCCTGCTCCTTGAGCATGTCGGCGAGCTGGTTGTCCGACAGCGGCTTCTTGGGGTCTTCGGCCGCGACGAACTGCTTGATCAGCGCGCGCACGGCCGTGCTGGAGGCATTGCCACCGGCCTCGGTGCCCAGGCCCGAGCCGAAGAAGTACTTGAGCTCGTAGGTGCCCTGCGGCGTGGCCATGTACTTGGCCGTGGTCACGCGGCTGATGGTGGATTCATGCAGGCCCAGCGCGTCGGCAATGTCGCGCAGCACCAGCGGGCGCATGGCCAGCTCGCCATGCACGAAGAAGTTCTTCTGGCGCTCCACGATGGCCTGCGACACGCGCAGGATGGTGTCGAAGCGCTGCTGGATGTTCTTGATGAACCAGCGCGCCTCCTGCAGCCGCTGCTGCAGCGCTGCATGGCCTTCGCTGCCCCTGTGGCTGCGCAGCGCGCTGGCATAGATGTCGTGCACGCGCAGCTTGGGCATGACGTCGGGGTTGAGCTGCACGCTGAAGTCCATGCGGCCCGCGCCGCTGCGCACGGGGCGCACGATGACGTCGGGCACGACGATCTGGCGCTGCACGTCGGCAAAGCGCCGGCCCGGGCGTGGCTCCAGCCGGGTGATCAGCACCAGCGCCTCGCGCAGCCGCTCCTCGCGCGCACCGCACAGGCTGGCGAGCTTGCGCAGGTCGCGCCGCGCCAGCAGGTCCATGGGCTGGGCGCAGATGTCCAGCGCGGTGCGCAGCACGGCCTGCCGGTCTTCGTCCTCGGCACTGCCGTTGCCTTCGCGCTCGGCATCGGCCAACTGGTCGCGCAGTTGCAGCGTCAGGCATTCGGCCAGGTCGCGCGCGCCCACGCCCACGGGCTCCAGGCTTTGCAGCAGGCGCAGCGCCACGGTGAAGCGGTGCACCAGTTCCTCGCACTCCTCCAGATCGTCGCCCGCCAGGCCCTGTGCCAGCTCGTCGAGCGGGTCTTCCAGATAGCCGTCGTCGTTGAGGTTCTCGATCAGAAAGCGCAGTGCGGCGCGGTCCACCTCGCCCAGGCGCAGGCTCAGGGCCTGGCGGTGCAGGTGGTCGGTCAGGCTTTCGGCGCTGCGTGCCAGTTCGGTGGCATCGGCCTCGTCTTCCTCGCCCTGCCCGCGCGTGCGGCTGGAGGGCGCATCGCTGCCCCAGTCGCGGTCATCGTTGCCCGAGGTGGTCTGGCCGTCGCCTTCCCAGCTCAGGGACTCGGCCGTGCCGGAAGTCTCCACGGCATCGCCGGAGGATGCGTCCGACGAGGGCTCCCACTCCACCGCCGCCGAAGACTGGTCTGCGCGGCTTTCCTGGAAGGACTCCGTGGCCTCGGCGCCGGGCGCGGCAGGCTCGCGGGTGCCGGCAGCCGCATCGTGATCGCCCTCCTCGTTCGCCAGCTCCAGGAAGGGGTTGTCGCCCAGCATCTGCTCCACTTCCTGCGCCAGCTCCAGCGTGGACAGCTGCAGCAGCTGTATCGACTGCTGCAGCTGGGGAGTGAGCGAAAGATGCTGGGAGACGCGCAGCGACAGACCGGGCTTCAAGCGGCAGCTCCTTCGCGCAGACAGTCTCGCAGACGGGCCAGGCAGGGCATGGCGCTACATCCGGAAGTGTTCGCCGAGGTAGACACGCCGCACTTCGGCGTTGTCCACGATCTCCTCGGGTGTGCCCTGGGCGAGCACGTGGCCGTCGCTGATGATGAAGGCATGGTCGCAGATGCCCAGCGTCTCGCGCACGTTGTGGTCGGTGATCAGCACGCCGATGCCGCGCGCCTTGAGAAAGCCGATGATGCGCTGGATCTCGATCACGGCGATGGGGTCGATGCCGGCAAAGGGCTCGTCCAGCAGGATGAAGCGCGGCTGCGTGGCCAGGGCGCGCGCGATCTCGACGCGGCGGCGTTCGCCGCCCGACAGCGCCAGCGCTGGCGATGCGCGCAGATGGTCCACTCGCAATTCCTGCAGCAGCGCCGTCAGGCGCTCCTCGATGACGCTGCGCGCCAGCGGCCGGCCCTGCTCGTCCCTTTGCAGCTCCAGCACGGCGCGCACGTTGTCCTCGACGCTGAGCTTGCGGAAGATCGATGCCTCTTGCGGCAGGTAGGACAGGCCCAGGCGCGAGCGCTGGTGGATGGGCATGTTGCCCACGGCCTGGCCGTCGATGAAGATGTCGCCGCCGTCGCTGCGCACCAGGCCCACGATCATGTAGAACGAGGTAGTCTTGCCCGCGCCGTTGGGGCCCAGCAGGCCCACGACCTCGCCCTTTTTCACGGACAGCGACACATCCTTGACCACCTTGCGGCTGCCGTATGACTTGGCCAGATGGCGTGCCTGCAGGCTGCTGCCCTGGTCGGCGCGTGCAGTGGCAGCCGGGGCTGCGGCTTGCCCGCTCATCGCTTGGTACCGCCGAGGCTGTCCAGGCTGTTGCTGGGCTGCAGGGACGTGCCCGGCGTGCCCGCTGCGGGGGCGCGCGGCTGCGAGCCCGGCGTGCCTTCCTTGGGCGCCAGCACGGCGCGCACGCGACCGCCCTGGCCGGCCGTGGAACTGGGCTGGCCACCGCTGGTCTTTTGCCCGTCAACGGTGAACACGTCGGTGAGGTTGTTGTAGACGATGATGGAGCCGGTGATCTCGTCGCTGAGCTGGCCGCCGCGATAGCGGCGCAGTTCGCCGCGGCGGATGAACTTCACGAGGTCGGCCTTGCCGTCGTATTCGATGACCTCGCCCTCGCCTTCCACGAACTCCTCGGGCTGGCCCGGCACGGTATCGCGCTTTTGGCGGAAGAAGGCACGCTTGCCCGCCTCGGCCGTCACCACGCCGTACTGAAAGCCTTCAGGGTCTTGCCGCACATCGAGCTGGGCGCCGCGCAGCACGATGGTGCCCTTGGTCATCACCACGTTGCCAGTGAAGACGCTGGTCTGCTTGAGTTCGTCATGGCGCAGCGCATCAGCCTCGATGTTCATGGGCTTGGTGCTGTCGGCCTTTTCGGCCTGGGCCATACCGGCGAAAGCCGCCAGGGCGGCGGCGAGCAGGAGGGAGGAAAGTCGTTGTTTCATGGAGGGCACGCTTCTTGCATCCATTGTAGGGGGTGTCGCGCGCAACCGTTCCTGGCGTCTTTCAACGCGCACGGAAAGCGCTGACACAAAGGCACAAAAAGAGGTTTCCAAAAGCGACAGGCCCGCACAATGGCGGGCCTGTCGCGGCTTGGCTGGGCCGAGGCCCGGGCCTCAGCCCTTGCGGCTGGTGGCGATCAGCTGATCGACCACGCGCAGCACATTGGTCATGTTGCCGGCCTTGGTGCCGTCGGTGTAGTAACGGCCCGCCACGCCCATGGCCGGCACGCCTTCCACGTCATAGTCCTGCTGCAGCTGGGTGGCCTTGCGAACCTGGTTGGAGACGCTGAAGGAGTTGTAGACCTCCTTGAACTTGGCCACGTCCACGCCCTGCTTGCCCACCCAGGCGAAGATCTCGTCGTCCTTGGCCAGACGGTTGCGTTCCACATGGATGGCGTGGAAGGCGCGCGCATGCATGGTGTCCAGCAGGTTCATGCCTTCGAAGGCGTAGTAGAGCTTTTGCTGGGGCACGAAGCTGGCGTTGAAGGCCACGGGCACGCGGTGCACGACCACGTCGGCCGGCGCCTGGTTCTTCCAGGCGGCAAAGGTGGGCTCGAACGCATTGCAGTGCGGGCAGCTGTACCAGAAGAACTCGACCACCTCGACCTTGCCGGCGCCGGCGCTGGTGGGTGCGGGCTTGGCCAGCTTGATGTAGTCCTTGCCCTCCTTGGGCGCTGCGGCCTGGGCCTGGGCGGCGGAAGTGCCCAGCGTCAGTGCGCTGGCAGCGGCTGCCGAGGCAGCCAGGGAAAAGTCGCGGCGATTCATCAAAACAAACTCCTCGTTCAATGCTGCAGGTTAGGAGGCAGGGGCCCGCCAAAAGTTCAGCGCTCTTGTTGCAACGCGCTTTCAGCGTGCGGCGCGCACCAGCGTGGACTCGACCCCGGCGCCATCGAGCTTTTGCTTGAGCTGCTCGGCATCGTCGCGCTTGGTGAACGGACCCACACGCACGCGGAAGATGGTGATGCCGTTTTGCTCGCGCTCGCTCACGCGCGCCTCCCACCCCAGCATGGCCAGCTTGGCGCGCTGCGCATCGGCATCGCCCTGGCTGCGGAAGGCGCCGGCCTGCACGAAGTAGTTGAAGGCGGCGTCGGCCTTTTCTGCCTTTTCCGCCTTCTCGGCGGCGGCGGAGCGCGACTTGACCAGGTCACCCAGCGGATCGGCCGAGCTCTTGCCATCGGCCTTGTTTTCGGGCTTGGCAGGCGGCTTGGCCGGGTCCACGGGCGCGGGTGGCGGAGTCACGCCCAGCCTCCCCGGCAGC
>NZ_JFYT01000027.1:0-331 GCF_000632165.1 Delftia sp. RIT313 | reverse complement strand
CCCTCATAGGCCAGATCCTCGGCCGCCGCTACCACTACGACAGCCTGGGCCAGCTCGTTGCCATCGAACAGGCCGGCGCCCCGGGCCAGGCCGCGCAGCTGCTGCGCTACGGCTACGACAGCGCCGGGCGCCTCAGAGCGGCCACCGACAGCCAGGACCCCCAGATCACCACCCGCTGGCAGATCGACCCTGCAGGCAACCGCCTGCCAGCACCCAGCGCTCCGGGCCAGACGAACACCCAGGACAACTGGGCGGCCCAGGTCCACGCCCACTGGCGGCACACCGACTTCAACCTCATGGGCCTGGGCCACCTTGCAGGCCAGCGGCAAGG
>NZ_JFYT01000026.1:0-349 GCF_000632165.1 Delftia sp. RIT313 | reverse complement strand
AACAGGCTGCGCACCTGGGCCGCCAGCCCCCTGGCGCGCATGCGTTCGAGCAGCTTCAGGGCCAGCAACGAATGACCGCCCAGTTCGAAGAAACTGTCATGGCGCCCCACGCGCTGCACGCCCAGCACCTCGGCCCAGATGCGCGCCAGCGCCTCTTCCAGTTCGCCCTGCGGCGCCTCGTATTCCTGTGCCCCCGCCGTCTCCGGCTCGGGCAGCGCCTTGCGGTCCACCTTGCCATTGGCCGTCAGCGGCAGGGCATCCAGCACCACGATGGCCGAAGGCACCATGTAGTCGGGCAGTACCTGGCCCAGCCGCTCCTTGAGCAGCCCGTCTTCGACTTCCTCGTTCA
>NZ_JFYT01000025.1:0-520 GCF_000632165.1 Delftia sp. RIT313 | reverse complement strand
GGTCGTGGGTTCGATTCCTGCCAGCCGCACCAAAACGACAAGCCTCAGAACTGCAAAGTTCTGAGGCTTTTTCGTTTCAGGCGCCCGCACAGGCCCGCACAGAGGCCGTGGCAATGGTTCAGGCGCTGGTCAACGGTTATTTTTCGATATTTTCATGGTTTTCCGTAAGCGTTCAAAAAGCACGCTATAATTCGAAGCTTGGCGGCTGTAGCTCAGCTGGATAGAGTACTTGGCTACGAACCAAGGGGTCGTGGGTTCGATTCCTGCCAGCCGCACCAAAACGACAAGCCTCAGAACTGCAAAGTTCTGAGGCTTTTTCGTTTCAGGCGCCCGCACAGGCCCGCACAGAGGCCGTGGCAATGGTTCAGGCGCTGGTCAACGGTTATTTTTCGATATTTTCATGGTTTTCCGTAAGCGTTCAAAAAGCACGCTATAATTCGAAGCTTGGCGGCTGTAGCTCAGCTGGATAGAGTACTTGGCTACGAACCAAGGGGTCGTGGGTTCGATTCCTGCCAGCCGC